>NZ_JBXAPG010000014.1:133286-153551 GCF_058803765.1 Burkholderia sp. GW821-FHT14F03
CTCGCTTGACTCGCTTGACTCGCTTGACTCGCTTGACTCGCTTGACTCGCTTGACTCGCTTGACTCGCTTGACTCGCGCTCATCGCTCATCGCTCGCGCGCCGGCTTTTCCACAGAATATGTTGGCAACATTGGGGATATCCTGCGCATCACCCATGCAAGCCTTTGACGTCATTCAGTTTTTCCCGCGGGATCACGCATGCGGCAGGCGCGCCGCGCCATGCTGCGTCGTGACGCGCGAACGCACCACCGCGCGTTGTCCACAGTTTTTGTTGGCAAGCTTGTGCATATCCTGCGCACTCCCGCCTCAAGTCCTTGATGCGCAAGAGAGTTTCGATCCGGGTCAGATGCGCGGCACCGCGCCCTTCTCCCGCCCGCCGAGGGTCTTCAGTTCTCCACAGATTATGTTGGCAACACTGGGGATATCCTGCGCACGACGACGCCAACACATTGACGAGAAAAGGTTTTCCTCGCGGCGACACGCACGCGGCAACGCCGCCGCGCGCGGCGTGCGGCGGCGGCCCGCCCTTCGTTGTCCACAGTTTATGTTGGCAAGCCTGGGGATATCCTGCGCATCGTCCGGTTAACTCATTGATGCGATTCGTCTTTCATGCGCGGATCAAGCGGGCGGCACGCGCCGCGCCGCCGAAGGCGCGATGCGGGCCGCCCGCGTTGTCCACAATTTTTGTTGGCAAGCCTGGGGATATCCTGCGCATGCGCGGCCCAAACGCTTGATCCGGCAGGCTTTTCCCCGAACCGTCGCGAATGCGGCAACGGCTGCGCGCCACGCACTCAATCCGGGTAGTCGAGTTTCGGATACCAGGCGTCGCCGCGCCCTTCGGGCGTCATGTCGAGCACGGTCCACAGGGGCATCGGGTCGGGCGCGCCGCGCGGATCCTGGCCCGGATCGGCCGTCCAGAATCCCATCTCGCCCGACCAGAAATGACGGATCTCGCCGTCGCGCCGGGTGAAGACATTCAGCGCGGGCATCTCGTCGCCGTCCGCGTCGAGCCCGTGATAATCGCGCGTGTAGCTGCCGTCCAGGTCCGTGTACAGCATCAGGTCGCGCCAGCCGCGCGCCTCCTTGACCGCGACCAGCCGGTCGAGCGGCGAGCGCGCGACCACCGCGAGCGCCACGCGCTGCCCGATGTCGCGCGCCTCGCCGGCCCATGCGCCGAGCAGCGACGTGCACATCGGACAGGGCCGTTCGCGCTGCGGACCGAACATGTAGCTGTAGACGACGAGCGTCGTCCGCTCGCCGAACAGCCCCGCGAAATCGAGCGGCCCGCGTTCGCCCTCGAAACGATAGTCGCCCGTCACCGCGCCGCCCGGCGGCAGCGCGCGGCGTTGCGCCGCGACGGCCTCGATGTGCCGGCGCAAGGCGATCTCCTCGGCCAGCAGCGCATTGCGCGCGTGCCGGTAGGCCGCGCTTTCATTCGGAAACCTGATCGGATTGCGACTCGCCAGCTCGACGGCCGGCACGATCGCTGTGGGTTGCGTCATGTCTGTCTCCTGGTTCGAAAACCGCTCAATCGCGCTCGGGCGCGCCGAGCGGAAACAACGGCCGGTAAGGACGCGCCTCGTCCACCGCGCGCGCGAACGACGGCCGCGCGAGCAGGCGGCGCCGGTACGCGAGCAGATGCCCGAACGACGGATCGATCCGGTGCGTCCAATCAGCATAGAACAGGAACGGCCCGGCGCCGCAGTCCGCGAGACTGAACCGCGCGCCCGCCGCCCATTCGCGATCCGCCATCCGCGCATCGAGCCACGCGTACGCGGTATCGAGCATCGCGCGCGCGTCGGCGACGCCGCGCGGGTCGCGCGCCTCGGGCGGACGCAGGCAGTCGAACACGATCTTCTGCTGCGGCGTCGACACGTAGTTGTCGAGGAAACGATCGAGCGCGCGCACGTCGAGCGCGTCCGCCGGCGCGTCGGGCAAGAGCCGCACCGGCCCCGGATGGTGGAGCCCGAGATGTTCGATGATGATCGTCGCCTCGACGACGGTGCGGCCGCCGTCGACCAGCACCGGCATGCGCTTGAGCGGCCACAGCGCGGCCCAGGCCGCGAGCGTGTCCGGATCGTCCTGCGACAGCAGCCGAAGCGTGAACGGCGTGTCGTTCTCGTAAAGAGCGACCAGCACCTTCTGGCAGTACGACGAGAACGGATGCGCGTACAGCGTCAGGCCCGTCGCGCCGGCGTCGCGGCCGTTCACGAGCGCGCCGCCATCTGCGCCATCCCGGCCCGGATCTCGTCGGCGCTCAGGTCGCGCTGATGCGTCGCGACCGACCACGCGTGGCCGAACGGGTCCCGCAGCTGGCCGTAGCGGTCGCCCCAGAACATGTCGGTGACGGGCATCGTGACGGTCGCGCCCGCCTCCACGGCCTGCGCGAACACCCGGTCGACATCCTCGACGTACAGGTGCAGGAACACCGGCGAACCCTTGAGCGCATGCGGATCGCGCACGCCGCAGCCCTCCATGCTGTCGGCGAGCATCAGCACCGAATTGCCGATCCGCAACGAGGCATGCATCAAGCGGCCGCCTTGCGGCGCGTCGAGCCGGCTCAGCTCGACCGCGCCGAACGCGCGCACGTAAAACGCGATCGCGTCGGCGGCGCCGTCGCAGATCAGGTGGGGGGTCAGCGTATGCATCCCTTCCGGGATGGGTTTGACGGAACTGGACATGGCAGGGCTCCTGACGGGTGGAAGTAAGCGGTTCACGAATCGAACGCGCCGCGCGGCGGCGCGTTCTCTCCTACGACGCGCGGCGCGGGCGCGAATCGACATGCGCGCCGATATTTTTTTGCGCCGCCGTCCACTGCGCTTGTCAGTCTGGTCCCGGCACGCTACGTTATCCACAGTTTTTGTTGGCAACCATGTGGATATCCTGCGCATGCGGCCGCCAAGTCATTGAACTGACACACTTTTCCCGAAACCCGCCCGGCCCGGGCACGCGCCCCGCCTCTCCGATGCCCGAAGCCACCGTCACGCTGCGTCCGGCGACCGAAGCCGATCTCCCGTTCCTGCTCGCGCTGCGCGAGGCAACCATGACCGAGCACCTGCTGCGCGCGGGCGAGCCGACCGACTCCGCGAGCCACGCCGCGCGGGTGCGCGCGCGGCTCGACGACGCGCAGATCGTATGCCTCGACGGCGCGCCGGCCGGCCTGCTGAAGGCGTACCGCGAGCCGGACAGTTGGGTGGTGATGCAGATTCAGATCCTGCCCGCGCATCAGCGGCAGGGCGTCGGCGCGCGCGTGCTGCGCCGCGTGCTCGACGAAGCGGACCGGCAGCGCGTGCCGGTCTCGCTGAAGGTGCTCAAGGGCAATCCTGCGCAGCGGCTCTACGAACGGCTCGGTTTCCGGATCGCCGCCGAGGTCGACGCCGAGTACCTGCTCACGCGCCCCGCCTGAACGGCGCGGGCCGCGCCCGCTCAGCCGGCGGCGTCGCGCTGCAAGTGCGCGGCGAGCGTCTCGATGTCGTGCTGCGCGTACACCGCGATGCCGTGCCGCGCGAGCAGCGCCGCCGTTACGCCCGCGCCGTCGTGGCGACGGCCGCTGAACGAACCGTCGTAGATCGCGCGGCTGCCGCACGATGGGCTCGCATCGGTCAGCAGCGCATGACGGCAACCGTGTTCACGCGCCAGCGCGAGCGCCGCCCGCGCACCGGCGACGAACGCCTCGGTCACGTCGTGACGCGCCAGGTCGACGACCCGCGCGACGCCGTCCAGCACCGCGTCGCCCGAGGCCGCGCGCTGGATCTCGGCGGGCGGGCGCGGCGTCGGCATGCCGCCCGCCCACTCCGGACAGATCGGCACGAGCCGGTTCTCGGCCTGCCATTGCGCGAGCAGCGGATGGCGCAGCGTCTTCGGGGAACCGTCGTAGCGGACCGGCGCGCCCAGCAGGCACGCGCTGACCAGAATGCGGGGAGGTGTCATCGGGGGAGGCTCCGGGGCGCGCGGCCCCGGTTATCAACAGTTTTTGTTAACAAGCATGTGGATATCCTGCGCACGCGCGCGGCAACGCATTGAATCCAAACGGGATTGCCGCCGCGCCCTCGGGCGGGGCAACGGCGGCGCCGGCTCAGTGCCGGTCGAGCGTGGCCTTCAGTTCGCTCGCCTTGTCGCGCAGCGCCTCGTAGCCGGAGCGCGCGTGCTCGGGCAGGTCGGGATCGCCGATCAGCGCGCCGAGCGTCTCGACCAGGCTGAACAGGATGCCCTTCGCCGCGCCGGCCGCGATGCGCTGCGACGCCAGCGATTCATGCAGATGATCGACCGCGGCCTCGAGCTGTTCGAGGCGCGCCGGATCGCGGTCGGGCTGCGGGTCGTTCGACATGGTGAAGTCTCCTGGTTCGGGTGGGCGCGAGGCTGCGCGATACCGCCATTCTAGGCCCGGGGTCGCAAACGCGGGCCGGCCTGGCGCAAGCTACAGCGCCGCGACCACGCGCGCGCGCCCTTCGGCGGACGCCACCACCTTGCCGTCGACCCGCCGGAAGGTCAGCGACACGCTCTCGTCGCCGACCCGCAGGCCGTCGAGCTGCAGCCAGTCGACCCCTTCGGGCAGCGCCGGCCGCTCGACCCGCACCTCGCCGCGCGCCGCGTCCACGCTGACGCCCAGGCACGCCTGCAGCATCATGAACGGCGCGCCGGCCGCCCACGCCTGCGGCAGGCATGCGACCGGATACGCGGTGGGCGGCTCGCCGCGCCGGCGCGGGAAGCCGCAGAACAGCTCCGGCAGGCGCATGTCGAAGCTCACCGCCGCCTCGAACAGCGCGCGCAGCAGATCGATCGCGGCGCGCTTGTCGCCGTAGCGCGCGAGGCCGCGCGCGGCGAGCGCATTGTCGTGCGGCCACACCGAGCCGTTGTGATACGCCATCGGATTGAAGCGCGGCTGGCCGGCGGCGAGCGTGCGCACACCCCAGCCGGTCTGGAACAGCGCCGAGCCGAGCACGCGCGCGACCGCCTCGCCGCGCGCCGGCTCCGGCAGGCCGAACGCCAGCAGGTGCCCCACATTCGACGCCAGCACCCGGCACAGCTCGCCGTGCCCGTCGAGCGCGATCCCGTAGAAATCCGCCTCGGGCATCCAGAACAGCGTCTCGACCTGCTCGCGCAAGGTGCGCGCGCGCTGCGTGTAGCGCACCGCGTCGGCCGTGTGGCCGCGCCGCTGCGCGAACCCGGCCATCGCGTCGAACGCGGCGCAGGCGTAGGCCTGCACCTCGACCAGCGCGATCGGCCCGTCCGGGAAGCGCCCGTCGGCGTGGAACACGGAATCGTGGCTGTCCTTCCAGCCCTGGTTCGCGAGCCCGCGTTCGGAGGTGCGCTGGTAATCGAGCAGCCCGTGCGGATTGCGGTCGCACACGCGCATCACCCACTGCGCGGCCCGTTCGAGCGCGGGCCACAGCTCGTCGATCAGCGCGTGGTCGCCGGTGTGCTCCAGATAGGCGCCCGCGAGCACGATGAACAGCGGCGTGGTGTCCACGCCGCCGTAGTACAGCGCGAACGGCACCTCGCCCGTGGCCGCCATCTCGCTGCGGCGGAACTCATGCATGATCTTGCCCGGCTCGGCGTCGTGGAACGCCGAGGTCTCGCGCGCCTGATGCGCGGCGAGAAAGCGCAGCACCCCGCGCGCGAGCGACGGCTGCAGCCACAGCATCTGCAACGAGGTGACCACCGCGTCGCGGCCGAACGGCGTCGAGAACCACGGAATGCCCGCGTACGGATACGGGCCGGTGTCGAGCTGCGTCGTCAGCAGCCCGAGGTCGGCGAGCGAGCGGTCGAGCCATGCGTTGAACAGCGGATTGCTGGTGCGCACCCGCGCCATCGCGCGCCGCCGCTCGCGCATCGCGCGGTGCACCCGCACCAGCGCCTTGCGCAGCGCCGGCCGTCCGCCCGTTTCGGCCGGCCGCGCGGCGGCCGTCGCGCCCGCCGCGCCGACCCGCGCCTCGACCGTCAGATAGATCGACACGCAAGCCTGCGCCGCGATGCGCAGCGTGTAGTCGGCGCGGTCGGGCGAGAGCGCGTCCGGCTCCGGCGAGAAACGGATCCGCACCGTGCGCTCGACCTCGTCGAGCCCGACATAGCCCAGCCGCACCGCGCCCGCGTCGACGCACGGCGGCGCGATCGCGCCATGCCGCTCGCGCGCGGTGCCGCGCACCTCGAACATGTCCTTGAAATCCGCGCCGAACGAGATCGACAGCGGCACCTCGGCGTCGCTCGTGCCGTAGTTGGTCAGCGTGAGCCCGTCGTACAGCACGTTGTCTTCCAGCACCCGCATCCGCTCGATGTGGATCACGCCCTCCGGCGTCTCGTGCCCGCCCAGCGGCGGCAACGGGCGATTGGTCAGATGCGCGGTGAAGGAGGCGTTGTCGGCGCTGGTCGCGCCCGACAGCAGCGACGGCGCACGGCCGCCGAACGTGAGCCGCCACTGCGACAGCACCCGCATGTCGTCGACGAACAGGCCGTCGTCGTGACCGCCGATGTCGCCGAGCGCGTCACAGACCACGAACGCGTCGCCGGACTTCAGCACGAACTGGCTGCCGCGCACCGGCTTCTGCGTATCGGGCTCGGGCGCGATGAACAAGGGCGCGGCCGGCTTGAGGTCGGCCTGCGCGGCGGGGGAGGAAGAATCGGCGGCGGGACTGCTGGGCATTGCGGCTCCTGTCCGGTGGCGGCGCGCGACCTGCGCGCCCGGTCCGCACAGCATAGGGCAGAACCCGGGCGGCGCGCAGCGACGCCCGGGTGACGCAGTGCGGCAAACCGCGTGGGTGGCGCTTCGCGCGTCGCCGCCGGGCCGTCGAGACGCCGTTGATCTTGATGGTCCGAGCCGCCCGCCCCGACGGGCATGCGGCCCGATCCCTCGATCCCGCCAACCCCAGGTCACCGACCTCCCATCCGCGCGGGCGGGCGCCGCGCGCTCAGGCCGGACGGCGCCAATCCGGAAACGGATCGTCGCCGCCGCGCCACGCGGATTCCGGCAGCGCCAGTTCCGCGTCGCTGAGCAGGCAGGCGTCGAACGCCGCGCGCAGCGCCGCCTCGTCCATCCCGGTGCCGATCAGCACCAGTTCCTGCTGCCGGTCGCCGAACCGGTCGTCCCAGCGGCCGCGGATCTGCGCGAGCGCGTCCGGATCGCGCGGCCACGCCTCTTCCGGCACGGCCGCCCACCAGCTGCCGGCGCGCCCGTGCCGGGAAATCGCCCCGGCCTGCGACCATTCGCCGACCGCCTCCGGCCGGGACGCAATCCAGAAATAGCCCTTCGAGCGCACCACGCCCGGCCATTCGCGCTGGATCCAGTCGTGCAGCCGGCGCGGATGGAACGGCCGCCGGGCGCGGTACACGAAGCTCGTGATGCCGTATTGTTCGCTCTCCGGAATATGTTCGCCGCGCATTTCCTTCAACCAGCCCGGCGCCAGCGCCGCCGCCTGGAAATCGAAGCGGCCGGTGTCGAGCACCTCGTCGACCGGCACCGCGCCGAACCGGCTCTCGACGATCCGCGCCCGCGCGTTCAGCGCGCGCAGCACGCCCTTCAGGCGCGCCAGCTCGTCCGCCGTCACGAGGTCGGTCTTGTTGAGCACGATCACGTCGCAGAACTCGACCTGCTCGGTCAGCAGGTCGACCACCCTGCGCGTATCCGCGTCGCCCATCGATTCGCCGCGGTCGGCGATGAAGTCGTGCGAGCCGTAGTCGCGCGCGAAATGGAATGCGTCGACGACCGTGACCAGGGTGTCGAGCCGCGCGACGTCGGACAGGCTGCGCCCCGCCTCGTCGCGAAACGTGAAGGTCTCCGCCACCGGCAAGGGCTCGGAGATGCCGGTCGACTCGATCAGCAGGTAATCGAAGCGCTGCTCGCGTGCGAGCCGCCCGATCTCGACCAACAGGTCCTCGCGCAGCGTGCAGCAGATGCAGCCGTTGCTCATCTCGACCAGCCGCTCGTCGACCTGCGACAGCGCGCTGCCGCCGTCGCGGATCAGACGCGCATCGATGTTGACTTCCGACATGTCGTTGACGATCACGGCGACCCGCCGCCCTTCGCGATTGTTCAGCACGTGATTGAGCAGCGTGGTCTTGCCCGCGCCGAGAAAGCCGGACAGCACGGTGACGGGAAGCTGTTGCATGGGGACGGCCCTCGTGTGGCGAGGCGCGGCGGCAAACGGCTGGCCTCGAATCGAAATGATATAACATATCATTTCGATCGCGCTCGACGGGCCTCGGATATCAGCGCCGCGCGGCGCATCGCCCCGGTGGGCGGCCGGGGCCGGCCCGTCAGGCCTCCGCCTCGGTCTGCAGGCGCCCCATCGCCTGACCCGCGCCGCGCACCGCGCAGCTGAGCGGCTCGTCGGCCACGCGCACCAGGAGCCCGGTTTCGTCGTACAGCCGCTTGCCGAGGTTCGCGAGCAGCGCGCCGCCGCCCGTCAGCACCACGCCCCGGTGCGCGATATCGGTGATCAGCTCCGGCGGCGCATTCTCGAGCGCCCCCTTGACCGCGCCCACCACCTGCTTGAGCGGCGCCGCGAGCGCGTCGGCGATGTCGTGGTTGGTCAGCTCAATGGTGCGCGGCAGCCCGTCCTCGACGCTGCGCCCGACGGCATGCATCGATTCGCGCGGCACGCCGTAGCTCGCCGTGCCGATGATCTTCTTCACGTGCTCGGCCGTTTGCTCGCCAAGCAGCACGCCATAGAGGTTGCGCACATGATTGACGATCGCCGCGTCGAACTGATCACCGCCCACCCGGATCGCTTCCTGGTAAACCACGCCGCCGAGCGCGATCACGGCGACCTCGGTCGTGCCGCCGCCGATATCGACCACCATCGACCCGACCGCGTCCGTCACCGGCAGCCCGGCGCCCAACGCCGCCGCCAGCGATTCGCCGATCAGCGTGACCTTGGAGGCGCCCGCCGCCGCGGCCGCCTCGCGGATCGCGCGCCGCTCGACCGCCGTGGCGTTCGACGGCACGCAGATCGTGAACTCCGCGCGCCGGCCGAACAGCGCGCGCGTGCGCGACATGTCGATGAACTGACGCATCATCTGCTCGGCCGCGTTGTAGTTTGCGATCACGCCGTGGCGCAGCGGCCGCACCGCCTGCAGATGCTCGGGCGAGCGGCCGAGCAGCGCCTTCGCCTGGTCGCCGACGGCCTCGACGCGCGCCTTGTCGACCGCGCCGCCGGGCTTGCGGAAACACACCACGGACGGCTGGTTCAGCACCACGCCGCGATTGTGGACATAGATGAGCGTACTCGCGGTGCCCAGGTCTACCGCGATGTTGTGCGCGAACAGCCTTCCGAGAAGGGGGGTCGACATGATGAAGCCTCTACGGACGAACGAACCGGTGGAAGGTCTATGCGGGGGACGCCGGGTCGTCGTAACACCGGTCTCTCGCGCCGGACGGCGACTGTTAAGCGCTTAGCGGCAGCATGCACCAATACTTTAGGTGATTTCGAATATTTTCCCCAAAATATTGGCGACGGTTCGCTCATCCCCGTCCACAGTCTGTCACGGAGATTTTGTTGGTTCTTTCCGGCTCAAAACACGGTAACCTTGCGGTTTTGCACGAATTCCCGACCGCCTCGCGGTTGTCCGACCACCCCCGAACCACAACGATGACGGTGCACGCCCCACGCGGTCGGCAGAATCCTCGCGCCGGCAAGCGCTTCGCCGCCGTCCTGTTCTGCTGCGCAACAGCATTCCCTGCCCTCGCCCAGCCGCTGCCGCCCGTCGCGGCGTCCGTGCCGGCGTCCGTGCCGATTCCGATGCCCGCCCCCGCGGCCGCGGCGGTCCCCGTGCCGACGACGAACGTCTCCTGCTCCCCGGACGGCGGCCCGGCGAACCGGCCGCCGATCGGCCTCGTGCTGTCGGGCGGCGGCGCGCGCGGCTATGCGCACCTGGGGGTGCTGAAGGTGCTCGAGGACAACCGCATCCCGGTCGACTGCATCGCCGCGACCAGCATGGGCGCCGTGGTCGGCGGCCTGTATGCGAGCGGCATGCATGCGGCGGAGATGGAAAAGCGCCTGTCGCAGATCAACCTCGCGGACATCGCATTCGACGTGACCAACCGCGCGGATCTCCCGCAGTCGCAGCGCGAGGACGAACAGGTCTATGCCGATGCGCTGACGATCGGCTTCGGCACGAAGGGCGTCAAGACGCCGGCCGGGCTCGTGCAGGGCAACCGCCTGCAGGCGCTGCTCGCGAACTGGACGGCGGCCGTGCCGGCCAACCAGCCGTTCGACCAGCTGCCGATCCCGTACCGCGCGATCGCGACCGACCTGCGCACCGGCCAGATGGTCGTGCTCGACCACGGCTCGCTGCCGCTCGCGATCCGCGCGAGCATGGCATTGCCCGGCCTGTTCGCGCCCGCCGATATCGACGGCCGCACGCTGGTCGACGGCGGGCTCGTCAGCAACCTGCCGGTGGACACGGCGCGCGCGATGGGCGCGAAGGTCGTGATCGCGGTCGACATCGGCTCGCAGCTGCGGCCGCTCGACGCGCTCGCGTCGCCCGCCGACGTGATGCAGCAGATGATCGGGATTCTGATCCGGCAGAACGTGTCGGCCCAGCGCGCGCAGCTCGGCGCCGACGACGTGCTGCTGCAGCCGGCGCTCGGCGCGCTGAGCTTCACCGATTTCCAGACCGCGTCGCGGGCGATCTCGGCGGGCGCGGCGGCCGCGACGGCCGCGCTGCCCAAGCTGCTGCAATACCAGCTGACACCCGAGCAGTACGCGTCCTATGAGGCCGCGCACACGCTGCCGCCGCAGGAGCCGGTGCGCATCACCTCGATCGACGTCCGCATGAACGGCCCGGTGCCGAAGCGGGTCGTCACCGATGCGCTGCACGTCCACCCCGGCGACATCTACGACGCGAAGTCGGTCAGCCAGGATCTGCTCACGCTGACGACGAGCGGCAACTTCGAGAGCGTCTCGCAGCAGGTGGTCAACGACGGCGACAGCCACAAGCTCGTGATCGACGCGCGCGAGAAGTACTGGGGGCCGAACTTCCTGCTGTTCGGGCTGGGCCTGTCGAGCAGCTCCAGCGACGTCGGCGGGTTCCGCCTGCACGTCGGCTACCGGCGGCCGTGGCTCACCCAGTCGGGGCTGGAGTTCCGCGCCGACACGACGCTCGGCAGCGACCTGCAATCGGCCCACGTCGAGCTGCGCCAGCCGCTGACCGAACGCGGCGGCTATTACGTCGCGCCGTATGCGGAAGTGGAACGGCGCTTCGCGAACGTCTACGACGAAAGCGGCGATTTAAAGCTCAACCAGTACCGGCTTCGCACGCAACGCGTCGGCATCGACTTCGGCGTGCCGATCGGGCGGCTCGGCGACTTCCGCATCGGCCTCGCCTATGCACACGGCTCCGCCGTGCCGAACTATCAGCTCTTCGACCTCTTCTCGCCGTTCACGTCACAAGCATTGACCGCGCGCGCGCGGCTCG
This sequence comes from Burkholderia sp. GW821-FHT14F03, assembly GCF_058803765.1. NCBI lineage: Bacteria > Pseudomonadati > Pseudomonadota > Betaproteobacteria > Burkholderiales > Burkholderiaceae > Burkholderia > Burkholderia sp. GW821-FHT14F03. The sequence goes on from NZ_JBXAPG010000014.1 coordinate 144,699, forward strand.
TGATCGATCAGCTCGACGATCACCTGTTCCCGCGCCAGGGCTACTTTACCGAGGTCCGGGTCGAGCACTCGCTCGCCACCAGCACGACCACCGATGATGCCTACGCCGGCCCGAGCACTGACAACACGCCCTATACCGAGGTGCGCGGCAAAGCCATGATCGCGCGGCAATTCGGACGCCACAGCGTGAGCGCCGGCGTCGAGGCGGGCAAAACCTTCGGCGGCAGTTCGAACGTCTTCAACAGTTTCGACTTCACGCTGGGCGGCTTCCAACACCTGGCCGCCTACGCGGCGGACCAGTTGAACGGCGACTCGCTCGTCTACGGGCAGGTCACCTACATGAATCAGCTGATGACGTTCAACGCGTCGCCGATCAAGGCGTTGTATCTGGGCGCGAGCGCGGAGGTCGGCAATGTCTGGTCGAGCGGCGAGCGGGTGGGCGGCGGCGCGCTCAAGCAGAGCTATACGCTCTTCACCAGCCTCACGACGTCGTTCGGGCCGCTCTACATCGGGATCGCGCTCGCGCCGGCCGGCCGCCGCAACCTGTACTTCCAGCTGGGCCGGACGTATTGACGACTGGCGCGACAGGCCGCGTGCGGTGCGCGGCGTGCGGCGGGTGCTGCCCGCCGCCGCTCACACCGGCCAGCTGATCTCGAAGCGCGCGCCCGGCAGCACGCGCGGGTCGACCACCGCGATCCGCCCGTTGTGCGCGTGCAGCACCTGACGCGTGATCGCGAGCCCGAGCCCGTAACCCGCGGTATGACGATCGAGCCGCACGAAGGCCTCGAAGATCCGGTCGCGTTGCGCTTCCGGCACGCCCTGGCCGTCGTCCTCGACATAGATCTCGATGTTGCCGTGGCGCATCTCGATGCCGACGACGATCCGCGACTGCGCGTACTTGCTCGCATTGCGCAGCAGGTTGCGCATCGCGTACGACATCAGCCGCTTGTCCATGCGCACGCGCAGCTCGCGCGCGATGCCGATCCGCGACTCGATGGCGATGTTCGCGTACAGCAGCGCCGCGTCGTTGACCTGGTTCTCGAACCACGCGGCGAGGACCGTCTGTTCCAGGTTCGACTGCAGCGAGCTGTATTCGAGCCGCGCGTAGGTCAGGCTCATGTCGATCAGCTCGTCCAGCTCGGTGACGTCCTGCGCGATGCTGTCGAGCGCGTTCTGGTAGTCCCGCGCCGAGCCCGGCTCGCGCAGGATCTCCAGCGCGAAGCGCACCCGCGCGAGCGGCGTGCGCAGCTCGTGCGAAATGCCGTTGGTCAGGTCGCGCTGCGCGGCGATCAGCCGCTCCATGCGCATCGCGAGCGCGTTCAGCGTGCGCGCGAGCGGCCCGATGATCACGCTGTGCGACTCGCGCGCGCGGGTGTTGAAGCGCCCGCCGCTGAAATCGATCGCGCGCTCGCGCACCATCACGAGATCCGACCACACGGGCCGCATCCACCGGTACGCGGCCAGCGCCGGCGTCACCGCGACGAACAGGAAGATCAGCAGCGCGCCGCCCGGCAGCGTCTCATAGGCACGCCACACCACGCGGGGCGTCAGCACGACGCACAGCGCGAGCACCGGCACCAGCGTCGTCAGCAGCACCACGCCGATCAGGTGCAGGTAGGTCCGCACGTACAGACGCGACCAGCTCGGGATCCGGTCGGCCCGCATGTCGGTCCACGAGCGGCGGAAGTTCAGCCAGCGCCACTTGCAGTAGCGCAGCGGGGAAAGACGAGGGGCGTGGCTGCTGTTCATGGTCTTGGGCGGGCGGGCATCCGGAACGGCGGGGAGGAGCGGGACGACGGCGCGATGCCGGGCGCGAACCCGGCACGGAAGGACGCAAAAAGCGGAATTATTGAATGATAGACATCAATTCGCGGCAATGATGTCAACTTACCTGCCAACTGTGTCGATTTATGTAACGACGCGGCGCGGGCCAGCCGCGCGGCCCGGCCGCCGGCCATCCCCGCTTTACTCCCAGGCGTGCTTGCTGAACTGGTAGCCCTTGCTGCGGATCGTCTTGATGCGCTGCGGGCTGCCCGCATCGTCGCGCAGCTTGCGGCGCAGCTTCGAGATTCGGCCGTCGATCGTGCGGTCCAGCCCGTCGAACTCCACGCCGCGCAGTTGCAGCATCAGGTCGTCGCGGCTCACCACCTCGCCCGCGTGGCACACCAGCGCCCACAGCAGGTCGAACTCGGCGGAGGTCAGGTCCGGCGTGCTGCCGTCGGGCAGCCGCACCGTCCGGTTCGCGCGGTTGATCGAAAACTTGCCGAACGTATAGCTCTCGGGCTGCGCCGCCGTCTCCGCCTGGCGCACCGGCGCGCGGCGCAGCTGGGCCTTGATCCGGGCGAGCAGGATGCGCGGCTCGACCGGCTTGTGCACATAGTCGTCCGCGCCGAATTCGAGGCCCAGCAGTTCGTCGAACTGCTCGTCGCGCGCGGTCACCATGATGATCACGCCATCGTAGTGCTCGCGCGCCTCCCGGCAAATCTCGAAACCATCCTTGCCGGGCAGGTTCACGTCGAGGATCACGAGGTCCGGCTGGCCGCTCAGGATCGCGGGCACGGCCTCGTCGCCGTGCAGCACGGTCTCGACTTCATAGTCATGTTTGCGCAGGTAGCCCGCGATCAGCGTCGACAGACGATTGTCGTCCTCGACGAGAAGAATCCGGAAAGGCATGGGCGGTCGGTCGATACAGGCAAGAGTTCAACAAAAACAACGGGACGCAACGCCCATTGGGCATTCTGATGATCGGCGTAATATCCCGAAATATTTCGCATGATACGCGTGGCCGGTGCCGCCGCGCATACATTCCGCGAAAAAGGGGGTGGGATAGAACACAAAAATCGACTGAGACTATCTCATTTTTGATCCTCGCCTGCCGGCGGATTTTGGGCGGAAACCGCGTCCGGAACGCGGCAAATGATGGGGACGGAACATCGACCGCCCGGGCGGGAGGCCCGCCGGGCGGGATTGGGCGCTATCCGCATGCGACGCACGATCGCGGCCCGACGTCTCGAAACAGATGCCGCGACGGACGGTCGCGGCTGGATTTCTCCGGCCGGAAACGCGACGTGTTGCACAATTTTCCTTGCCGACGGGCGGGCGCCGGGACGACGAGGCGCGCCGCCGCGCGCGACGCGGTCCGTCGGGATGACGTCGGGGCCCGCCCCGCTCGGCCGTCGCTCGCCTCCCCTCGCGCCGCGCCGGCCGGCCGGCCCTTGCCCAGCGCGGCTGACGGGCCGGGCGGCTGTAGTATCATGCGGTCGTTTTCGAGATGCGGGTTGCCGCCCGCGCGGCGCGGCGGCCTCGACCGCCGCACCCCGTCTCGATCGCGGCCTCCGGCCCACGCTCCCGCCGCATCCGTTCGCGGACAAGGGCGTGCCGCCGGTCCGCCTCCGCTACGCCCCGTTGATTTCGCCTGCATGACCGCCGATCTGAATTACCAGCTGATCCTCGAACGCATCCACGCTGAACTCGCGCCCTGGATCGGCGCGGGCCGCGTCGCCGACTACATCCCCGAACTCGCGAAGGTGCCCGCCGATCGTTTCGGCATGGCGATCGTCACGCTCGACGGCGGGGTCCACACGGTCGGCGCGGCGCGCGAGCGCTTCTCGATCCAGAGCATCTCGAAGCTGTTCGCCTGCACGCTCGCCTTCCAGCTGCTCGGCGACGAGCTGTGGGACCGGGTCGGCCGCGAGCCGTCGGGCAACGCGTTCAATTCGCTCGTGCAGCTCGAAAGCGAGCGCGGCAAGCCGCGCAATCCCTTCATCAACGCGGGCGCGCTGGTGGTCACCGACGTGCTCGCACGCCGCTTCGTGCGGGCCGAGACGGCGCTCGTGGAATTCGTGCGGCGGCTGATCGGCGTCACCGACATCGACTACGACTCGCGCGTCGCGCAATCGGAATTGCAGCACGCGGAGCGCAATCGCGCGATGGCGCACTTCATGGCGAGCTTCGGCAACATGCAGATGCCGCCCGAGGTGGTGGTCGACGCGTACTGCCGGCAATGCGCGATCACGATGAACTGCGTCGAGCTGGCGCAGGCCGCGTTGTTCCTCGCGAACGGCGGCGTCGCGCCGGTCACCGGCGAGCGGATCATCGACGCGAGTTCCGCGAAGCGGCTGTCCGCGTTGATGCTGACCTGCGGCACGTATGACGCGGCGGGAGACTTCGTCTACCGCGTCGGGCTGCCGGCGAAGAGCGGCGTGGGCGGCGGGATCGTCGCGGTGCTGCCCGGGGAGATGGCGGTGTGCGTGTGGTCGCCGGGGCTCGATTCGAATGGGAATTCGCTGGCGGGGACGTTGGCGCTGGAGTGGTTGACGACATATTCGGGGCGGTCGATTTTTTGAGGCGGCGAAATTGAGCCCGCCTCATTTGGCGCAACGGCGGCAGATTGATATCAACGCGCATTGGCGCGCTCAATGTGGAACTCGTTCATCGGCAGCAATCGACCCAACGCAGCCCCGGCCTTGCCCGGTAGCGGCCATTTCGGAAGGGGCGACGAAGTTGCTCACGTCCGACGTGCGTCGCTTCTCACATCGTCCGGCACGCCACGCCCTCCCCACTCCATCCAGAGAACCGAAATACCAGACAAAGGGCGCCGATGATGGATCGCATGCCTTCTACCACGCGCTGGCTCGGCGGAAACAGCGGCACAACCAAACCGCCCTGCAAATTAGCCCTTGAACGACACGAGTGCCTTGGCCGACGGCAGCACAGAGACCTCATGCCCCATGATATTTCCGACTTCGACGGCAACCTGACGATACCTATTCGCTATATGCGATGCATCGCATATAGCGAATCCCGACCGGACCTCGGCTTACCATTGGTACCCTCCACCTACCACCACACCGTATGCGCCTCGCGTATTCGTGGTGACAGCGCCCTTATACACCCAGTGCCCATTCTCTGAGACCCTGGAAAGTCCAAGCGCCTGGCCCGATTGACCGCGATAAACACTACCGGCCAACGCCACCATGTTCATCCCGGGACGCGTCGGTTGAGGCAGGCCGGCCACTGCCATTGCAGCCGCTGCCCCGCCATCCGCGTCTTTCTCTACCGAACTGATGTTGTTTTGAAGGCTCTGAACTTGACTGTTCGTGTAGTTGTTTGCCTGATTCAACGTATTGTTCGCACTGGCGTTGAGTTGCTGAAGGTTCACGGCATCGGTCGGCTGAGTACCCGGCGCAACGTTGATGATCTGGCGCTGCTGCGTATCGCTGCCGACCGATACCACGTTCTGACGGCCGCCGTCCGTCGAGTTCGCGCCGATCGCCACCGAGTTCGAGCCGGCGGTGACCTTCGGCACATCGCTGCCGGTTCCGTTCATGTCGGCAGCAATGCTGCCGTTGTTCGCCGAACGGGCGTTGTTGTTGTTGTTGATCGTCGTCGACAGCGAGTTCAGCGTGTTGTTGATGTTCGTCACGCCGGACGACAGCGAAGCCACGTTGCTGTTCGTCGCGCTCAGGCCGGTGGACAGCGAGCCGATGCCGGTGGAGGTCGACGTCGACAGCGAGTTGACGTTGCTGTTGGTCGCACTCAGGCTTGTCGACAGCGAGCTGACCGCGGTCGACGTCGAGGTGGACAGCGACGATACCGAGCTGTTCGTCGTGCTCAGGCCGGTGGACAGCGAGTTGATGCCCGTCGACAGCGACGCGACGTTCGACGCGGTGGACGTCGACAGCGCGTTGACCGCGTTGTTCGTCGCGTTGAGCTGGCTGCCGTTGATCGCATCCGTGCTCGTGGCCGAGATCTGACCGGCGGCGACGTTCGTGACCTGACGCTCCTGGCCCGGTGCCCCGACGCTGACCACGCCGGCCGGCGTGCTGCCCGCGAAGAAATACGTGACTCCGCCGATCGTGGCGCTCGACGTCGGGTTCGCGGCGCTCGTGACCGAGTTCGCGCCGAGTGCGATCGAATTGGCAACGTTCGCGGTGGCGTTCGAACCGAATGCAAGTGCGTTGGCGGCGCTTGCCGTGGCGCTCGAGCCGTAGGCCTGGGCGCCGACAGCGCTGGCCGTGGACTGATTGCCCAGTGCGATCGTGTTGTCCGCGGTGGCCTGGTTCGAGCTGCCGAGGGCGAGCGCGCTGGCGCCGTTGGCCGTATTCGCGTTGCCGAGCGCGACTGCGCCGTTACCGGTCGCCGTGTCGTTCGCGCCCATCGCTAGCGCGCCGGTACCCGTCGCGACGCTCGGGTCGCCGATCGCCACCGCGCCGTCGCCACTTGCCGTATTGCCGGAGCCGATCGACACGGCCGTGCCGCCCGTTGCCGATGCGTTCTGGCCGATCGCGACCGCGCCTGCCGACTGCGCGTTCGAACCGTTGCCGACCGCGACGCTGCTGGCGCCCGCCGCGCTGGCGTTCACGCCGGTGGCGAGGGCGTTGATGCCCGTGGCGCCGTCGTTGTTGTAGTTGGCCTGCTGCGTGCCGCCATCGTTGACGCTGAAGTAATGCGTCTTCACGGCATTGATCGCGGTCGACGTCGAGGTGGACAGCGACGATACCGAGCTGTTCGTGGTGCTCAGGCCGGTGGACAGTGAGCCGATGCCGGTTGACGTCGATGTCGACAGCGACACGATCGTGCTGTTGGTCGACGACAGGCCGGTGGACAGCGAGCTGATGCCGGTCGACGTCGAGGTGGACAGCGACGTGACCGTGCTGTTCGTCGTCGACAAGCCGGTCGACAGCGACGAAATACCGGTCGACGTCGAAGTGGACAGCGATGTGATCGAGCTGTTCGCCGACGACAGGCCCGTCGACGTTGAAGTCGACAACGACGTGACGGTGCTGTTCGTTGTCGACAAGCCGGTCGACAGCGACGAGATACCGGTTGACGTCGAAGTGGACAGCGACGTGATCGAGCTGTTCGCCGACGACAGGCCCGTCGACGTTGAAGTCGACAACGACGTGACCGTGCTGCTCGTTGTCGACAAGCCGGTCGACAACGACGAAATACCGGTTGACGTCGAAGTGGACAGCGACGTGATCGAACTGTTCGCCGACGACAGGCCCGTCGACGTCGACGTCGACAACGACGTGACGGTGCTGTTCGTCGTCGACAAACCCGTCGACGTTGAAGTCGACAACGACGTAACCGTGCTGTTCGTCGTCGACAAGCCCGTCGACAGCGACGAAATACCGGTTGACGTCGAAGTGGACAGCGATGTGATCGAGCTGTTCGCCGACGACAGGCCCGTCGACGTCGACGTCGACAACGACGTGACCGTGCTGTTCGTCGTCGACAAGCCCGTCGACAGCGACGAGATGCCGGTCGACGTCGACGTCGACAACGATGTGACCGCGCTGTTCGTCGTCGACAAGCCCGTCGACAGCGACGAAATACCGGTCGACGTCGAAGTGGACAGCGACGTGATCGAGCTGTTCGCCGACGACAAGCCCGTCGACAGCGACGAGATACCGGTCGACGTCGAGGTCGACAAGCTGTTGATCGCCGTGTTCGTTGCGAACAATTGTGATCCATTGATCGCGTCCGTGCTCGTGGCCGTCACCTGCCCCGCAGCCACGTTCGTGATCTGACGTTCCGAACCCGCAGCACCCACGCTCACCACGCTCGTCGGATTCGTCCCCGCGTAGTTGTACGTCGCGCCTCCGATCGTACCCGTCGCCGTCGGGTTCGACGCAGCCGTCACCGAACCACTCCCCAGCGCCACATCGCCGGCATTGTTCGCCACTGCGTTCGGGCCGATCGCCACACTGTTCGCTCCCAGCGCTTGACTGTCAGACGCAGAAGAGTTGGCGTGGAAGTACTTGATTCCCTGGCTGTTGATATTGTCGATCGCTGAACCGACATTGTTGGCCGTACTTGTCGTTCCGTTCGCGTTGTACGTCGTATAGGCAGGGGCGCTGATCGTTCCCGTCGCCGGATTGTAGGCTGCGCCCCCACCCAGTGCCGAAGCCGTGCTGCTGCCCAGATTGTTCGTCACTGTGGACAAGGAAACAATCGAACTGGTCGCCGCGGACAAACCGGTCGACAGCGACGAAATGCCGGTTGACGTCGAGGTGGACAGCGACGTGATCGAGCTGTTCGCCGACGACAAGCCCGTCGACGTTGAAGTCGACAACGACGTGACCGTGCTGTTCGTCGTCGACAAGCCCGTCGACAACGACGTAACAGAGCTGTTCGTCGTGGACAAGCCCGTCGACAGCGATGAAATGCCGGTCGATGTCGAAGTGGACAGCGATGTGATCGAACTGTTCGCCGACGATAAGCCCGTCGACGTCGACGTCGACAACGACGTGACGGTGCTGTTCGTCGTCGACAAGCCCGTCGACAGCGACGAAATACCAGTCGACGTCGAAGTGGACAGCGACGTGATCGAGCTGTTCGCCGACGACAGGCCCGTCGACGTCGATGTCGACAACGACGTGACCGTGCTGTTCGTCGTCGACAAGCCCGTCGACGTCGAGGTGGACAGCGATGTAATCGAACTATTCGCCGACGACAGGCCCGTCGACGTCGAAGTGGACAGCGACGTAATCGAACTATTCGCCGACGACAAGCCCGTCGACGTCGATGTCGACAACGACGTGACCGTGCTGTTCGTCGTCGACAAGCCCGTCGACAGCGACGAAATACCGGTTGACGTCGAAGTGGACAACGACGTGATCGAGCTGTTCGCCGACGACAAGCCCGTCGACGTCGATGTCGACAACGACGTGACCGTGCTATTCGTTGTCGACAAACCCGTCGACAGCGACGAAATACCGGTTGACGTCGAAGTGGACAACGACGTGATCGAGCTGTTCGCCGACGACAGACCCGTCGACGTCGATGTCGACAACGACGTGACCGTGCTATTCGTTGTCGACAAACCCGTCGACAGCGACGAAATACC
>NZ_JBXAPG010000014.1:153651-153749 GCF_058803765.1 Burkholderia sp. GW821-FHT14F03
GGTTGACGTCGAAGTGGACAGCGACGTGACCGTGCTGTCCGTCGTCGACAAACCGGTCGACAGCGACGAAATACCAGTCGACGTCGAAGTGGACAACG
>NZ_JBXAPG010000015.1:0-59004 GCF_058803765.1 Burkholderia sp. GW821-FHT14F03
GTAAGCGCAGTAATGCGTTCAGCTAACTGATACTAATTGCCCGTAAGGCTTGATCCTATAACAAGTCTGTCTCGATGCTCGTCAGCGCTTCAGCGCAGACGGACATCGAGCGTCGAGTGCAAGGCACTCGACGTACGACGGTTGAAGTACCGCGTACGTGTGAGATACAACCTCACAACCCCAAAATTACTGCTTCTTCCCGGATTGGTCGCGTTGCGAAGCAGCGCGACAACCCTCTTTGCCTGATGACCATAGCGAGTCGGTCCCACCCCTTCCCATCCCGAACAGGACCGTGAAACGACTCTACGCCGATGATAGTGCGGATTGCCCGTGTGAAAGTAGGTAATCGTCAGGCTCCCTCTGCCAAAACCCCCGCCCATCCGGCGGGGGTTTTGCTTTTTGCGCGACAGAATTCTCCCTTCTCCCTATAGCCGCCGACCGAGCGAGTGTCGGACAGGTTTGCCCGTCGAGCGTAAAATCCGTCGAACCCACACCTACGCCGACAACACGACACAATGAATGCTTCGATCCGGACTGCGCGCGCGGTCTGTCCGCATGATTGTCCCGATACCTGCGCGATGCGCGTTTCTGTCGAAGATGGCAGGGCGATCAAGGTAACCGGGGACCCGGATCATCCGCCGACACAAGGCGTGCTTTGCACCAAGGTGATGCGATACGCGGAGCGTGTCCATCATCCCGAACGTCTGACCACGCCGCTCAAGCGCGTCGGGCGCAAAGGCGAGGGACGTTTCGAACCGATCAGCTGGGACGAAGCGAATCGGCTCGTGGCGGAACGGCTCGGTGAAATCGCGGCGCGCGCGCCGGAGGCAATCGTTCCCTACAGCTACGCCGGAACGATGGGCCTGATCCAGGGCGAAAGCATCGCCCAACGTTTCTTCAACGTGCTCGGCGCTTCGCGACTCGAACGAACCATTTGCTCTGCGGCCGGCGCGGCCGGGTTGCGTTATACCTACGGCGCCAGCATCGGGATGCATGTCGAGTTCTTCGAGGAAAGCGAGCTGATCCTGATCTGGGGTGGCAACCCCATCGCCTCGAATCTGCATTTCTGGACCCGTGCGCAGGAAGCGAAGCGACGTGGCGCCAAACTGATCGCAATTGATCCCTATCGGTCGCTAACTGCCGAGAAGTGTCATCAACATATCGCGCTGAAACCTGGCACGGACGGCGCCTTGGCGTTGGGGATGATGCACGTATTGATCGAGGAAGACCTGCTCGATTACGGCTATATCGATACATATACGCTCGGCTTCGAGGGCATGAAGGCGCGCGCCCTGAGCTATCCGCCGTCGCGCGCCGCCCAGATCTGCGGCATTCCGGCCGAGCAGATCATCGAGTTGGCGCGGTTGTACGGCCGCACCCGCAAGTCCGCGATCCGCCTCAACTACGGCATGCAGCGTGTGCGCGGCGGCGGCAACGCCGTGCGGGCGATCGCGAGCCTGCCCTCGCTGACGGGCGCGTGGCGGGATCGCGCCGGCGGCCTGCTGATGTCGTCGTCCGAGTGGGCGCCGACCAACCCGGCGGGACTCGGCCGTCCCGACTTGCTTCCCGGCTGGCCGGATCGCCTGCCGCGGCTCATCAATATGAACGCGATCGGCGACGCGCTCGTCCATGCGGGCGATGCCTCGTTCGGCCCGAAGATCGAGGCGATCATCGTCTACAACTCGAACCCCGTCGCCGTCGCACCGGACTCGGCGAAGGTCGCGGCGGGATTCGCGAGAGAGGATCTGTTCACGGTCGTACTCGAGCATTTCATGACCGACACCGCCGACTACGCCGACATCCTGCTGCCGGCCACCTCGCAGCTTGAGCACCTGGACGTGCACAAGTCGTACGGGCATACGCACGTGATGGCGAACCTGCCCGCGATCGCGCCGCTCGCCGACGCGCGTCCCAATACCGAAATCTTTCGCGGTTTCGCGAAAAGCATGGGACTCGATCATCCCGCGCTCTATGACGACGACGAGGCGCTCGCGCGCATCGCGCTGCGCTGGGACGATCCGATGCTGCAAAGCGACTGGGAAACGCTCAAGCAGGCGGGCTGGCTCAAGCTGAAGATCGCCGATGCGCCTTTTGCCGCAGGCGGTTTCCGTACCCCGTCCGGCAAGTGCGAGTTCCATAGCCCGCGCCTCGAGGAAATGGGCCTGGACCCGCTGCCCGATTACCTGCCGCCGTATGAGTCCGCGGACGGCGCACCCGAACTGGCGGCCCGCTACCCGCTGGCAATGATCTCGCCGCCGGCGCGCAACTTCCTGAACAGTACTTTCGTCAACGTGGCCAGCCTGCGCGCGACGGAAGGCGAGCCGCACCTCGACATGCATCCCGACGATGCCGCCGAGCGCGGGATTGCCGACGGCGATACCGTGCGGATCTTCAACGATCGCGGCGCGTTGAATGCCAAAGCGCGCGTGACGGACCGCGCGCGCGAAGGCCTCGTGGTAGGGCTGTCGATCTGGTGGAAGAAATTCGCGGCCGACGGGCGCAACGCGAACGAGGTCACGAGCCAGGCGCTGACCGATCTCGGCCGGGCTGCGACGTTCTACGACTGTCTGGTCGAAGTGGAGCGCGGATGACCGCTGGATGGTGGTTTCCGGGGTGGATGCAAGTTGGAAAGGAGCGTCTAACCCGGTTGTCTCGGAAGGGGTGACCGGCTAGGATGCGTTTTAGCACGACCATTCGAAAATCGCTGAGGAGACGCGTTGCATGGACAAGATTTGGCTGAAGTCGTACCCGCCCGGCGTTCCAGCCGAAATTGACGCGTCCCGCTACCCCTCCTTCACGGACCTGCTCGAGGAAAGCTTCCGCGATTATCGCGATCGTGCTGCTTTCATCTGTATGGGCAAGTCGATCACCTACGGCGAGCTTGACGCGATGTCGCGCAAGCTCGGCGCGTGGTTCCAGTCGCGCGGCCTCGCGCCCGGCGCGCGCGTCGCGATCATGATGCCGAACGTGCTGCAGTATCCGGTGGCGATCGCCGCCGTGCTGCGCGCCGGCTACGTGGTGGTCAACGTCAATCCGCTCTACACGCCGCGCGAACTCGAGCACCAGCTGAAAGACAGCGGCGCCGAGGCGATCGTGATCCTCGAGAATTTCGCTTCCACGCTGCAGGCGGTCATCGCGAAGTCTTCGATCAAGCATGTGATCGTCGCGTCGATGGGCGACCTGATGGGCCTGAAAGGGCTGCTCGTCAATTTCGTCGTGCGCCGCGTGAAGAAGATGGTGCCGGCCTGGAGCCTGCCGTCCTACACCCGTTTCAACACGGCGGTCGCGGAAGGCGGCCGGCAGGCGCTGAAGCCCGTCAAGCAGGGCCCCGGCGACGTCGCCTTCCTGCAATACACGGGCGGCACGACCGGCGTGGCGAAGGGCGCGACGCTGACTCATCGGAACATCGTCGCGAACGTGCTGCAGTCGGCCGCCTGGAATGAGCCGGCGCGTACCTTGCATCCGGAGGTCAAGGTGTTCATCACCGTGGTGGCGCTGCCGCTTTACCACGTGTTCGCGCTGACGGTCTGCGGGTTCCTGACGATGCGCACCGGCGGGACCGGGATTCTGATTCCGAACCCGCGCGACATCGGCGGCATGATCAAGGAATTGCAGGGCTACCAGATCTCGACGATTCCCGCGGTTAACACGCTGTACAACGCGATGTTGAATCATCCCGATTTCGACAAGCTGGACTTGTCGAAGCTGGCGATCGCCAACGCGGGCGGGATGGCGATCCAGGAAAGCATTGCGAAGCGCTGGGCCGAACGAACCAAGGTGCCGATCGTCGAGGGCTACGGCTTGTCGGAGACGTCGCCGTGCGCGACCTGCAATCCGGTGCTCTCGTCCGAATACAACGGCACGATCGGCCTGCCGCTGCCGTCGACCGAGGTGTCGATCCGCGACGACGCGGGCAACGAGGTGCCGCTCGGCGAACCGGGCGAAATCTGCATTCGCGGTCCGCAGGTGATGGCCGGCTATTGGAACCGGCCGGACGAGACCGCCAAGGTCATGTTCCCGGACGGGTTCTTCAAGTCCGGCGACGTCGGCGTGATGGACGAGCGGGGCTATGTGAAGATCGTCGACCGCAAGAAGGACATGATCCTGGTGTCCGGCTTCAACGTGTATCCGAACGAGATCGAGGACGTCGTCGCGTCGCACCCGGGGGTCTACGAGGTGGCGGCTGTGGGCGTGCCCGACGAACATTCGGGCGAGGCGGTGAAGCTGTTCGTCGTGAGGAAGGATCCAGCCTTGACGGACAAGGACCTGATTGCGTTCTGCAAGGAACGCCTCACCGGCTACAAGCGGCCGAAGCTCATCGAATTCCGTACCGAGCTGCCGAAGACCAATGTCGGCAAGATCCTGCGCCGCGAGTTGCGCGACGGCAAGGCCTGAGGCGCGGGCCCGCCGCGCCGCACGCGCGCAGCGCGGGAGAGGGTGGCAAAAACAAGAAAGGCGCCCGAGGGCGCCTTTTGAGTATCCTACGGTCTTGTTGTTTGAGCTGGATCAGAACTTGTGGCGGATGCCGACCGTCGCGGCCACCTGGTTCGGCGACTTCGATGCCGTCAGGTTGTTGATGGCCGCCACCGCCGCCTGGCCGGTCGAGTCGTAGCCCAGCGCGTGCTGGTAGACGCCGATCACGTAGATGTCGGTGCGCTTCGACAGGAAATAGTCGAGGCCGAGGTTGACCTGGTGGTATTGCGCCGCGGCCAGCCCATTGACCTTCGAGCCGCGCGTGTAGTCGTACGCCACGCCTGCGAGCAGCGCCGGGGTCAGCTGATACTTGAAGTTCGCCTCGACGTTGTGGAAGGCCGCGGAGCCCTGCAGGTTCAGCGGGTTCAAGCCTACGCCGGCCGTCGAGCCGACATCGCCGAAGCGCGTGTAGCTGTAGGTCAGGCCGAGCGTGGCCGCGCCGATCGTGTAGGCGCCGCCCGCCGCCGCGATCTGCAGCGTGTTCGCGGACGCATAGCCCTTGTACACCGGGCTCGTCATGTTGAGCCCCGAGGTCGTGGAGGTCGACGGGTTCGAGTTCGGGTTGTTGCCGAAGAACGAGTAGTTCGGGTTGCGCGCGTTCACGTAACCGACGCCGAGCACCAGCGGGCCGTTTGCGTAACCGGCGCCGAGCGACCAGATCTGGTTGCGGCTGAAGTTGCCGGCGACGCCGCCCAGGCTGTACAGGCCGCCGAACGTGAAGCCGCCGTAGGTCGGGCTCGTGTACTTGACCGCGTTGTTGACGCGATTGGCGTTGTTCATGTTGTCGAGGTCGCCCGGGTGCGCACCGATGTAGCCCGCCCACTGGCTGCCGCTTTCCAGCGCGCCCGTGTAGTCGACGACGGAGTCATACTGGCGACCCAGCGTGACCGTGCCGTACTGGCCGCTCGACAGGCCGACGAACGCTTGCCGGCCGAACATGTCGCCACCTTGGCCGAGCGAACCGTTCGACACGCTGAAGCCGTTCTCGAGCACGAAGATCGCCTTCAGACCGCCACCGAGGTCTTCCGAGCCCTTCAAGCCGAAGCGGCTGCCCTGCAGCACGCCGCTTGACTGCTGGTACTGCTGGTGACCGCCGGCGTTGTTGTTGAACAGGATGCCCGCATCGATGATGCCGTACAGCGTCACGCTGCTTTGCGCGTGAGCCGCGCCAGCAAACGCGCTCAGCGCGACCAGCGCGAGAAGCGACTTTTTCATTAATGGATCTCCAAGGATTACGAAATTATTTTGGCAGGGCAAATAGTTATGTTTTGGTGAGGCGCCCTGCTTGAACTTCGAAAGAAGTCGCTCGTAATGTAGCAAAAGGAATTTTCGGGACAAAGAGAAAGGAGCCCGGTCAACTCCGGCATGTTTCCTTTATGCAACAATGCTTGGAATCACGGGTTAACCGCAATTTCCGCGTTGTGAACGGGTAGGTAACGCAATGATTTTCTTACCAAATCCTTTCGTTCGGCGCGGTGCATGGAGAAATGGAATGGTGTTTGACGAACTGATCAGCGAATTTGACCGCGGCCTGCGCTCGATGACGGGCATCAGCCGGATGAGCCGCCCGGTGCCGGCGCCGACGGCGTCGCCGCCCGCCGAACTGAGCGCGGAGGAGCGCAAGCACGCGGCTGGCCTGATGCGCGTGAACCATGTCGGCGAAGTCTGCGCGCAGGCGCTTTATCAGGCGCAGAAGCTGACCACGCGCTCGCCCGCGCTGAAGGCGATGTTCGAGGACGCCGCGCGCGAGGAAGAGGACCATCTCGCCTGGACCGCGCACCGGCTCAAGCAGCTGGACTCGCGCCCGAGCCTCCTGAACCCGCTGTGGTACGCGGGGGCGCTGGCGATCGGCGTGGTCGCGGGCCGGCTCGGCGACAAGGTCAGCCTCGGCTTCATGGCCGAGACCGAGCGTCAGGTCGAGAGCCACCTGGAGGGGCATCTGTCGACCTTGCCGGCGGTGGACGTCGAGTCGCGCGCGATCGTCGAGCAGATGCGCGTGGACGAGGTCAAGCACGGCAAGTCGGCCAGCGACGCGGGCGGCATCGAGCTGCCGATGCCGGCGCGCATGCTGATGCGTGCGGCCTCGAAGGTGATGACCAGCACTGCGTACTATCTCTGAGCGACACCCCCGGGCGGCGCGCGAGCGCCCGCCCGGTTCCCCGCGCCGAAATCCCGCCTTTCCTCTGCCTTTTTCCCCGCCAAAATGCCTGCCGCCACGCCCGTCTGGGCCGGACTTTTCACGTACCACCTTCACAACCTGCGGTAGCTCATTCATTTATAACGCTTTTTGGTATGAGGGTCAGCTTGAGGAGGTGAGCGTAAGTCCTTGTTCTAACTAACAAAATTCGTTAAAAAAACGCGCGACTCCCTTGACCGTCCCTGACCCTTCCTCTAAAGTGGGAGACAGTGTGAGAAAGTGTATTTTTGTGTGATCCGCGGGGCTTTTCCGGCTAGATTCGCAGCATCGGCCGGGTGCTTCGATGCCGAGAACGGGAGAGCGGAAAAGTGTTTCAAGGGGCGTCGGCGCTGACGCTCGATGCGAAAGGGCGCATGTCGGTGCCGGCTCGCTATCGCGAAGCGCTTCAAGGACAGGCAGAAGGACGGGTGACTGTGACCAAGCACCCGGACGGCTGCCTGTTGCTGTTTCCGCGCCCCGAATGGGAAGTGTTCCGCGCGAAGATCGCCGCGCTGCCCATGGATGCGCACTGGTGGCGTCGGATTTTTCTCGGTAACGCGATGGATGTCGATCTGGACAGCGCGGGCCGAATTCTCGTGTCGCCCGAGTTGCGGATGGCAGCCGGGCTGGAAAAGGAAGTCATGTTGCTGGGAATGGGAAGTCACTTCGAGCTGTGGGACGCACAGACCTACACCGCGAAGGAGCAGGCGGCGATGGCGCAGGGCATGCCCGATGCGCTGAAGAATTTCACGTTCTGATTGCGGTGACGGAGACGCCCGCGATGGGAAACGAATTGCAGCATCGGACGGTGCTGTTGGATGAAGCGGTCGACGCGCTCGTGACGCGCCCCGACGGGATCTACGTCGACGGCACGTTCGGGCGCGGCGGACACAGCCGCGCCGTACTCGCACGGCTCGGCGAGGCTGGCCGGCTGATTGCGTTCGACAAGGATCCGCTCGCGATCGCGACCGCGGAGCAGATCGGGGATGCGCGCTTCGCGATCGTCCACGACAGCTTCGCCGCGCTGCGCGGCGAGCTGGATGCGCGCGGGGCAGGACGGGTGTCGGGCGTGTTGCTGGATCTCGGCGTGTCGTCGCCGCAGGTGGACGATCCGGCGCGGGGCTTCAGCTTCCGCGCGGACGGCCCGCTCGACATGCGGATGGACCCGACCCGCGGCGAATCGGCCGCGGCGTGGCTGGCCCGGGCTTCGGTGCAGGAACTGACGGAGGTGATACGAGATTATGGGGAAGAACGGTTTGCTTTTCAGATTGCAAAGGCGCTTGTTGCTCGCCGGGCAGAGTCCGACCGTCTTGGGCCTCTCGACACCACGGGCGAGCTTGCCCAAATCGTGGGTCACGTCGTCAAAACCCGTGAGAAGGGCAAGGATCCGGCAACCCGCACCTTTCAGGCTATACGGATTCACGTCAATCAAGAGCTTGCGGAGCTGCAAGTCGTTCTAGAGGCAGCACTGTCGGTGTTGGAGCAAGGGGGGCGGCTGGTGGTCATCAGCTTTCATTCGCTCGAGGATCGGATCGTCAAGCGATTCATGCAGGCGCACGCGAGTGCGCCTGCGGTCGATCGTCGCCTGCCGATCCGCGCGGCCGACCTGCCGAGCCCGCCGCTCAAGGTGCTGGGTCGCGTGTTTCCGAGCGAGGCCGAAGTGGCGGCCAATCCGCGCGCGCGCTCGGCGGTGATGCGGATCGCGGAGCGCATCGCGCCATGAGCCGCCTCAATATCTTCCTGCTGATCCTGGTGATGGGATGCGCGCTGTCGGTCGTCAATTCGACCAACCAGCAGCGTCAGATCTTCATCCAGCTGCAGCGCGCGCAATCGCAGGAGCATCAGCTTCAGCAGGACTACGCGCAACTGCAATATCAGCAGAGCGCGCTGTCGAAGACCTCGCGCATCGAGCAGCTCGCCGACAGCGCGCTCAAGATGCAGTCGATCACGACGGGACGCACCCAGTACCTGACGCTGCCCGCCGGGGCCGCGAAGGCGGTCGACGCGCCGGAGCCGACCTCCGGCGCGGCGCAGGGGGGCGCGCGATGAAGCAGTCGTCGAAACGCCAGAGCGTGAAATTCTCGTCGAGTCCGGTGCTGTCGGTGCATTTGCCGATGTGGCGCTCGAAGCTCGTCGTGTTCATGCTGTTCATGGCGTTCGTCGCACTGGCCGCCCGCGCGTTCTGGATCCAGGGCCCGGGCAACGCGTTCTATCAGAAGCAAGGCGAAAGCCGCTACCAGCGCACCCTCGAACTGCCCGCGACGCGCGGCAAGATCCTCGATCGCAATGGCCTCGTGCTCGCGACGAGCCTGCCCGTGCGCGCGATCTGGGCGATCCCGGAGGCGGTGCCGGACGATCTCGGCGCCGACAAGCTCACCCAACTCGGCGCGCTGCTCGGCATGTCGCCGAAGGAGCTGCGCGCCAAGCTTTCCGAGGACAAGAGCTTCGTCTACGTGAAGCGGCAGGTGCCGACCGAGATCGCGGACAAGGTCGCCGCGCTCGGCATTCCCGGCGTTTACCAGCGCGGCGAGTACAAGCGCTTCTACCCGGAAGGGGAGATCACCGCGCACCTGATCGGCTTCACCAATGTCGAGGACGAAGGGCAGGAGGGCGTCGAGCTGGCCGACCAGAAGCTGCTCGAGGGCCTGTCGGGCAGCCGGCACGTGATCAAGGACCGGATGGGGCACATCGTCGAGGACGTCGACGAGCAGATGCCGCCGCACAACGGCACCGACGTCGATCTGTCGATCGACAGCAAGATCCAGTACATCACCTACGCGAACCTGAAGGCGGCGGTCGAGAAGTTCCACGCCAAGGCCGGCGCGGCCATGGTGATCGACGTGCGCTCGGGCGAAGTGCTGTCGCTCGTCAATTACCCGACCTACAACCCGAACGACCGTTCGCACCTGACCGGCGAGCAGTTGCGCAACCGCGTGCTGACCGACGTGTTCGAGCCGGGCTCGATCATGAAGCCGTTCACGGTGTCGCTCGCGCTCGACCTGCACCGGGTCACGCCGTCGACGCTCGTCGATACGGGCAACGGCCATTTCGTGCTGGACGGCGCGCCGATCACCGACGATTCCGGGTTCGGTACCTTGACGGTGGGCGGCGTGATCCAGAAATCGAGCAACATCGGCGCGACCAAGATCGCGATGACGATGAAGCCCGAGGAAATGTGGAATATGTATACCAGCATCGGCCTCGGGCAGGCGCCGAAGGTCGGTTTCCCCGGCGCGGTCGCCGGCCGCCTGCGGCCGTGGAAGAGCTGGCGCCGGATCGAGCAGGCGACGATGTCGTACGGCTACGGTTTGTCGGTGTCGCTGTTCCAGCTCGCGCGCGCCTATACGGCGATCGCGCACGACGGCGAGCTGATGCCCGTCACGATCTTCAAGACCGACAACGCGCAGCCGGCGTCCGGCCCGCAGATCTTCGCGCCGAACACGGCCCGCGAGGTGCGCGCGATGCTCGAGACCGTGGTCGCGCCGGGCGGCACCTCGCCCGATGCGGCCGTGCCCGGCTACCGCGTCGGCGGCAAGAGCGGCACCGCCTACAAGCAGGCCGGCCATGGCTACGATCACAAAAAGTACCGGGCGTCGTTCGTCGGGATGGCGCCGATGCCGAATCCGCGCATCGTCGTCGCGGTCTCGGTCGACGAGCCGACCACGGGCAGCCACTTCGGCGGCCAGGTGTCGGGCCCGGTGTTCTCCGCGATCGCGGGCGATACGCTGCGCGCGCTGAACGTGCCGCCGAACATGCCGGTCAAGCAGCTCGTCGTGTCGGACGACACGGCATCCGCCAAGCCGGTCGCCGCAACCGCGGCCGCCGTCAAGCACATGACCGTGTCGAGTTCGACACACCATCCACCAGGAGTAGTTCGATGAGCGCCGTGCGCAGTTCTCATCCGGCGCACCACCAAATCGCAGCCGCGCTCGCGTGGCTGCGCGCGCATGTTGCCCCCGGCGCGCAGCTGCACGCGGACACGCGCAGCCTGAAGGCGGGCGATGTGTTCGTGGCCTATGCGGTCGACGGGGCGGACAACCGTCCGTTCATCACCAACGCGCTCGAACGCGGCGCGGCGGCGGTGCTGTATCAGCCGGAAGGCTATGCGGCCGACGCGCTCGATCCGGCCGTCGCGTTCGCGGTGCCCGCGCTCGACGCGCTCGCGGGCGAGATCGCGAGCGGCTGGTACGGCGACCCGAGCGATCGCATGCTCGCGATCGGCGTGACCGGCACGAACGGCAAGACCTCGTGCACGCAATGGATCGCGACCGCGTTGAGCGCGCTGCACCAGCCGTGCGCGGTGATCGGCACGCTCGGCAGCGGCATGCCGGGGCAGCTCGTGCACAGCGGCTTCACCACGCCCGACGCGCCGCAGTTGCAGCGCTCGCTCGCGCAACTGCACACGGCGGGCGCCCAGGCGGTGGCGATGGAAGTGTCGTCGCACGCGCTGCACCAGGGGCGGGCCAATGGCACCGGCTTCGATATCGCGGTATTCACGAACCTTACTCAGGATCACCTCGACTATCACCAGACCTTCGACGCCTACGAGACGGCCAAGGCGAAGCTGTTCTCGTGGCGCGGCCTGCGGTTCGCGATCGTCAATCGCGACGACCCGGCCGGCCGGCGTTTGCTGGCGCGGCTCGCCGGGCGGGTGCGGACCATCGCGTATGGAATCGGGGCGAGCGCCTGGGACGTCGACGCCGATCGCGAACTGGTCGCGACGAACGTGCGCGCGACCGCGACCGGCACGGCCTTTCACCTGGCGTCGTCGTGGGGCGAGGCGGAAGTCGAGGTCGGCACGCTCGGCCTGTTCAACGTGAGCAACCTGCTCGCGGTACTCGGCACGCTGCTCGCGGCCGACATGCCGTTCGACGCGGCGCTTGGCGAACTGACCGGGCTCGAATCGGTGAACGGCCGCATGCAGCGGCTCGGCGGCCGCCTGCAGAACGACGAACCGCTCGTCGTGGTCGACTATGCGCACACCCCGGACGCGCTCGAGAAGACGCTCGATGCGCTGCGGCCGATCGCGCAGGCGCGCGGCGGCGAGCTGGTGTGCATGTTCGGCTGCGGCGGCGATCGCGATCCGACCAAGCGGCCGCTGATGGGCGAGATCGCGGAGCGGCTGGCCGACAAGGTCGTGGTCACGAGCGACAACCCGCGCAGCGAGGATCCGCACGCGATCATCGGCCAGATCGCGGCCGGCATGCGCGAACCCGCGCACGCGCGCCAGATCGAGGATCGCGCCAGCGCGATCCTGCAGGCGGTGCGCGGCGCCGCGCGCGAGGATGTGGTGCTGCTCGCCGGCAAGGGCCATGAGGCCACGCAGGAAATCATGGGCAAGAAACGGACGTTCTCCGACCAGGACCACGCGCGTCTCGCGCTGGCCGCGCGGGCGACGCATGCGCGCGGAGGCGGCGAATGACGATGCTGACCCTGCGTGAAGCCGCCCAGCTGATTCCCGGCGCGACCGTGCTCGGCGAGCCCGAGGCCGGCTTCGCGCGCGTCTCGACCGACAGCCGCACGGCAGGCCCGGGCGACCTGTTCGTCGCGCTCAAGGGCGAGCGCTTCGACGCCCACGATTTTCTCGGCGAGGTCGCCGCGCGCGGCGTGAGCG
This sequence comes from Burkholderia sp. GW821-FHT14F03, assembly GCF_058803765.1. NCBI lineage: Bacteria > Pseudomonadati > Pseudomonadota > Betaproteobacteria > Burkholderiales > Burkholderiaceae > Burkholderia > Burkholderia sp. GW821-FHT14F03. Next base: position 12,264 of record NZ_JBXAPG010000015.1, read on the forward strand.
CCGTGCTCGCCGCGCGCACGCCGGCGGACTGGCCGGTGCCCACGCTGCGGGTCGCCGATCCGCGCGTCGCGCTCGGCGCGCTCGCGCACGGCTGGCGCCGCCGCTTCGCGCTGCCGGTCGCCGCGGTCACCGGCAGCAACGGCAAGACGACGGTGAAGGAAATGATCGCCGCGATCTTCGCGGCGGCGGTCGGCGAGCCGGCGCGGCTCGCGACCGCCGGCAACTTCAACAACGACGTCGGCCTGCCGCTGACGCTGCTGCGCCTGACGGCCGCGCACCGGCTCGCGGTGATCGAGGTCGGGATGAACCATCCCGGCGAGACCGCGATGCTTGCGCGTCTGACCGCGCCGACGGTCGCCCTCGTCAACAACGCGCAGCGCGAACACCAGGAATTCATGGCGACCGTCGAGGCGGTCGCGCTCGAGCACGCGTCGGTGATCCACGCGCTCGGGCCGGACGGCGTCGCGGTGTTCCCGGCCGACGATGCGTACGCGGGCATCTGGCGCGTCGCCGCGACCGGCAACCGGATCGTCGATTTCGCGCTGACGGGCAACGGCCAGGATCCCGCCGCGGCGGTAACGGGCGCGCTCGAGGGCAATCGTTTGGCGATCCGCACGCCGGCGGGCGCGCTCGATGTGCAGCTGCGCGCGCTGGGCGAGCACAACGCGCGCAACGCGCTCGCCGCGACGGCCGCGGCGCTGGCCGCCGACGTGCCGCTCGACGCGATCCGGTGCGGTCTGGAGGCGTTCGAGCCGGTCAAGGGCCGACTGCAGGTGAAGCGCGCGACGGTCGGCGCGCTTGCGGGTGCGACGGTGATCGACGACACCTATAACGCGAATCCCGACTCGATGCGCGCCGCGATCGACGTGCTGGCCGCGCAGTCCGCGCCGCGCGTGCTCGTGATCGGCGAGATGGGCGAGGTCGGCGACGACGGCCCGGCGTTTCACCGCGAAATCGGCGCGTATGCGCGCGAGCGCGGCATCGACGCGCTGTTCGCGCTCGGCGCCGCGACGCTCGACGCCTGCGCGGGATACGGCGCGGCCGCGCGCCATTTCGACGGGCTGGAGCCGCTCGTCGACGCGCTGCAGGCCGCCCGGTTCGGCCCGCGTGCGACGCTGCTCGTGAAGGGCTCGCGCTTCATGCGGATGGAGCGCGTGGTCGACGCATTGACGAATCAACCCGCATCGGGCGCGACGCCCGGCGCACACTGAGAGAAGGAAAGAAGCATGTTGCTGGCGCTGGCGCAATGGCTGCAAAATGACGCAAGCTTTTTGCGCTTGTTCACGTACCTCACGTTCCGGGCGGTGATGGCCACCATCACCGCGCTGGTGATCGGTCTCGTCTGCGGCCCGTGGGTGATCCGCAAGCTGACCCAGATGAAGGTCGGCCAGGCCGTCCGCAAGGATGGTCCGCAGACGCACCTCGTGAAATCAGGCACGCCGACGATGGGCGGCGTGCTGATCCTGATCGGCATCGCGGTCGCCACCCTGCTGTGGGGCGACCTCACGAACCGCTTCATCTGGATCGTGATGCTCGTGACCTTCGGCTTCGGCGTGATCGGCTGGGTCGACGACTATCGCAAGGTCGTCCACAAGGATCCGCGCGGGATGTCGTCCCGCGAAAAGTATTTCTGGCAGTCGGTGATCGGCCTGTTCGCGGCCGTCTATCTCGCGTTCAGCGTGTCGGAAGCGAGCACCGGCCGGGTCTTCGACCTGTTCATGGCGTGGGTGCGCAGCGGCATGTCGATGGGCCTGCCCGCGCGCGCCGACCTGCTGCTGCCGTTCCTGAAATCGATCAGCTATCCGCTCGGCGTGTGGGGCTTCATCGCGCTCACCTATTTCGTGATCGTCGGCGCGAGCAACGCGGTCAACCTCACCGACGGCCTCGACGGCCTCGTGATCATGCCGGTCGTGCTGGTTGGCGCGTCGCTCGGCGTGTTCGCCTATGTGATGGGCAGCGCCGTCTACTCGAAATACCTGCTGTTTCCGCACATCCCCGGCGCGGGCGAGCTGCTGATCTTCTGCTCGGCCATGGGCGGCGCGGGGCTCGCGTTCCTCTGGTACAACACGCATCCGGCGCAGGTGTTCATGGGCGACGTCGGCGCGCTCGCGCTCGGCGGCGCGCTCGGCACGGTCGCGGTGATCGTGCGCCAGGAAATCGTGTTGTTCATCATGGGCGGCATCTTCGTCGCGGAAACGCTGTCCGTGATGCTGCAGGTCACCTGGTTCAAGTACACGAAGCGCCGTTACGGCGAAGGGCGCCGCATCTTCAAGATGGCGCCGCTGCATCACCATTTCGAATTGTCGGGCTGGAAGGAAACGCAGGTGGTGGTGCGTTTCTGGATCATCACTTTGATGCTGTGCCTGTTCGGTTTGTCCACCCTCAAGCTGCGGTAAAGGGAAGGTAAGGATGTTTGGCGAGAAGTTTGCAGATCGGCAGCGGCCGATGGTGCTCGTGCTGGGGCTCGGCGAATCGGGTCTCGCGATCGCGCGGTGGTGCGCGAGGCACGCGTGCCGGTTGCGCATTGCCGATACGCGCGAGACGCCGCCCAACCTCGCCGCGCTCGAGGCCGCCGGGATCGAGGCCGAATTCGTCGGCGGGCCGCTCTCGCCCGTGCTGCTCGACGGCGGCGTCGAGCTGGTCGCGCTGAGCCCGGGGCTGTCGCCGCTCGCGGACGATCTCGCGCCGCTGCTCGCCGCCGCGCGCGAGCGCGGCGTGCCCGTGTGGGGCGAACTCGAATTCTTCGCGCAGGCGCTCGCGACCCTGCGCGACAACGGCTATGCGCCCAAGGTGCTGGCGATCACCGGCACCAACGGCAAGACCACGACGACGAGCCTTGCCGGCCTGTTGTGCGAACGCGCGGGCCGCAAGGTCGCGGTCGCCGGCAACATCAGCCCGGCCATGCTCGACAAGCTGGCCGAGGCGATCGACGCGACCGCGCTGCCGGACGTCTGGGTGCTCGAACTGTCGAGCTTCCAGCTGGAAACCGCGCAGAGCTTCGCGCCGGACGCCGCGACCATCCTCAACCTGACCCAGGACCATCTCGACTGGCATGGCGGCTTCGAGGCCTATGCGGCGGCGAAGGGCCGGGTCTTCGGCGCGCGCACCGTGCGCGTGCTGAACCGCGACGACGCCGAGGTGATGAAGTTCACGCCGCCCGCGGCGGCGGCCGATGCGCCGCGCTTCGTCACGTTCGGTCTGAACGAGCCGACCCGCGACGGCGATTACGGCCTGCTGCGCGATGGTGGCATCAACTGGCTCGTGCAGGCGCACGACCGCGACGCGAGCGACGAGCCGGTGTCGCCGCGCCGTCGCAAGCAGGAAGCCGCGACGCCGCCCGATCTCGCGCTCAAGCGCCTGATGCCGTCGGACGCGCTGCGGATCCGCGGGCTGCACAACGCGGCGAACGCACTGGCCGCGTTCGCGCTCGCCCGTGCGATCGACCTGCCGGCCGCGCCGCTGCTGCACGGCCTGCGCGAGTATCGCGGCGAGGCGCATCGCGTCGAGCTGATCGCGTCGCTGGACGGCGTCGATTACGTCGACGACAGCAAGGGCACCAATGTCGGCGCGACGGTTGCCGCGCTCGACGGCCTCGCGCAGCGCGCGGTGCTGATCGCCGGCGGCGACGGCAAGGGCCAGGATTTCGCGCCGCTCGCGGCGCCCGTCGCACGCTGGTGCCGTGCGGTGCTGCTGATCGGCCGCGATGCGCCCGCGCTGCGCGCGGCGCTGGCCGAGGCCGGCGTGCCGCTCGTCGACCACGCGACGCTCGAAGAGGCGGTGCGCGCGGCGAGCGCGCTCGCGGAGCCGGGCGATGCGGTGCTGCTGTCGCCCGCCTGCGCGAGCTTCGACATGTTCACCGGTTATGCGCAGCGCGCCGCGGTGTTCCGCAGCGCGGTCGAGGACATCGCACTGGAAAGGGGCACGACGATATGAGCTGGTCCGATCGTCTCGTTTCGCGTTTCAACGGCGCGCGCGATGCCGGCGGCTCGGCCGCGACGGGCGCCGGCGCGCGCATGAGCTCGGGCGCGCGCGCCGCGGCGGGCGGCCTCGCGAGCGTCGTGAACGGCGCGCGTCCGACCCGTTCGCGCATGCTCGATTTCGATTACTCGCTGCTGTGGGTGTCGATCGCGCTGCTCGGGCTGGGCGTGGTGATGGTGTACTCGGCGTCGATCGCAATGCCGGACTCGCCGAAGTACGCGTCGTACCACGACTACGCCTTCCTGCTGCGCCACGTCATCTCGCTCTGCGTCGCGTTCGTCGCGGCGGTGATCGCGTTCCGGGTGCCGGTGTCGACCTGGGACAAATACGCGCCGCACCTGTTCCTGATCGCGCTCGTCGGCCTCGTGATCGTGCTGATCCCGCACGTCGGCAAGGGCGTGAACGGCGCGCGGCGCTGGATCCCGCTCGGCATCACCAACATGCAGCCGTCCGAGATCATGAAGCTTGCCGTGACGATCTACGCGGCGAACTACACGGTGCGCAAGCAGGAGTACATGCAGAGCTTCGCGAAAGGCTTCCTGCCGATGGCGTTCGCGGTCGGCATGGTCGGCGCGCTGCTGCTGCTCGAACCGGACATGGGCGCATTCATGGTGGTCGCCGCGATCGCGATGGGCGTGCTGTTCCTCGGCGGCGTCAACGGCAAGCTGTTCGGCGGGCTGGTCGCGACGGCGGTCGGCACCTTCACGATGCTGGTGTGGCTGTCGCCGTGGCGGCGCGAGCGGATCTTCGCCTACCTCGATCCGTGGGACGAGCGCTATGCGCAGGGCAAGGCCTACCAGCTGACCCACTCGCTGATCGCGTTCGGACGCGGCGAATGGTTCGGCGTCGGGCTCGGCGGCAGCGTCGAGAAGCTCAACTACCTGCCGGAAGCGCATACCGACTTCATCCTCGCCGTGATCGGCGAGGAACTCGGCTTCGTCGGCGTGCTGGTCGTGATCCTGCTGTTCTACTGGATCGTGCGCCGCGCGTTCGAGATCGGCCGCCAGGCGCTCGCGCTCGACCGCACCTTCGCCGGCCTGACCGCGAAGGGCGTCGGCATCTGGTTCGGCGCGCAGGCGTTCATCAACATGGGCGTGAATCTGGGCCTGCTGCCCACCAAGGGCCTGACGCTGCCGCTCGTCAGCTACGGCGGCTCGGGGATTCTGCTGAACTGCGTGGCGATCGCGGTGCTGCTGCGGGTCGATTACGAAAACCGGGTGCTGATGCGCGGAGGCAAGGTATGAGCGCATCGCAACCGACGCTGCTGGTGATGGCGGGCGGCACCGGGGGCCACGTGTTCCCGGGCCTCGCCGTCGCGCACCGCATGGCGGAGCAGGGCTGGCGGGTCGTATGGCTCGGCAACCCGGCCGGCATGGAGGCGACGCTCGTGCCGAAGCACGGGATTCCGATGGAGTACGTGCGCTTCGGCGGGTTGCGCGGCAAGGGCCTGAAGACCAAGCTGATGCTGCCGTTCAACCTGCTGCGCGCCTGCGCGCAGAGCCTCGCGGTGCTGCGCCGCGTGAAGCCCGACGTGGTGCTCGGCATGGGCGGCTACATCACGTTCCCGGCGGGGGTGATGACGGCGCTGACCGGCCGGCCGCTCGTGCTGCACGAACAGAACTCGATCGGCGGGCTCGCGAACAAGGTGCTCGCGAAGCTCGCGAAGCGCGTGCTCGTCGCGTTCCCGGATGCGCTGCCGCATGCCGAGTGGACCGGCAACCCGATCCGCGCGGAGCTGGCGCGCACCGCGCCGCCGCCGCAGCGCTACGCGGCGCGCGACGGCCGGCTGAACCTGCTGGTGGTGGGCGGCAGCCTCGGCGCCGCCGCGCTCAACGAAGTGGTGCCGCGCGCGCTCGCGCTGATGGCGCCCGGCGAGCGGCCGCACGTCGTGCATCAGGCGGGCGCGAAGCACATCGACACGCTGAAGGCGAACTATGAAGCCGCGGGCCTCGCGCTCGGCAGCGACGTGCAGCTCGCGCCGTTCATCGACGACATGGCGGCGGCCTACGCGGCCGCGGACCTGGTGATCTGCCGCTCCGGCGCGATGACCGTCGCCGAGATCGCGGCGGTGGGCGTCGCGGCGCTGTTCGTGCCGTTCCCGCATGCGGTCGACGACCATCAGACGACCAATGCCGCCTTCCTCGCCGATGTCGGCGCGGCGGTGCTGGTGCAACAACGCGACCTGTCGGCCGAATTGCTGGCCGACTGGTTGCGCAGCCAGTCGCGGGCAACGCTCGCGATCATGGCGGAGCGTTCGCGCTCGCTGGCCAAGCCCGATGCCACCGATGAAGTCGCGCGCGCATGCGCGGCGGTGGCGGGCGCGAACCTGAAAGGAATGCAATGAAACACATCGTCAAACATATTCACTTCGTCGGGATCGGCGGCGCGGGCATGAGCGGGATCGCGGAAGTGCTCGTCAATCTCGGCTACGAGGTCAGCGGCTCGGATCTGTCGCGCAATGCGGTGACCGAGCGGCTTCAGGCGCTCGGCGCGCGGGTCGCGATCGGCCACGACGCGGCCAACATCGAGGGTGCGAACGCGGTGGTGGTGTCCACCGCGGTGCGCTCGGACAACCCGGAAGTGCTCGCGGCGCGCCGTCAGCGCGTGCCGATCGTGCCGCGCGCGGTGATGCTCGCCGAGCTGATGCGGCTCAAGCAGGGGATCGCGATCGCCGGCACGCACGGCAAGACCACGACGACGAGCCTCGTCGCGAGCGTGCTCGCGGCGGGCGGACTCGATCCGACCTTCGTGATCGGCGGCCGGTTGATCAGCGCCGGCGCGAACGCGCGGCTCGGCACCGGCGATTTCTTCGTGGCCGAGGCCGACGAATCGGATGCGTCGTTCTTGAACCTGTATCCGGTGATCGAGGTGATCACGAACATCGATGCGGATCACATGGACACCTATGGGCACGACTTCGCGCGGCTCAAGCAGGCGTTCATCGAGTTTACGCAGCGCCTGCCGTTCTACGGCAGCGCGGTGGTATGTGTCGACGATCCGAACGTGCGCCAGATCATCCCGTTCATCTCGAAGCCGGTGGTGCGCTACGGCCTCGCGGCCGACGCGCAGGTGCGCGCCGAGAACATCGACGCGCGCGACGGCCGCATGCATTTCACGGTGCAGCGCGAAGGGCGCGCGCCGCTCGCGGTGGTGCTGAATTTGCCGGGCCTGCACAACGTGCAGAACGCGCTCGCCGCGATTGCCATCGCGACCGACCTGGGCGTCGCGGACGAGGCGATCCAGCAGGCGCTCGCGGAATTCAACGGCGTCGGCCGGCGCTTCCAGCGGCATGGCGAGATCCCGGTGGCGGGCGGCGCGTACACGTTGATCGACGACTACGGCCATCACCCGGTCGAGATGGCCGCGACGATCGCCGCCGCGCGCGGCGCGTTCCCCGGCCGCCGGCTCGTGCTGGCGTTCCAGCCGCACCGCTATACGCGCACCCGCGACTGCTTCGAGGATTTCGTCCACGTGCTGTCGACGGTCGATGCGCTGGTGTTGACGGAGGTCTACGCAGCCGGCGAGGCGCCGATCCCGACCGCCAACGGCGACGCGCTGTCGCGCGCGGTGCGCGCGGCGGGCAAGGTCGTGCCGGTGCTCGTCGAGCACGTCGACGCGCTGCCGGAGGCGCTCACGCAGGTCGCGCAGCCGGGCGACGTGGTGATCACGATGGGTGCGGGCTCGATCGGCGGCGTGCCGGGCAAGCTCGTGCAGGACACGCAACGGAAGGCATGAGATGAACGCGATCGATCCGCAACGATTCGGCAAGGTGGCGGTGCTGCTCGGCGGCGAGTCGGCCGAGCGCGAGGTGTCGCTCAACTCGGGCCGGCTGGTCGTGCAGGGGCTGCGCGATGCCGGCATCGACGCCCATCCGTTCGATCCGTCCGAGCGGCCGTTGGCGGCGCTCAAGGACGAGGGTTTCGCGCGCGCGTTCAATGCGCTGCACGGGGGCTACGGCGAGAACGGCCAGATCCAGGGCGCGCTCGATTTCTACGGGATCCGCTACACCGGCAGCGGCGTGCTCGGCTCGGCGCTCGGGCTCGACAAGTTCCGCACCAAGCTGGTGTGGCAGCAGACCGGCGTGCCGACGCCGCCGTTCGAGACGGTGCTGCGCGGCGATGCCTACGATGCGCGCGCGCAGGAGATCGTCGCGAAGCTGGGCCTGCCCTTGTTCGTGAAGCCGGCGAGCGAAGGCTCGAGCGTCGCGGTGCTGAAGGTGAAGGACGCCGCTGCGTTGCCTGTCGCACTGGCCGAAGCGGCGCAACACGACAAAATCGTGATCGTCGAGAAGAGCATCGAGGGCGGCGGCGAGTACACCGCGTGCATCGCGGCGGATCTCGACCTGCCGCTGATCCGCATCGTGCCGGCGGGCGAGTTCTATGACTATCACGCGAAGTACGTCGCCGACGACACGCAGTATCTGATCCCGTGTGGCCTCGGCGAGGCGCGCGAGGCGGAACTGAAGCGGCTCGCGCGGCGCGCGTTCGACGTGCTCGGCTGCACCGATTGGGGCCGCGCGGATTTCATGCTCGACGCGGCGGGCGACGCGTATTTCCTCGAAGTGAACACGGCGCCGGGGATGACCGATCATTCGCTGCCGCCGAAGGCGGCGCGCGCGGTCGGCATCAGCTACTCGGCGCTGGTGGTGAAGATCCTGTCGTTGACCCTGGAAGACTGAAGCGGAACCGGATGTGAGTCATGTGGAATAACGTTCGCCAACTGAACCTTGCCGCCAGCGCGTTGTACGCGCTGTTGCTGCTCGCGTTGGCGGCCGCGGGGTGCTACTGGCTGATTCAGCGTCCGACTTTCGCGCTGCGCGCGATCCAGATCGACGGCGATACCGAGCACATCAACGCGCCGACGGTGCGCGCGGGCGTGGTGGGCCGGCTCAAGGGCAATTTCTTCACGGTCGACCTGGACACCGCGCGGGTGGCGTTCGAGCAGATGCCGTGGGTACGGCACGCGAGCGTGCGGCGAGTGTGGCCGAACGCGCTCGCTGTCACGCTCGAGGAGTACAAACCGTTGGGCACCTGGGGCAGCGATCAGCTGGTCAGCACCGACGGCGAGCTGTTTACCGCGAACCAGGGCGAGCTGGAGGAAGGCCTGCCCGCGTTCGACGGTCCGGAAGGCAGCGCGAAGGAGGTGGTCGCGCGCTATCGCGATTTCAAGAAGTGGTTCGCGCCGCTCAAGGCGACGCCGGAGGAGGTGACGCTGTCGCCGCGCTACGCGTGGACGGTCAAGTTGTCGAACGGCATGCAGGTGGAGCTGGGCAAGGAGCGCAACGGCGGGACGCTGTTCGACCGCACGCAGCGCCTCGTCGCCGCGTGGCCGGCCGTCACGCAGCGCTGGGGCGGCGACATCGAGTATGCGGACCTGCGTTACCCGAACGGGTTCGCGGTTCGTGCGGCGGGCATGCGCTTCCTGAGCGAACCCGACAAGGGCAAGAAGTAACAGGACATCACACGCAAGAGCACTTTATGAGCAAAGACTACAAGGATCTGCTGGTTGCCCTCGACATCGGCACGTCGAAGGTGGTGGCCGTCGTCGCGGAACTGAAGGGCGAGGGGCACTACGAGGTCATCGGCCTCGGCCAGAGCGAGTCGAAGGGCTTGAAGAAAGGCGTGGTGGTGAACATCGAGGCCACCGTGCAGTCGATCCAGCGCGCGCTCGAGGAAGCCGAGCTGATGGCCGACTGCAAGATCACCAACGTCTTCACCGGGATCGCCGGCAGCCACATCCGCAGCTTCAATTCGAGCGGGATGGTCGCGATCAAGGAAAAGGAAGTCACCCAGACCGACGTCGCGCGCGTGATCGAGACCGCCAAGGCGATCAACATCCCGACCGACCAGCAGGTGCTGCACATCCTCACGCAGGAATTCATCATCGACGGCCAGGAGGACGTGCGCGAGCCGATCGGCATGAGCGGCATCCGCCTCGAGGTGAAGGTGCATATCGTGACGGGCGCGGTCAGCGCCGCGCAGAACATCGTGAAGTGCGTGCGCCGCTGCGGGCTCGAGGTGAACGACCTGATCCTGCAGCCGCTCGCGTCGTCGCTCGCGGTGCTGACCGAGGACGAGAAGGACCTCGGCGTGGTGCTGGTCGACATCGGCGGCGGCACGACCGACATCGCGATCTTCGCGGAAGGCGCGATCCGCCACACGGCCGTGATCCCGATCGCGGGCGACCAGATCACGAGCGACATCGCGATGGCGCTGCGCACGCCGACGCCGGATGCGGAAGACATCAAGGTGGGCTACGGCATCGCGAAGCAGGCGCTGGCCGATCCGGACGAGATGGTCGAGGTGCCGGGGCTGGGCGAGCGCGGTCCGCGCACGCTGTCGCGGCAGGCGCTTGCCGCGGTGATCGAGCCGCGCGTCGAGGAGCTGTTCTCGCTCGTTCAACAGGTCGTGCGCGAATCCGGTTACGAAGAGTTACTCAGTTCCGGTGTTGTGCTGACTGGCGGCGCGGCGATGATGCCGGGAATGGTCGAACTCGGCGAAGACATTTTCCTCAAACCGGTGCGCATCGGCGCGCCGGAATACGCGGGCGGTCTCGCGGACGTGGTGCGCAATCCGCGCTACTCGACCGCGATGGGGCTGCTCGTCGAAGGCAGCGCACAGCGCACGCGCGGCCGCAAGGTCGCGGTGCAGTCCGGCTCGGCCGGCCAGATCTTCACGCGGATGAAGGACTGGTTCCTGAGCAACTTCTAATCGATTTGAAACTCGCGCCGGTACTGGTGGCCGGCGCGCGACAGAGGGTTGCCCGATCTTCTGCCGAATAACGCCAGAGTTTTTTTCTTGACGGAGGCAACAATGGAATTCGAAATGCTGGAAACCGAAACCAACGGCACGGTCATCAAGGTGATCGGCGTTGGCGGCGCTGGCGGCAATGCCGTGCAGCACATGATCAACCGCGGAGTACAGGGCGTCGACTTCGTCGTGATGAACACGGATGCGCAGGCGCTGTCGCGTTCGCGCGCGCCGAACGTGATCCAGCTCGGCGGCACCGGCCTCGGCGCCGGCGCGAAGCCGGAGATGGGCCGTGCGTCGGCGGAAGAGGCGCGCGAGCGCATCGCCGATTCGCTGCGCGGCGCGCACATGGTGTTCATCACCGCAGGCATGGGCGGCGGCACGGGCACGGGCGCGGCGCCCGTGGTCGCGCAGATCGCGAAGGAAATGGGCATCCTGACGGTGGGTGTCGTGAGCAAGCCGTTCGAATTCGAAGGCGGCAAGCGGATGCGCGTGGCGGAAGCCGGCGCGCAGCAACTGGAGGATCACGTCGACTCGCTGATCGTCGTGCTGAACGACAAGCTGTTCGAGGTGATGGGCGACGACGCCGAGATGGACAAGTGCTTCCAGTGCGCTGACGACGTGCTCAACAACGCCGTGGCCGGCATCGCCGAGATCATCAATGTCGATGGTCTGGTGAACGTCGACTTCGAGGACGTGAAGACGGTGATGGGCGAGCAGGGCAAGGCGATGATGGGCACGGCGACGGTCGCCGGCGTCGATCGCGCGCGCCTCGCCGCCGAGCAGGCGGTCGCGAGCCCGCTGCTCGAGGGCGTCGACCTGTCGGGCGCGCGCGGCGTGCTGGTGAACATCACGTCGAGCCGTTCGCTGCGCCTGTCGGAAACCCGCGAAGTGATGAACACCATCAAGAGCTACGCGGCCGACGACGCCACGGTGATCTTCGGTGCGGTGTACGACGACGCGATGGGCGATGCGCTGCGCGTGACGGTGGTCGCGACGGGCCTCGGCCGCGCGGCGAAGAAGCAGCAGTCGGCGCCGATGACGCTGCTGCGCACCGGCACGGACAACCAGCCGATCAGCGCGGTGGCGCACAGCTACGCGCCGGCGCACGTGAGCGCGGCCGACTACGGCGCGCTCGACACGCCGGCCGTGTGGCGCAATTCGCGCGAGACGGCGGCGTCGCACGTGCAGGCGCTGCAGGAAAAGGGCGTCGACACGTACGACATCCCGGCCTTCCTGCGCAAGCAGGCGGACTGACGCACGGGCAGGCCGGGCCGCCTCGCGGCCGGGCCGACGTGACGGATGGAAACGGCGCATGACAGGCCGCGTCGCATGCGACGCCGGGCCGGGCATCGTGCCCTCTTCGCGGCTGCGAAGCGGGCAGGCGTCGTGCCGTCTGTCGCGGTTGATCAAGGTATCGCCATGAAGGACCAGGCATGATTCAAGTGGGCGACACGCTGCCCGACGCGCAGCTCTTCGAGTTCATCGACGAAGCGCGCGCAGGGTGCACGCTGGGGCCGAACGCCTGCAGCGTGCGCGAGCAGACGGCGGGCAGGCGCGTGGTGATCTTCGGATTGCCGGGCGCGTTCACGCCGACCTGTTCGGCGCAGCATGTACCGGGCTATCTCGAGCACGCCGACGCGCTGCGCGCGGCGGGCATCGACGAGGTCTGGTGCGTGGCCGTCAACGACGCATTCGTGATGGGCGCTTGGGGACGCGATCTGCACACCGCGGGCAAGGTGCGCATGATGGCGGACGGCAGCGCGGCTTTCACTCATGCGCTGGGACTTACGCAGGATTTGTCCGCGCGTGGCATGGGGGTTCGATCCCTGCGCTATGCGATGGTGATCGACGACGGCGTGGTCAAGACGCTGGCGATCGAAGCGCCGGGCAAGTTCGAAGTCAGCGATGCAGCCAGCGTGCTGGCAGGCATGATGCGGTGAAATCGGGGCCGGCGTTGCTCGACGGCAACGCCCGGGCTCCCCGACAACGTGGCTTTATTACGGGCCGATGACCGGAAACGCCTCCGTTCCGGGCATCGGCCCGTCCCGCATCCGCGCGGGTAACGTGTCGAAACAGTTTGATACGGCGATGCAGCCGACGTGAAATAGGGAATTACGCTATACTCTCGTCTATTGAATAAAACTCCCGATTGAAATCTTCAATCGCGAAGAAGATCACCATGTTGAAGCAGCGCACCATCAAGTCGATCGTCAAGACCGTAGGCATCGGTCTTCACTCCGGTCGCAAAATCGAACTCACGCTCCGCCCCGCTGCCGCCGGCACGGGCATCGTGTTTTCGCGCATCGATCTGCCGACGCCCGTGGACATCCCGGCCTCGGCGATGTCGATCGGCGATACGCGGCTCGCGTCGGTGTTGCAGAAGGATGGCGCGCGCGTGTCGACGGTCGAGCACCTGATGTCCGCGTGCGCGGGCCTCGGGATCGACAACCTGTACGTCGACGTGACGGCCGAGGAAATCCCGATCATGGACGGCAGCGCCGCCTCGTTCGTGTTCCTGATCCAGTCCGCCGGCATCGAGGAACAGAACGCGCCGAAGCGCTTCATCCAGGTGAAGAAGCCGGTCGAGATCCGCGACGGCGACAAGTTCGCGCGCCTCGACCCGTACTTCGGCTTCAAGCTCAAGTTCACGATCGATTTCCGCCATCCGGCCGTCGACAAGACGGGGCAGGAGCTGGAAGTCGATTTCGCGAACACGTCGTACGTGCGCGAGATCGCGCGTGCGCGCACCTTCGGCTTCGCGCACGAGGGCGAGATGCTGCGCGAGCTGGGCCTCGCGCGCGGCGCCACGATGGACAACACGATCGTGCTCGACGAGTACCGGATCCTGAACAACGACAACCTGCGCTACGACGACGAGTTCGTGAAGCACAAGATGCTCGATGCGATCGGCGACCTGTACGTGGTCGGTCATCCGCTCCTCGCGTCGTACACCGCGTACAAGTCGGGCCACGGCCTGAACAACCAGCTGCTGCGCGCACTGCTCGCGGACGAAAGCGCCTACGAGATCGTGTCGTTCGACGATCCGAAGGCCGCGCCGCGCGGCTTCGGCTTCGACGCGCAGGCTGCGTTCGCGTGACGCGCGCCGCGCCATGGCGCCGCGCCATGAAAAAAAGCGACCCGAGGGTCGCTTTTTTTTGTCCCGGCGGCGCTCAGCGCGGCGGTTTCGCGTGCCGGGCGGCCATGCGCGCGAGCGCGATCTGCAGCGGCGACGGTTCGAGCGCGTCGGCGAGCGTGCGCAGCGCATCGGCGCCCGCCGCCGACAGGCGCGCCTCCTTGATGCGTGGCGGTTCGGGCGCGTGCTGCGGGCGCACCCGCAGTTTCAGCGCCGTGACCGGCCAGCCGCGCGCCTGCAGGTCGCCGAGCAGGCGCGGCTCGACTTGCCGCAGGCGCGCGGCGAGCGCGTTGTGCGCGGCGAACAGCGTGAGCACGCCTTCCTTGATGAAGCCGGGTTCGATATTGTTCGCGAGGTAGTCCGGCAGCAGGCTGGCCAGATCGCGACGCAGCGCGGCCACCTGCTCGACGCCCGCGCGCAGCGCCGCATAGGCGTCGCTGCGGTTCAGCACGTCGGCTGCGGCCTGCGGGCGCGAGAAGCTCGACGGGAAGCGCGACGAGGAACGGTTCATGGACTCGGTGACGGCGTGGAGCGGCAAAGATGACGCGATTGTACCGCGCGAGGCAGGCGTCGGCGGAGGACCGCGGCGCGGGCGGGCGCGCGTGCTAAAATTCCTCGTTTGAATTCACTCATACGTTAAGCCGCCGAGGCTCGGCGCGCCGGGGGAGGTCAGCCGTACTCCGGGGCCGTTGCAGCGACGCACACCCGATCCGATGACAACCGGTTTTCTCCAGAAGATTTTTGGCAGCCGCAACCAGCGGCTCGTCAAGCAATACCAAAAGACCGTCGCTACGATCAATGCGTTGGAAACGCAGATCGAGCAGCTGACGGACGACCAGTTGCGCGGCAAGACGGATGAGTTCCGCCAGCGTGTCGCGGGCGGCGAGTCGCTCGACAAGCTGCTGCCCGAGGCGTTCGCCGTGTGCCGCGAGGCGAGCCGGCGGGTGCTGAAGATGCGGCACTTCGACGTGCAGCTGATCGGCGGCATGGTGCTGCACTACGGCAAGATCGCGGAAATGCGCACCGGCGAGGGCAAGACGCTCGTCGCGACGCTCGCGGCCTACCTGAACGCGCTGTCCGGGCGCGGCGTGCACGTCGTCACCGTGAACGACTACCTCGCGCAGCGTGACGCCGAGTGGATGGGGCGGCTCTACAACTTCCTCGGGCTCTCGGTCGGCATCAACCTGTCGCAGATGGAGCACGACCAGAAGCAGCAGGCCTACGCGGCCGACATCACCTACGGCACCAACAACGAATTCGGCTTCGACTACCTGCGCGACAACATGGTCTACGAGACCGAGGCGCGGGTGCAGCGGCCGCTCAATTTCGCGATCGTCGACGAGGTCGACTCGATCCTGATCGACGAGGCGCGCACGCCGCTCATCATCTCGGGCCAGGCGGAAGACCACACCGAGCTGTACGTGCGCATGAACGCGCTGCCGCCGCTGCTCGAGCGCCAGATCGGCGAGGAGAAGGCCGACGGCACGGGCGTCGAGAAGCCCGGCGACTACACGCTCGATGAAAAGGCCCGCCAGGTGTTCCTGACGGAATCGGGCCACGAGAAGGCCGAGCGCCTGCTTTCCGAATGGGGCCTGATCGGCGAGGGCGAGAGCCTGTACGCACCGCAGAACATCACGCTGATGCACCACGTGTACGCGGCGCTGCGCGCGCACACGCTGTTCCACCGCGACCAGCATTACGTGGTGCAGAACGGCGAGGTGATCATCGTCGACGAATTCACGGGCCGCCTGATGGCGGGCCGCCGCTGGTCCGACGGTTTGCACCAGGCGGTCGAGGCGAAGGAACACGCGAAGATCCAGAGCGAGAACCAGACGCTCGCGTCGATCACGTTCCAGAACTACTTCCGGATGTACGTCAAGCTGTCCGGGATGACCGGGACGGCGGACACCGAGGCGTTCGAGTTCAACGAGATCTACGGCCTCGAGACGGTCGTGATCCCGACCAACCGCGTGCCGAAGCGGATCGATCGCCAGGACCAGATCTACAAGACCGCGAAGGAGCGCTACGACGCGGTGATCCGCGACATCCACGAGTGCTACGAGCGCGGCCAGCCGGTGCTGGTCGGCACGACCTCGATCGAGAACTCCGAGCTGCTGTCGCACCTGCTCAAGCAGGCCGGGCTGCCGCACGAGGTGCTGAACGCGAAGCAGCACGCGCGCGAGGCGGCGATCGTCGCCGAGGCCGGCCGGCCGAAGCGCATCACGATCGCAACCAACATGGCGGGCCGCGGCACCGACATCGTGCTGGGCGGCAATGCCGAGAAGCAGGCGAGCCTGATCGATGCCGACGACGCGATCCCGGCCGACGAGAAGGCGCGCCGGATCCAGCAGCTGCACGACGAATGGGAAGCGCTGCACGAGCAGGTGAAGACCGCAGGCGGCCTGCACATCATCGGCACCGAGCGCCACGAATCGCGCCGGATCGACAACCAGCTGCGCGGCCGCGCCGGCCGCCAGGGCGACCCGGGTTCGTCGCGCTTCTACCTGTCGCTCGAGGATCCGCTCCTGCGCATCTTCGCGGGCGACCGCGTGCGCGCGATCATGGATCGCCTCAAGATGCCGGAAGGCGAGGCGATCGAAGCCGGCATCGTGACCCGTTCGATCGAATCCGCGCAGCGCAAGGTCGAGGCGCGCAACTTCGATATCCGCAAGCAGCTGCTCGAATACGACGACGTGTCGAACGACCAGCGCAAGGTGATCTACCAGCAGCGCAACGAACTGCTCGAGGCGCACGACATCGCCGAGACCATCGGCGCGATGCGTCATGGCGTGGTCACCGAGGTGGTGCGCCAGTTCGTGCCGGCGGGCAGCATCGAGGAACAGTGGGACCTGCCCGAGCTGGAAGAGGCGCTGCGCAACGACTGGCAGCTCGATCTCGCGATTCAGGAAATGGTGAACGAATCGTCGTCGATCAGCGCGGACGAGATCCTCGACGCGGTCACGACGGCCGCCGACGAGCACTACGAGGCGAAGGTCGCGCTGGTCGGCCGTGAATCGTTCAGCGCGTTCGAGCGCTCGATCATGCTGCAGACGCTCGATCGCCTGTGGCGCGAGCACCTGGCGGCGCTCGACCACCTGCGCCAGGGCATCCACCTGCGCGGCTACGCGCAGAAGAACCCCAAGCAGGAATATAAGCGCGAGGCGTTCGAACTGTTCGCCGCGATGCTCGATGCGGTCAAGCAGGAAGTCACGCGGGTCGTGATGAACGTGCAGATCCAGTCGCCGGAGCAACTCGAGGAGGCGGCCGAGCAGCTCGAGGAGCAGGGCGGCCATCTCGAGAACGTCGAGTTCCGGCACGCCGACTATGCGGATACCGGCGCGGCTGCTGCTGCGGTCGGCGGCATCGCGGTGGCCGAGATCGCGGCGGCGGTGGGCGGCGCGGCGGCGGTGGACGGCGACGTGCCGAAGGTCGGGCGCAACGATCCGTGCCCGTGCGGCAGCGGCAAGAAGTACAAGCACTGTCACGGCAAGCTGTCATGATCGTGGGCGGCGCGCCGTGCGTGCGTCCGCCATCCGAAGTATGAGCGGCGGCCCGCCCAGGCGGGCCGCCGGTCCGTTCAATCCTGCGATGCCGGCCCGGGCCGGCATCGCGCTTTCCGGCAGGTGTTTCACATGGCTGTGAACTTCCCCCCGATCGATCCCGCGCAACTGCATCCCGTCGCCGGCGTCACGCTGGGCTGGGCCGAGGCCCGGATCCGCAAGCCGAATCGCAAGGATGTCCTCGTCGTGTCCGTCGAAGACGGCGCGACCGTCGCGGGCGTGTTCACCGAGAATCGCTTCTGCGCCGCGCCGGTGACGGTCTGCCGCGAGCACCTGGCCAAGGTGCGCGCCGGCGGCGCCGGCATCCGCGCGCTCGTCGTCAATACCGGCAACGCGAATGCGGGCACGGGCGAGCCGGGTCTCGCGCATGCCCGCGAGACCTGCAAGGAACTCGCGCGGCTCGCCGGCCTCGAGCCGGCGCAGGTGCTGCCGTTCTCGACCGGTGTGATTCTCGAGCCGCTGCCGATCGAGCGCCTGAAGGCGGGCCTGCCCGCCGCGCTGGGCAGCCGGGCGGGCGCGCACTGGTATGAAGCCGCGCAGGCGATCATGACCACCGACACGCTGCCGAAAGCCGCGTCGCGGCAGGTGACGATCGACGGCCACACGGTCACGCTGACGGGCATCAGCAAGGGCGCCGGGATGATCAAGCCGAACATGGCGACGATGCTCGGCTTCCTCGCCTTCGATGCGGCGGTCGCGCAGCCGGTGCTCGATACGCTCGTGAAGGAAGTGGCGGACCGTTCGTTCAACTGCATCACGATCGACGGCGATACCTCGACCAACGACTCGTTCATCCTGCTGGCGTCGGGCAAGTCGAGCCTGCCCGCGATCACCTCGACCGCGTCGCCCGCCTATGCGGCGCTGCGCGACGCCGTCACCGAGGTCGCGCAGACGCTGTCGCAGCTGATCGTGCGCGACGGCGAGGGCGCGACCAAGTTCATGACCGTGCAGGTCGAGGGCGGCCGCGACGTCGCCGAATGCCGGCAGATCGCCTACGCGATCGGCCACTCGCCGCTCGTGAAGACCGCGTTCTACGCGTCGGACCCGAATCTGGGCCGGATCCTCGCGGCGATCGGCTACGCGGGCGTGACGGATCTCGACGTCGGCACGATCGACCTGTATCTCGACGACGTGCTCGTCGCCAAGGCGGGCGGGCGCAACCCGGCCTACCAGGAAGAAGACGGCCAGCGCGTGATGAAGCAGAGCGAGATCACGATCCGGGTGCTGCTCAGTCGCGGCGACGCGCAGGCGACCGTGTGGACCTGCGATCTGTCGCACGACTACGTGAGCATCAACGCCGACTATCGCTCGTAAGCGTCGCGAGGACCCCCGGATGGACAAGCTCGATCAATTCCTGGCGCGCGCGGACGCGCTCCTCGCCCGCGTGGAGGTGCTGTTGCCGCCGTCGCCCGCCACGATCGACTGGAGCGCGGCCCACGCGTTCCGCTGGCGCAAGCGCCAGGGGCGCGGCTATCTCCAGCCGGTGCCGGCGGTGTCGGCGATCGCGCTCGACGACCTGCAGAACATCGATCGCCAGAAGGGCCTGATCGAACGGAACACGCGCCAGTTCGTGCAGCGCAAGCCCGCGAACAACGTATTGCTGACGGGCGCGCGCGGCACCGGCAAGTCGTCGCTGATCAAGGCCTGCCTGAACGCCTATGCGGGCGACGGCCTGCGCCTCATCGAAGTCGACAAGGACGACCTGCACGACCTCGGCGACATCGTCGACCTGATCTCGGCGCGTCCGGAACGCTTCATCGTGTTCTGCGACGACCTGTCGTTCGAGGAGGGCGAGTCGGGCTACAAGGCGCTCAAGGTCGCGCTCGACGGCTCGGTGGCCGCGCAGTCGGACAACGTGCTGATCTACGCGACCTCGAATCGCCGGCACCTGCTGCCCGAGTACATGAGCGACAACGAGACCTACAAGCACCTGCCCGACGGCGAGATCCATCCGGGCGAGGTGGTCGAGGAGAAGATCTCGCTGTCGGAGCGTTTCGGGCTGTGGGTGAGCTTCTACCCGTTCAAGCAGGACGATTACCTGGCGATCGTCGGCCATTGGCTGCGCCATTTTGGCTGCGGCGGCGACGAAGTCGAGGCGGCGCGCGGCGATGCGCTCGTGTGGGCGCTGGAGCGCGGGTCGCGTTCGGGGCGCGTGGCATGGCAATTCGCCCGCGACTGGTCGGGCCGCAAGGAGAATGCATGACCGAAGGATCGAAGCCGGCCGCGCCGGACGGCCGCAAGGTGACCGAGGTGGCGGTGGGCGTGCTGGTGCAGCCGGACGGCCGCTACCTGCTCGCGCAGCGGCTCAAGGGCAAGCCGTATGAAGGCTACTGGGAATTCCCGGGCGGCAAGCTCGAAGCGGGAGAAAGCGTCGAGGAGGCGCTCGCGCGCGAGCTGCACGAGGAACTGGGCATCGTCGTGACCGAGAGCGCGCGCTGGCACACGCTCGAACACGATTATCCGCACGCGTACGTGCGGCTCTACTTCTGCAAGGTGACGGGCTGGACGGGCGAACCGCACAGCCGCGAAGGGCAGGCGTTCGTCTGGCAGCGGCTGCCGGTCGAGGTCGCGCCGCTGCTGCCGGCGGCCCTGCCGGTGCTCGAACGGCTCGCGCAGGACGAGGCGCGCCGGTAAGCGGCGCCGCGCCGCCGCGCGATGCGGCGGCGTCAGTTGTGCCGGTCGTCCGGTTCGGACGACGGCGTTTCCTCGGACGACGGCTCGTCGTCCGTCGTCCCGATCCGGTACTTTTCCGCGGCCCAGGCGCCGAGGTCGAGCTGCTTGCAGCGGGCCGAACAGAAGGGACGGAAGCGATTCTCGGGCGTCCAGCGCACTTCGGCGCCGCAGGACGGACATTTCACGACGGTAGTCATACGAAAGAAAAACGGTCGGTGCGGCGCGAGGCCGCTACAGGTTGCAAAGCGTGAGCTGGAACGGCACGTCGATATCGACCGCGCGCGGCCGGACGTCGCCATCCTGCACGGTGAAGCGCACCCACAGCATGTATTTGTTCGCGCTGGCCTCGGGAATCACGCGCAGCTCGGATGGCACCCTGACCTGCATGAGCTGGTAGGAGCGGCCGGACAGCATCTGCTGATAGCTGCCCTGCATCGCCATCACCTTCGACGCCTGGCCGGATTCGCGCGCGAGGCGCAGCACGATCGTCGCGGCGTCGCGCAGCGGCAGGAGCGGCATCGCCCATTTCGCGATGTCGTGGCGGCGCTGCTCGGCCGGCCATTGCTGCCATGCGTAATAGGACGGGAGGTCGAACTTGCAGGTGCCGCCGGGAATCACCGCGCGGCTGCGAATGCTGGCGAGCCATTCGTTGTCGGTCAGATGCTGGCCGGTCTTGCCCTGCATCTGCGCGAGATGCGCGAGCGTCTGCTCGATCTCGCCCAGCACGGCTTCGAGTGCGTTCTGCTCGATGCCGGGATTGCCGCGAAACGGCGTGAGTGTCTGGCGCTGGCGTTCGAGTTCCTTCATCAGATCCGATTTCAGATCCGCGCGGCCGGCGACCTCGGCGATTTCGAACAGCGTCGTCAGCGCGACATGGTGCTCTCTCGCGTCTTCTTGTGCCATGAAGAACGCGAAGCGCTCGAACAAATCTTCGAGACGCAGCAGCGTGCGGATTCGTTCGTTGAACGGATACTCGTAAAGGATCAAGCGCGCATGCCTCTCGCGATGGGGGTGACGGAACTGCAGGACATTCTAATGCCCGCGACCTACCCTAGCAATCGCGCCTTTTCGGGCCGCATGCGCCGCATGGCGCGCAACAAGCTGACGGCCGCGTCAGTTTGTGGCGGCGGCGTACGCGAGATAGCGCTGGTGCAATGCCGCGACGCGCGCCGCGAGTTGCGCGCGCGGCGCGTCCTCGTTGACGATCACGTCATCGGCCGCGGCGAGCCGCGCGGCGCGCGTCGCCTGGCGTGCGACGATCGCTTCCACCTGCGCGCGCGCGAAGCCGTTGCGCTGCATCACGCGGCGGATCTGGGTCTCGACTTCGCAATCGACGACGAGCACGCGCGCGACGCGCGCCCGCCATGCACCGGATTCGATCAGCAGCGGCACCACATAAACGAGATAGGGCCCCTGCGCTGCGCGCGCCGCGTCGTCGGTGGCGGCGCGGATCAGCGGGTGCGTGATCGCTTCGAGCCGGCGGCGCGCGGGTTCGTCGCTGAACACGAGTGCGCGCATCTTCGCGCGATCGAGCGCGCCGTCGGGCGTCACGAAGCCGGGCCCGAACTCGCGCGCGATGTGCGGCATCGCAGCGCCGTGCGGCGCGGTGATCCGGTGCGCGATCTCGTCGGTATCGACGAGCGAGGCGCCCTGTTCGCCGAACAGGGCGGCGACGGTCGTCTTGCCGCTGCCGATGCCGCCTGTCAGTCCGATCGAATACATGCGGTCAGCCTCCGAGCACGAGATAGAACGGGGTGCCGGCGAACAGCGTGGCCACGCCGCCGAGCGCGAGGAACGGGCCGAACGGCAGTGGTTCCTCGAAACGCATCCGGCCGCGCCAGGTGGCGATGAGCCCGATGGCCGCGCCCGCGACCGCGGAGATCAGCACCACCTGCGGCAGCGCTTCCCAGCCGAGCCAGGCGCCCAGCGCGGCGAGGAGCTTCAGGTCGCCGTAGCCGATGCCCTCGATGCCGCGCAGCCATTTGAACAGCCAGAAGATGCCCCACAGGAACAGATAGCCCGCGATCGCGCCGATCACGGCTGCGTGCAGGTTCGCGAAGGTGCCCCACAGATTGACGGTGAGCCCGGCCCACAGCAGCGGCAGCGTCAGCGAGTCGGGCAGGAAGCCGGTCTGGATGTCGATCGCGCTCATCGCGAGCAGCGTCGCGCACAGACCGAACGCGGCGAGCGCCGCGCCGCCCGGGCCGAACACCGCGAGCGACCCGGCCGCGAGCGCGCCGCTCGCCAGCTCGACGAGCGGGTAGCGCGCCCCGATCGGCGCGCGGCATTGCGCGCAGCGGCCGCGCAGCGCCAGGTAGCCGAGCACCGGCACGTTCTCCCATGCGCGCAGCACATGGCCGCAATGCGGGCACGCGCTGCGCGGCACCCACAGGTTGTAGCGCGCGGGCAGGCCGTCGTCGGGCTCGACGGGCTCGCCGGTCGCCTCGCCGATTTCGGCCTGCCAGGCGCGCTTCATCATGATCGGCAGGCGGTGCGCGACGACATTGATGAAGCTGCCGATCACGAGCCCGAGCATGATCGCGAAGCCGTAGCGGAATCCGGCCGGCAGCGCGGCGAAGGCGGCCAACGGCCCGCTGGCGGGCGCGAACGGGTCGGCGTAGAGCGGCGTGAAGATCATCGATGAAAGGGCCATGGCAAATAGGAGACAGATTCGGCTGCGATGCTACACCACGTTGCCGAGCTGGACGATCGGCAGGTACATCGCGATCACGAGCGCGCCGACCAGCGCGCCCAGCACCACGATCACGAGCGGCTCGCACACGCTCGCGAGCAGGTCGATGCGCTCGTCGACCTGACGATCGCACAGGGTCGAGATATCGACCAGCATTGCATCGAGCGTGCCGGTTTCCTCGGCCACGCCGATCGGCTGGACCACCGGATCGGGAAAGCAGGCCGCGGCGCGCATCGCATTCGCGAGTCGTTCGCCGCGCTGCAGCCGCCGCGCGATATCGGCCGTGGCCTGATCGAAGACCGGATTGCCGCTCGCCTGCGCGAGCGACGCGAAGGCGTCGACGAGCGGCGTGCCGGCGCCGAGCAGGGTGCCGAGCGCGCGGCTCCAGCGGGCGGCGGCGAGGGTGCGCAGCAGAGGCCCCGCGAGCGGAATCCGCAGGGCGAGCCGGGCCGCGGCGAGCCGCGCGGCTGCCGAGCGCCGCCGTGCGTGACCGGCGGCGACGACGGTGAGCGCCGCCCCGAGCGCGGCGGGCGGGCCCCAGCGCGCGAGCCCGCCCGACAGCGCGAGGACGACGCGTGTCGGCGCGGGCAAGGTGGCGCCGAAACCTTCGAAGATCTGTGCGAAGGTCGGCACGACCCACAGCAGCAGCGCGGCGGTGAGCGCGCACGCGAACGACAGGACCGCGCCGGGGTAGGCGAGCGCCGCGCGCACCCGGCTGCGTTGGGCCGCTGCGCGTTCGCGGTCGTCGGCGAGGCGCGCGAGCACGGTGGCGAGCGTGCCCGATTGCTCGCCGATCAGGATCAGTTGCCGGAACAGGGGGCCGAATTGCCGCGGATAGCGGCGCAGCGCGTCCGACAGCGGGCGGCCCGCGACGATGTCGCGCCCGAGCCCGTCCGCGATGCGCGCGATGCCGTCGCGCGCGGTGGCCTGCGCGAACAGGTCGAGCGCCGGCGCGAGCGGCAGGCCCGCCTGCAGCAGGCTCGCGAGCTGGCGCGCGAAGCGGGTGACGTCGTGTGCGCGCACGCGCGGGGGCGGCGCGGCCCCGCGCGCTTCCAGCGCGACCACGGTGATGCCGTCGCGCCGCAGCGCGGCGCGCGCGCTGCCCGGCGTCGCGGCGATCAGGGTGCCGCGTCGCCGCGCGCCATCGACGCCGAAGCCCGACCAGCGAAAGCGCGATTCGAGCGGGGGCGGCTCGGGCGCGCTCATGGCGCCGCCGTGGCCGCAAGCGCTTCGCTGAGGCTCGTCGAGCCGTCGGCGACGCGCGCGAGCGCCGCGTCGCGCAGCGAGCGCATGCCGTCGTCGCGGGCCTGGCGGGCGAGCGCGTGATGGCTCGCGCGCGCGACGATCAACTCGCGCAGCGCGGGCGACAGCGGCATCACTTGATGGATGCCGATGCGTCCCCGGTAGCCGATGCCGTGACAGGCCGCACAGCCGACCGCGCGGAACGGCCGCCAGCCGGCCGCCAGCGCGGCGGCGTCGAGGCCGGCTTCGCGCAGCGCGGCGGGCGGGGCGTCGGATGGCGTGCGGCAGCCGGTGCAGAGCTGCCGCAGGAGCCGCTGGGCGGTGGCGAGGTGCAGGGCGGCGGCGAGGTTGTAGGGCGCGACGCCGATGTCGAGCAGGCGGGTGATCGCGGCGGGCGCGTCGTGCGTGTGCAGCGTCGAGAGGACGAGGTGGCCGGTTTGCGCGGCCTTGAGCGCGACGTCGGCGGTTTCGAAGTCGCGGATCTCGCCGACCATGATCACGTCGGGATCCTGGCGCAGCAGCGCGCGCAGCGCGACGGCGAAGGTGAGCCCGGCCTTGTCGCGCACGCCGACCTGGTTGACGCCGTCGAGCTGGATCTCGGCCGGGTCCTCGACCGTGCAGAGGTTGCGCGAGGTGTGGTTGAGCCGCTGCAGGAAGCTGTAGAGCGACCGTGTTTTGCCGCTGCCGGTCGGCCCGGTGACGAGGACGAGCCCGTGCGGCGCATCGAGCGCGGCCTCGATCGCGCGCGCGCCGGCCGGCGCGATGCCCAGCGCGGGCAGCGACAGGACGGCGGGCAGCGTGTCGAGACGGCGCAGCACGAGCTTTTCGCCGTACAGCGTCGGCAGCGAGCTGACGCGGTAGTCGCCGCGCTGCCCGGGCGCGAGCGCGAGACGCAGGCGGCCGTCCTGGGGCACGCGGCGCTCCGCGATGTCCATGCGCGCGAGCACCTTGACGCGCGTGACGACTGCGTCGCGCAGGTGCGCGGGCGGATGCGCGAACTCGTGCAGCACGCCGTCGATGCGGAGCCGCACGCGCCAGGCGTGCTCGGACGGTTCGAGATGGAGATCGGATGCGTTGCGCTGGTGCGCGGCCTGCAGCAGGCCGGCCAGCAGCGCGACCGCCGGCGCGTCGTCGGCGCGCGCGGCGGCGGCCTGAACCGGATGGAGGGAGGGCGTGGCCGGCGAGGCGGCCGGCGCGAACGGAATGGACGACATCGGAACCGGCCTCGCGGCCGCCTGCTGGGGGCGATGCGTCGATCATCGCGCGCGTGCGCCGCGCGCGGCAGTCGGCCGTTCGGTCAGGCGCGCAGCGTGCGGCCGGCGCGCGGCGCGCGCGGCTTGAAGAGCTTGACCGTGCGCACGGCCTGGTCGTCGCTGCGCATCACCTCGAGCATCACGTCGCCGATCTTCAGGCATACGTCGTCGTCCGGGATCTCCTCGAGCACTTCGAGGATCAGGCCGTTGAGCGTCTTCGGGCCGTCGGTGGGCAGGCTCAGGCCCAGCCAGCGGTTCAGCTCGCGCAGCGGCATGCCGCCGGACACGATGCATTCGCCGTCGGCGTTCCAGCCGCCGTTCGCGCCTTCGGTGCGCGGCATCGACGTGGTGAACTCGCCGATCAGTTCCTCGATGATGTCCTCGGGCGTGACGAGCCCTTCCAGTTCGCCGTACTCGTTGACGACGAGGGCGGTGCGCTGGCGGCTTTCCTGGAAGTACTTGAGCTGCTGGAACACCGGCGTGCCGGACGGCACGTAGTATGGCTCGGCGAGCAGCTCGCGCAGCGTCTCGCGGTCGAAGTCCTGGTTGTGCAGCGCGGTCAGCGTCTTGCGCACGTGCAGCACGCCGAGCACCTTGTCGATGTCGCCTTCGTAGACCACGAGGCGGTTGTGATAACAGGTCTCGAGCTGGTGCAGGACGTCGTCGAGCGGCGCGTAGAAGTTGAGCGACTCGATCTGGCGGCGCGGGATCATCACGTCGTCGACGGTGATGTTCTCGAGGTCGAACAGGTTCAGCAGGATGCTGCGGTGCTGGGTCGGCATGAAGCTGCCCGACTCCAGCACGACGGTGCGCAGCTCCTCGGCCGACAGCCGCTGGTCGCGGGCGCCCTTGGTATTGATGTGCAGCAGCGCGAGGATCGCGCCGGCGAGCGCATTGACGAACCACACGAGCGGCATCAGGAGGCGCATCAGCGGCGCGATCACGACGCTGGCGGGCAGCGCGATCCGCTCGGGAAAGCTCGCGCCGACGATCTTCGGGGTGATTTCCGCGAACACGATGATCAGGAACGCAACGAGGCCGGTCGCGATCGACAGCACGAAGTTGTCGCGGCCGAAGGTATGCAGCGCGATCGAGGTGGTCAGGACCGGGATGATCGTGTTGAGCAGGTTGTTGCCGATCAGGATCACGCTCAGCAGCTGGTCGGTGCGCGCGAGCAGCCGCTGCGTCGTCTTGGCGCCGAGTGCGCCCTGGCTCGCGAGATGTTTCAGCCGATGGCGGTTGAGCGCCATCATCGCCGTTTCAGAGATGGAGAAGAAGCTGGAGCAGAGGAGAAGCAGGAAGACGGCGCTGATTTGCGCCCATAAGGGAATTTGGTCCACGCGTCAGGTCAGTGCAGGCAGTGAAGGGCAGGAATGGAAAGGAACTATAGCAGAGGGGGCGGGAGCGGATTGTGTCACGCGGGCCATGTCCCCTGAGCACCGGAAACAAAAAAGCCGTCCAGATCGCTGGACGGCTTTTTCAAGGCCGGATGGGCTAAGCCGCAATTATAACACTCGGCGAACGAAGCGTGCGATTGGCCGGCGTTGGGGGGCGTTGACCACTGTTGTGGTAAAAGGGGATGGATGGCCATGTTGCTGCCGCGTGATCAGGCTTCAGTTCGTCATATCGCCTAGCTGCGATGTTGATCTACAGGTTGTTCAGATTTCCGACTGCCATAGGCAATTCGCTTCTCGTTCAGTTCTGCATGCTTGAAGCTCCGGAAGCCGGTTCGGCAGATGTGGAGCGACGGTCATGTCGGGTTGCGGCGTAGCCGTGCCTTCATCAATCAGGTATCTATTGTCGAGGGCCAACAGTGACGACTTTCCAAGAACTACAAAACCAGATCCGGCAATTGCAGCAACAGGCGGAGACGATGCGGAGGGAGCAGGCAAGCGTGGTCATTGCCGAACTTCGCGCTGCCATCCTCGAATTCGGCATTACGCCCGACGACGTATTCGGCGCACGGGCAAAACTGGTCCGGCGCTCTACGAGAGGTCGCGCCATTCAGAAGTACCGTGATCCCTTGTCAGGAGCGACATGGAGCGGGCGCGGGCGAGTGCCCCGATGGATTGCCGGCCGTAACCGTGAGGACTTCCTCATTGCCCGGGCCCAGTAGCCGGCTCGCTCATTGCCGCTACATGCCGCAGCGAACTCAAAGCGCGGCAGCCCGGAGATACTCCGATGAGCGGGTCTTCGGGCATTCATGCGTGTACTGACCTCTCGGTAGACCAGATCAATGGTTGCCGATCACATCAGCCGGTGTCGATCCGGACTAGATGGCCTAGGAGCGCGAAGGAGATCGAGGTGTCAGGGCGTTCCCACGGAAAATCTAAACACGTTTCCACTGTCCGGGGCCTCGAAGAGTAGGCGCGTGGCCTCGCCTGTCGGCACGAACACCCCGTCGGCTATTTTGTAGTAGCGCGAAATCACTCCGATTCGGCTCTTGTCAGTGGCGTTGGTCAGATAATCATTGGCCGGAAACGCAATGCCATTGCTGCCAGTGCGGACCAGCGCCTTGCAAGATGCGAACAAGCTCGCCAAGTGGTACACCGCCGCTCTCTTCGGGGCAGTTGGATTGACGATTAGGTACACCTGCTTGTAGCGGTCGTACTCTCCGGACCCATTGGCGACACCTTCGAGGCAAATAAGCGGCTTCGCATCCCTCTGTTTGTCCGAGATATAGACGTTGAAGCCGGTGGGTGGGATGGTGCCCGAGCTGGATTCGCCCTGAAACGTCACCGCATCCTTGAATGCATGTCTGACGCCATTCAGTTCGAAGACGCCATCCCCAATGACGATGGACATCTTTCTGCCGCCCACGGTCGTATCCAACTCGACCTCCAGGCCATCCTTCTCGTCATAAAACGAAGACTCGAAACCTTCCTTGGTGGCCTTGTGAAAGATCGCATTCGGAAGGGAGGTGTAGTACGAGTCGTAGCCATCAAATATCTTGGCGTCGCTGGCGCACGCGGCGGATGCCAAAAGCGTGAGAGCCGCAGCACAAAGAAGGGATCCAGTTCTCATTTGTAGGGTAGGCATCCAGTTGCCTTGACGTAATCGGGGTTGTGGGTCCAGAAACGGCACGATCGGGGCAGGTTGATCCTTCGCCCTGAGCGCATCGAATTTCCGTTGCCACTCCGCGATGATCTCGTGCGCCCGCGTGCCGGCTTCGGCGCGATTGCTCGTTCTGAGGCTCGCGCGGAAAGCGTCGGCCTTCGGCTTGCCGGTCTTCGGGTTGCGGAAGTGTTGCTGAAGGTCTTTGGGTACGCCGATCCGCAGTTGGAACACGGATGAGCCAGGGCGCAGATGGACGCCGGAGGGAAGGGATGCCAAGTCAGTCACTCCCCGCATTTTCGCACGGTGGAATTGACACACCAAACTGGCACACCCAGAAACGAGAAAGCCCGGAAAGCTTTGCCAGACAAGAGATCTCTTTATCTGACAGGCTTTCCGGGCCTTAAATCTGGTCGGGGTGAGAGGATTCGAACCTCCGGCCTCTACGTCCCGAACGTAGCGCTCTACCAGGCTAAGCTACACCCCGATTTGGACTCTTTCGTCGCTCCAGTCTCGTTCAAGACTGCCGTGACGTCGAGTAAGAGCATAATTCTAGCAGGCTATTTTTAAAGATGGAAGAGGGAAATGAAGAAATTGCTTCAGCGGCTGCCTGAGCCTCTTGCCGTGCGCATTCCAGCGTATGGTCGAGCGCGCCCGAACGCGTGATCGCGTCGAAGATCGTGTCGAAGCGGTCGGTGCCGCCCTGTTCGATCGCTTCGCGCGCGAGCGCCGCCTGTTCCGGCGTGCCGCGCTCGATCAGATAGATGAGCGGCAGGGTCGGCTTGCCTTCGCGCAGGTCGTCGCCGGCGTTCTTGCCCATCGATTCCGCGCTGCCCGTGTAGTCGAGCCAGTCGTCCATGATCTGAAAGGCGGTGCCGATGCGGCGGCCGTATTCGGCGGCCGCGGCCTCGGTCGGCGCGTCGGCGCCCGCGAGCACCGCGCCGAGCCGGGCCGAGGCCTCGAACAGCTTCGCGGTCTTGTAGCGGATCACCTGCATGTAGCGGGTCTCGTCGACGTCGGCGTCGTGCATGTTCAGCAACTGCAGCACCTCGCCCTCGGAAATGATCGTCGTGGCTTCCGACAGGATCTCCATGATGCGCATCTTGCCGACGCCGACCATCATCTCGAACGAGCGCGAATACAGGTAGTCGCCCACGAGCACGCTGGCCGCGTTGCCGAACAGCGCGTTCGCGGTCTTGCGGCCGCGCCGCAACTCCGATTCGTCGACGACGTCGTCATGCAGCAGCGTGGCGGTGTGGATGAACTCGACGACGGCCGCGAGCGTGTGGCGATGCGCCGTGCTGTCGCCAAGCGCGCCGGCCACGAGCAGCAGCAGCGCCGGACGCAGCCGCTTGCCGCCCGCTCCGATGATGTACTCGGCGATCTGGTTGATCAGCAGCACGTCGGACGCGAGGCTTTGCCGGATGACGCGATTCACCTGTTCCATATCGCTGGCGATCGGAGCGAGCAGGTGGGCGGCGCTGAGGGAAGGGGTGGCGGTCGACGACATGATGATGAAAATGGGTAGTGCGGCGGATTATAAGGCGAATCACCCGTTCACCGGGCTGTTGCGCGCGCGGCGCCCGCGCGCAGTCCCATTCCCCGGCCCCCGCCGAGGGCCGGGGAATGGGAGCCGTCGGCAGGTTTTGACCTCGGTGCTAACTCTATGTATAATCAAGCGTTTTCCGTGCGTGGTGCGCGGAAAAATAGATCCAGAGTGAGGTTCTCAATGTACGCGGTCATAAAAACCGGCGGCAAGCAGTACAAGGTTGCCGTTGGCGAAAAATTGAAAGTAGAACAGATACCGGCAGACATTGACGCTGAAATCACGCTCGACCAGGTTCTCGCAGTGGGCGAAGGCGAATCGATTAAGTTCGGTACGCCGCTGGTCAGTGGGGCTTCCGTCAAGGCTACCGTCGTATCGCACGGTCGTCATGCCAAGGTCACCATCTTCAAGATGCGTCGCCGGAAGCACTACCAAAAGCACGCTGGCCACCGCCAGAACTACACCGAGCTGCGCATCGACGCGATCAACGCGTAAGCGCCTCGGGCAAGGAGCAAACAGATGGCACACAAAAAGGCAGGCGGCTCTTCCCGGAATGGCCGCGACTCCGAGTCGAAGCGTCTCGGCGTGAAGGTGTACGGCGGCCAGGCAATCAACGCCGGCGGCATCATCGTGCGTCAGCGCGGTACGCGCATGCATCCCGGCGACAACGTCGGCATGGGCAAGGACCACACGCTGTTCGCACTGGTCGATGGTCACGTGACGTTCGGGACCAAGGGCGCAGACAAGAAGCACATGGTCAACGTCGTTCCGGTCGCTGCCTAAGTCAGGCAGCCCGGGCTTCGAAGCCGAAAGGCCCCGCAGCTTTGGCGGGGCCTTTTTCATTGGCGCGCCCGCAGGCGCGCTTCCGCGACCGATTGGTCAAGCACGGCGGCTCGCGGCACAATATCTGGAAATACTGGACGGAGTAACGAATGAAGTTCATTGACGAAGCGCGAATCGAAGTCATCGCCGGCGACGGAGGCGATGGCAGCGCGTCGATGCGCCGCGAGAAATTCGTTCCGTTCGGCGGACCGGACGGCGGCGACGGCGGGCGCGGCGGCAGCGTGTACGCGATCGCCGATCGCAACATCAACACGCTGATCGACTACCGCTACGCGAAGAAGCACCTCGCGCGCAACGGCGAGAACGGCCGCGGTTCCGACTGCTACGGCAAGGGCGGCGACGACATCACGCTGCGCATGCCGGTCGGCACCGTGATCACCGACATGGACACGGGCGAGCTGATCGCCGACCTGACCGAGCACGAGCAGAAGGTGCAGGTCGCGCAGGGCGGCGCGGGCGGCCTCGGCAACCTGCACTTCAAGTCGAGCACGAACCGCGCGCCGCGCCAGAAGACCGAGGGCAAGCCCGGCGAACGCCGCATGCTGCGCCTCGAGCTGAAGGTGCTGGCCGACGTCGGCCTGCTCGGCATGCCGAACGCGGGCAAGTCGACCTTTATCTCGTCGGTGTCGAACGCGAAGCCGAAGATTGCCGATTATCCGTTTACGACCCTCGCGCCGAATCTCGGCGTGGTGCGCGTCGGTCCGAGCAAGAGCTTCGTGATCGCCGATATTCCGGGCCTGATCGAAGGCGCGGCGGAAGGCGCGGGGCTCGGTCACCA
This sequence comes from Burkholderia sp. GW821-FHT14F03, assembly GCF_058803765.1. Lineage (NCBI taxonomy): Bacteria > Pseudomonadati > Pseudomonadota > Betaproteobacteria > Burkholderiales > Burkholderiaceae > Burkholderia > Burkholderia sp. GW821-FHT14F03. Next base: position 43,768 of record NZ_JBXAPG010000015.1, read on the forward strand.
GTTCCTGCGTCACCTGCAGCGCACCGGCGTGCTGCTGCATCTGGTCGATCTCGCGCCGTTCGACGAGAGTGTCGACCCGGTCGCGGAGGCGAAGGCGATCGTCGGCGAGCTGCGCAAGTACGACGAGGCGCTGTATGAAAAGCCGCGCTGGCTGGTGTTGAACAAGCTTGACATGGTGCCCGAGGACGAGCGCCGCGCGCGGGTCGCCGATTTCGTCGAGCGCTTCGGCTGGCAAGGCCCGGTGTTCGAGATCTCGGCGCTGACCGGGCAGGGCTGCGAGAACCTCGTCTACGCGGTGTACGACTACGTGGCGGCCCATTCCGACGCGCATCGCGCGGCGGAGGCGGAAGACCTCGCATCCGACGTGCGTTTCCGCGACGAGCCGGGCGCGGCCAAGCCCGATGCGGAGCCGGACGCCTCCTGACCCGATCGTCCGCGGCACGTCCTGACGGCCCGCGCCGGCCAGGCGGGCGGTTGCCCGATTCAATCGCGCATCATCCAAGGAGACCAAGCACGATGCGTTCGATCATTGCCGATTCGAAGCGGCTGGTAGTGAAAGTGGGGTCCAGTCTCGTCACCAACGACGGACGGGGGCTCGACCATGCCGCGATCGGCCGCTGGGCCGCTCAGATCGCCGCGTTGCGCGCGAACGGCAAGGAAGTCGTGCTGGTGAGTTCGGGGGCGATCGCCGAGGGGATGCAACGTCTCGGCTGGAGCAAGCGGCCGCGCGAGATCGACGAATTGCAGGCGGCGGCGGCCGTCGGGCAGATGGGGCTCGCGCAGGTCTACGAGAGCCGTTTTGCCGAGCACGGCATCCGCACCGCGCAGATCCTGCTCACGCACGCCGACCTGGCCGACCGCGAACGCTACCTGAACGCACGCTCGACGCTGCTGACGCTGTTGCGGCTGGGCGTCGTGCCGATCATCAACGAGAACGACACGGTCGTCACCGACGAAATCAAGTTCGGCGACAACGACACGCTGGGCGCGCTCGTCGCGAACCTGATCGAAGGCGACGCGCTCGTGATCCTCACCGATCAGTCGGGTTTGTTCACCGCGGATCCGCGCAAGGATCCGGCCGCGACGCTGGTCGCCGAGGCGAGCGCGGGCGCGCCGGAACTCGAGGCGATGGCGGGCGGCGCCGGTTCGAGCCTGGGCCGGGGCGGGATGCTGACCAAGATCCTCGCCGCGAAGCGCGCGGCGCACAGCGGCGCGAACACCGTGATCGCGAGCGGCCGCGAGGCGGACGTGCTGGTGCGGCTCGCGGGCGGCGAGGCGATCGGCACGCAGCTGATCGCGCGCACGGCGCGGCTCGCGGCGCGCAAGCAGTGGATGGCCGATCACCTGCAGGTGCGCGGCCACGTCGTGATCGATGCGGGCGCGGTCGACAAGCTGACGGCGGGCGGCAAGAGCCTGCTGCCGATCGGCGTGGTGGCGGTGCAGGGCGTGTTCGCGCGCGGCGAGGTGATCGCCTGCGTCGACGATGCCGGCCGCGAGGTCGCGCGCGGGCTCACCAATTACAGCAGCGCCGAGGCCAAGCTGATCCAGCGCAGGCCGAGCGGCGAGATCGAGTCGGTGCTGGGCTACATGCTCGAGCCCGAGCTGATCCATCGCGACAACCTCGTGCTCGTCTAGCGGCGCGCAGGCGCGCGTCGACGCGACACGAAAAAAAGCCCGCATGCTAGTGCGGGCTTTTTGCTGGCGCAGCCGGTTTTGCGCTTCAGCGGATCTGGTTCAGCGCGGTGCGGTGATAGCGGATGTTCTCGATGATCGTCGCGGTCTTGCCGAGCGGCATCTTGTTCGCGCAGAAGTAATCCTGGTAGAGCGCCGCGTGGTACGCGTTCAGCTCGCCGTTCTCGATGCGCCGCCAGTCGTTCTCGACGGTGCGGTCCCAGCCGTCGTGGTCGGCGTTCAGGCTCGCGTACTGGCGCCATTCGTAGGTGTCGCAGCGAATCCCTTCGTAGTTCACGTTGCGCGCGCCGGCCGGGCTCGTGACGACCACCGTGTAGCGCACCACGCCGTCGGTGCCGACCTCGAGCGACTTCGCGTCGACGGCGAACGCGAGCGGGGTGTTCTGCGAGACGTTGAAAGGCAGCAGATTGCCGTTCTGCGGCAGGGGCGGGAGGGAGTCGACCTTGTTCTCGGTCCACTGGGGCTGGCGGTCGAGCAGGTAGACGAACGCGCTGTCATCCTTGTTGGACGGGGTGTTCGAGTGCGCGCAGCCGGCCAGAACCGCGACCGCGGCGACCGACGCCACGGCGAGAGCCATCGCTTTCAATATGCATTCCTCGTAAAAAAGGGCGCGGCATTGGCGCCGCGCCCGGTCATGCAGGTTCAACTCGATTGGGCCCGCGCGTCAGTCGCGCAGGGTCAGCCGGGGCGGTTCGTCCAGCGTGTTCGCGCCGATCTCGACTTCGGAACAGATCACCGTCGTGTCGATCACGGTCACGCTCACATCGACCGCCAACGCATCCGCATCGTGCGGCGCATGAGAGCCGCGCGGATGGCGCGGCTTGTCGGGCCGCTGCGCCGGGCGGCGCAGAAAACGCGACAGTTCCGTCAACGCCAGCTGATACACATCCCGCTTGAACTCGATCACCGCGTCAAGGGGTACCCAGTACTCGTTCCAGCGCCATGCATCGAACTCCGGATGATCCGTCGCCCGCAGGCAGATGTCGCAATCGCGGCCAACCATGCGCAGCAGGAACCAGATCTGTTTCTGCCCGCGATAATGGCCGCGCACCTCGCGCTTGATGAACTTGTCAGGCACCTCATAACGCAACCAGTCGCGTGTGCGGCCGATCACCTTGACGTGTTCCGGATGCAGCCCGGTTTCCTCGTGCAATTCCCGGTACATCGCCTGCATGGGGGTCTCGCCATACTTGATCCCCCCTTGAGGAAACTGCCAGGAATGCTCGCGGAGCCGCTTGCCCCAAAACACCTCGTTGCGCGCGTTCAAGAGGATGATGCCGACGTTCGGGCGAAAGCCTTCACGATCCAGCATACAACCACCTTCGAATCCTTTAAAATTGCTTTGATTATAAACAGATAACGGGCGCCGCGCACCGGAACGGAGCGATTCCGGGCGGGGTGCGTCAACTAAACTGTCCCCGAATTGTCTGTCAGTCGTCTGCGCCATCGTCGTTCGTCGCGCGCAGCCTTTAATCCTTCTTGGCCTTTTTCGGGCGGCTCCCGTGGAGCCGCCGTTTTTGGAACCCTTCGCATGAAAGCTTCCCGTTTCTTCATCGGCACCCTGAAAGAAGCACCCGCCGACGCCGAGATCGTCAGTCACAAGCTGATGATGCGCGCCGGCATGATCCGCCGCGTCGCCGGCGGCATCTATAACTACCTGCCGGTCGGCCTGCGTTCGATTCGCAAGGTCGAGGCGATCGTGCGTGAAGAAATGAACCGGGCGGGGGCGATCGAGCTTCTGATGCCCGCCGTGCAGCCTGCGGAGTTGTGGCAGGAGTCGGGCCGCTGGGAGCAGTACGGCCCCGAGCTGCTGCGTTTCAAGGATCGCAAGCAGAACGATTTCGTGATCGGGCCGACGCACGAGGAAGTGGTCACCGATATCGCGCGCAACCAGATCAAGAGCTACCGGCAGATGCCGGTGAACTTCTATCAGATCCAGACCAAGTTCCGCGACGAGATTCGGCCGCGCTTCGGCGTGATGCGTGGCCGCGAGTTCATCATGAAGGACGCGTACTCGTTCGACAAGGACAGCGACGGCCTGAAGGCCTCGTACCAGAAGATGTACGACGCCTACGTGCGGATCTTCACCCGCCTCGGCCTCGAGTTCCGCGCGGTGGCGGCCGACAACGGCTCGATCGGCGGCAGCGGCTCGCATGAATTCCACGTGATCGCCGAGACCGGCGAGGACGCGATCGCCTACTGCCCGACCTCCGCGTTCGCCGCGAACGTCGAGGCGGCCGAGGCGCTGCCGCTGCTCGCGAGCCGCGCGGCGCCCGCCGAGGCGATGCGCAAGGTCGCGACGCCCGGCAAGGCGAAGTGCGAGGCGGTGGCCGACCTGCTGGAGATCCCGCTCGATCGCACCATCAAGTCGATCGTGCTCGCGACCGACAACGAAGGCGCCGAGCCGACGATCTGGCTGCTGATGCTGCGCGGCGACCACGAGCTCAACGAGATCAAGGCGGGCAAGCAGCCCGGCCTCGCGGGCTTCCGGTTCGCGACCGAGCAGGAGATCGTCGAGTGGTTCGGCACGCCGCCGGGCTACCTGGGGCCGGTCGGCACGAAGAAGCCGGTGCGCGTGATCGCCGACAGCACGGTCGCGAACATGGCCGACTTCGTGGTCGGCGCGAACGAGGTGGATTACCACATCGCGGGCGTGAACTGGGGCCGCGATCTGCCCGAGCCGACCGTCGCCGACCTGCGCAACGTGCGCAAGGGCGATGCGTCGCCCGACGGGCAGGGCGTGCTCGACATCTGCCGCGGGATCGAGGTGGGCCACGTGTTCCAGCTCGGTACCAAGTATTCGAAGGCGATGAACGCGACCTTCCTCGACGAGTCGGGCAAGCCGCAGCCGATGGAGATGGGCTGCTACGGGATCGGCGTGTCGCGGATCCTCGGCGCGGCGATCGAGCAGAACTTCGACGAGCGCGGGATCATCTGGCCGGAGGCGATCGCGCCGTTCGAGGTCGTGCTGTGCCCGATGGGCTACGATCGCAGCGACGCGGTGCGCGAAGCAGCCGACGCGCTCTACGCGGCGCTGGCGGCGGCCGGCGTCGACGTGATCCTCGACGATCGCGGCGAGCGCCCGGGCGTGATGTTCGCCGATTGGGAGCTGATCGGCGTGCCGCACCGTCTCGTGATCGGCGAGCGCGGCCTGAAGGACGGCAAGCTCGAGTACCAGGGCCGCCGCGACGCGGAAGCGACGCTGCTGCCGGCCGAGACCGCCGCGGCCGCGGTCATCGACAAGGTGCGCGCGGCGCTCGCGCACTGAGCGTCAGCGGCGCTCGCGACCCGGAGGCGGGATGGAATACAACTTCGTGTCGGCGACGGTGCTGCTGCTCCTCATCACCGATCCGCTCGGCAACATCCCGCTGTTCATCGCGGCGTTGCGGCAGGTGCCGGCCGAGCGGCGGGTGCGGGTGATCCTGCGGGAAGTGGCGATCGCGTTCGTGATCCTGCTGTTCTTCATGCTGATCGGCGATCGCTTCCTGCGGATGATGAGCCTCACCGACCTGTCGCTGCGGCTCGGCGGTGGCATCGTGCTGTTCCTGATCGCGCTGCGGATGATCTTTCCCCATCCGGACGGCGCGCTCGGCAACGATCCGCGCGCGGGCGGCGAGCCGTTTATCGTGCCGCTCGCGATTCCCGCGCTGGCCGGCCCGTCCGCGCTCGCGACGGTGATGCTGCTGACCTCGCAGGCGCCCGGCAAGACGCTCGAATGGGCGGGCGCGCTGACCGTGACGATGGCGGCCTGCGCGATCGTGCTGGTGCTCGCGGAGCGGATCCAGACGTGGCTCGGCGAGCGGACGGTGATGGCCTTCGAACGCCTGATGGGGCTCGTGCTGGTGGCGATCTCGGTCGAGATGCTGCTGGCCGGGATCCGCGCGTTCGTGCATCAGCTGTAGCGTTCCTGGTGCGGTTTCCATGCAAGAACGGCTCGCGCAGGCGAGCCGTTCTGTTTTCGGGCGTGGGCCGGTCGGGTGCCGGCCGTGTGGCGCGTCAGGCGCCCGCGGTCAGCGCGCGGATCGTCGGCAGGTTGCGCCAGTAGCCCTTCGCGTCCATCCCGCAGCCGAATACGTAGCGGTCCGGCACGGCGAAGCCGCAGAAGTCCGGATGCAGCGGCTTCGATTTCGCGAGGGTCTTCTCGCACAGCACGGCCGACAGGAAGCGCTTCGCGCCCATGTCGAGGATCCGGTCGCGGATCGCGGCCATGGTCTCGCCTTCGTCGAGGATGTCGTCCAGCACGAGCACGATGCGGTCCTTGACCGATTCGCGCGGCGCGACGCGCCACTGCATCTCCGGGCTGCCCTGCGTGGTGTTGCGATAGCGGGTCAGATGGATGTAGTCGAACTCGAGCGGGAAGTCGAGGTGGGGCAGCAGCATGCCGGTGAAGACCGCCGCGCCGCCCATCACCGACAGCACGAGCGGGAATTCCTCACCGACCTGGCCGCGGATTTCCTCGGCCATCTTGCCGATCGACGCGTTGACTTCGTCGGCGGAGACGATCTCTTCGGAATGTTTGAAAATGTGGAGGGCTTCTTCGCGATTCATGGTTCTGGCGAGCAGTCTGGGTACAAATAAGAATGAAACAAAAACGGCGGCGCGCGGCCTAGCATAAACCCGCGCGCCGGGTCGGTGGCGCTCAGCGCATGCCGGGCATCATGCCTTTCAGGCCGCGCATCATTTTCTGCAGGTTGCCGCCCTTCAGCTTCTTCATCATCGTACGCATCTGGTCGTACTGGTTCAGCATCCGGTTGACTTCCTGCACCGGCACGCCGGCGCCCGCGGCGATGCGGCGCTTGCGGGTCGCCTTGATCAGTTCCGGCTTCGCGCGCTCGGTGGGCGTCATCGAGTTGATGATCCCCTCCATGCGGCGCATCTGCTTTTCGGCCTGGCCCATGTCGGCGCCCGACGCGGCCTGCTGGAACTGGGCCGGCAGCTTGTCCATCAGCGACGACAGCCCGCCCATGTTCTTCATCTGGGAGATCTGGGCGCGGAAGTCGTTCAGGTCGAAGTCGCCGCCCTTCTTGACCTTGTCGGCGAGCTTCTGCGCGGCCTGCACGTCGACGCCGCGCTGCGCTTCCTCGACCAGCGCGAGGATGTCGCCCATGCCGAGGATCCGGTTCGCCATCCGGTCCGGGTGGAACACCTCGAGGCCGTCGAGCTTCTCGGCGACGCCGACGAACTTGATCGGCCTGCCGGTGATGTGCCGCACCGACAGCGCCGCGCCGCCGCGCGAATCGCCGTCGAGCTTGGTCAGCACGACGCCCGTGAGCGGCAGTGCGTCGTTGAAGGCCTTGGCGGTATTGACGGCGTCCTGGCCCAGCATCGCGTCGACCACGAACAGCGTCTCGGCGGGCTTCAGCAGCGCGTGGAGGGCGCTGATCTCCTGCATCATCGCCTCGTCGATGCCGAGCCGGCCGGCGGTGTCGACGATCAGCACGTCGTGGTAGTGGCGCTTCGCCCAGTCGACCGCGGCGTGCGCGATGTCGACGGGCTTCTGGTCGGGTTCGGACGGGAAGAAGTCGGCGCCGACCTGCTCGCTCACCGTCTTCAGCTGCGCGATCGCGGCCGGGCGGTAGACGTCGCAGGAGACGGTCAGCACCTTCTTCTTGTACTTCTCGCGCAGCAGCTTCGCGAGCTTGCCGACCGTGGTGGTCTTGCCCGCGCCCTGCAGGCCGGCCATCAGGATGATCGCGGGCGGCGTGACGGCGAGGTTCAGCTCGGCGGCCTTGCCTTCGTAGTCGCCGCCGATCACCGCGGTCAGTTCCTTCTGGACCACGCCGACGAGGGCCTGGCCCGGCGACAGGCTGCCGACCACGTCCTCGCCGAGCGCCTTTTCCTTGACCTTCGCGATGAATTCGCGGACCACGGGCAGCGCGACGTCGGCTTCGAGCAGGGCGAGCCGCACTTCGCGGAGCATCTCCTGGGTGTTCGCCTCGGTGAGGCGGGCTTCGCCGCGCAGCGTCTTGACGACGCGCGCCATCCGTTGGGTGAGATTGTCGAGCATGGGGAGCGATGGACAGTGGGGCCCGAAGGCGCGAGCGGGGCGCAAGGCGAGCCGTCGCGGGCAGGGGGCCTAGTGTAAACTTCGAACATGGATATTGTACTGTATGCCCTCACTGCGTTCCTCTATGGCGGCCTGGCCGTGGCCGGCTGGCGCGCCCACCGCCAGGACGGCGGGTCGCCGCTCGTCGCGAACGGGCCGGCCGGCGCGCAGGCGGCGCGCGTGTCCGCCGCCTCGGGCATGAGCGGCGCCGGGCGCGCGCTCCTGTTCGTCGCGCTGGTCGCGCACGGCGTGCTGCTGCACACGACGATCTTCCCGCGCGACGCGATGGTGTTCGGTTTCGCGTTCGCGCTGTCGGCGATGTTCTGGCTCGGCGCGGGGATCTACTGGATCGAGAGCTTTTTCTTCCCGCTCGACGGGCTGCGGCTCCTCGTGATGCCGCTTGCCTGCGCCGCGTCGCTGCTGCCGCTCGTGTTCGGCGGCGTGCGCGTGCTGCCGTACGCGGCCGCGCCGCTCTTCAAGACGCACTTCCTGATCGCCAACATCGCCTACGGGCTGTTCGCGATCGCGGCGCTGCACGCGGTGCTGATGCTGATGGTCGAGCGCCGCCTGCATGCGCCGCGCCGCGACCAGCTTGGCGACGGCGGCTGGCTGGCCGGCTGGCTCGAGACGCTGCCGCCGCTCCTGACGCTCGAGAAGCTGCTGTTCCGCCTGATCGGCGCGGGTTTCGTGCTGCTCACGCTGACCCTCGCGTCGGGCATCCTGTTCAGCGAGCAGCTCGAGGCGCGCGCGCTCAAGCTCGATCACAAGACGGTGTTCGCGCTGCTGTCGTGGCTGATGTTCGGCGGGCTTCTGGTCGCGCGCAAGCTGTCCGGCTGGCGCGGCCGCGGGGCCGCGCGCTGGGTGCTCGTTTCGTTTGCCGCGCTGCTGCTCGCGTATGTCGGCAGCCGGTTCGTGTTCGAGGTGCTGCTGCACCGCTCCGTGGTTTGATGGTTTGATTGCGATGCGACAAATTTTCCTGCTGATACTCCTGTTCTTCGCGAGCACCTGGGTGGCGCGCAAGATCCGCCAGGCCCAGGCGCGCGGTGAGCGTGCCGGGCCGTTCCCCGGCGCCGGCCGCCCCGAGGGCGCGCCCGGCGAGCGCGAGGCCGGCGCCGCGCGCGCCGGCACGGCGCTCGCCGAACCGATGGTCCGCTGCGCGGAGTGCGGCGTGCACGCGCCCAAGGGCGACGCGGTGGCCGCGGGCGGCGCGTTCTATTGCAGCGCGGAACACGCCGCCCGCCATGCGGCGCGCACGGGCCGCGACGCGCGATGAGCGCGGCGCCGAGTCTGGCGGTTGACGCCGACGGTTGGGTAAACGGCGCGCAGCGCGTGCCGTCGCCCAATTTCGAGGCGCGCCCGGAAGGCGCGGTGCCGAGCCTCGTGGTGATCCACAACATCAGCCTGCCGCCCGGCGAATTCAACGGCGATGCGATCGTCGACCTGTTCCTGAACCGGCTCGACTGCGACGTGCATCCGTATTTCGATGCGCATCTGCGCGGCGTCAGGGTTTCCTCGCACTTCCTGATCCGCCGCGACGGCGCGCTGCTGCAGTTCGTGTCGTGCGACGAGCGCGCGTGGCATGCGGGAACGTCGAATTTCTTCGGCCGCGTGCGCTGCAATGATTTCTCGATCGGCATCGAACTCGAGGGCGCCGACGACATCGCGTTCGAAACGCTGCAATACGAGACGCTCGCGCGGCTCGCGCGCGGCCTCGCGGCCCGCTATCCGGTCGATGCGTTCGCCGGCCACGCCGACATCGCGCCCGAGCGCAAGACCGACCCCGGGCCGCACTTCGATTGGCAACGTTTCGCTGGCGATGCCGGCTTCGCGGCCGGATACTTTCCCTATCGGAAGGATTGAGCGAGCGGCTTTTTGACGCGCGTCGGCCGCTTTCCCAGGCCCTGCCTTGCCGCGTCCGAGCGTGTGCGATGTCAATAGGTCCGGCGCAAATATTTCCTTTTGAGATGCCGGGAAGCTCCACTATACTTGGTGTGAGTTGAGCGGTTTCTCACTAGATATAGTGTACGGCGCAGGAAGCATTTACCGCTTCCGCGCAGCACCCGGCAGGCCTTGCCGGTGCGGAAATTCCTCAGAGTGCGACGCATTCGGCCGGCGGCCGGTGACGTCGCGATCAAGCGCGGAAGAGCAGCAGGGGGCGCGACGTGAAGCAGCACCGTGTCGAATCGATTGTGTCGCAGCGGTCCACCCAACCCCGCCGCTTTTCCCGTATCCAATTGTCCGCGCCATCCCTGGCGCGGCGTTCGTGTTAATCCGCGGTACCTCCCGCATCATCTTCACCAGGAGCTTTGCACATGCAAACCACCGACAACGCGACGTCCCAATTCGAGAGCGCATCCGGCGGCCCTCTCGGCGGGACCGCACAGGGCGCGCAGGCGCTCGCGCCGCAGGCGACCCTCGTCGACTACAAGGTGATCCGCCGCAATGGCAGCGTGGTGTCCTTCGAACCGTCGAAGATCGCGATCGCGGTGACGAAGGCGTTCCTGGCCGTCAATGGCGGGCAAGGTGCGGCGTCGGCGCGGGTGCGCGAACTGGTCGAACAACTGACGCAGAACGTGGTGCGCGCGCTCGTGCGCAGCCGCCCGACGGGCGGCACGTTCCATATTGAAGACATTCAGGATCAGGTCGAGCTGGCGCTGATGCGCACCGGCGAGCACAACGTCGCCCGCGCATACGTGCTGTACCGCGAGAAGCGCCACCTCGAGCGCAGCCACGTCGCCGAGGCGCCCGCCCCGGATACGTCGAGCGGCCTCAACGTGATCGACAACGGCGTTTCGCGTCCGCTCGACCTGAACGCGCTGCGCGCGCTGATCGTGTCGGCCTGCGAGGGCCTCGGCAGTGCGGTCAACCCGGCGCCGATCGTCGAGGAGACGGTGAAGAACCTGTACGACGGCGTGCCGATGACGCAGGTCTACGACTCGGCGATCCTGGCCGCGCGCACGATGATCGAGAAGGACCCGGCGTACAGCCAGGTCACGTCCCGCATCCTGCTGCACACGATCCGCCGCGAAATCCTCGGCGGGGAAGTGACCCAGGCGCAGATGCAGACGCGCTACGCCGAGTATTTCCCGCAGTTCCTGACGCGCGGCGTCGAGGCCGAGCTGCTCGACGACAAGCTGCTCACCTTCGACCTGGCGCGCCTGGGCGCCGCGCTCGACGCGGGCCGCGACCTGCAGTTCGGCTACCTCGGCCTGCAAACCCTGTACGACCGCTACTTCCTGCACGTCGACGGCACCCGCATCGAGATGCCGCAGGCATTCTTCATGCGCGTCGCGATGGGCCTCGCGCTCAACGAAGCCGACCGTGAGGCGCGCGCGATCGAGTTTTACAACGTGCTGTCGAGCTTCGACTTCATGAGCTCCACGCCGACGCTGTTCAATTCCGGCACGCGCCGCTCGCAGCTGTCGTCGTGCTACCTGACGACGGTCGCGGACGACCTCGACGGAATCTATGAAGCGCTCAAGGAAAACGCGCTGCTGTCGAAGTTCGCGGGCGGTCTCGGCAACGACTGGACCCGGGTGCGCGCGCTCGGCTCGCACATCAAGGGCACGAACGGCAAGTCGCAGGGCGTGGTGCCGTTCCTGAAGGTCGTCAACGACACGGCGGTCGCGGTGAACCAGGGCGGCAAGCGCAAGGGCGCGGTGTGCGCGTACCTGGAATCCTGGCACCTCGATATCGAGGAATTCCTGGAGCTGCGCAAGAACACCGGCGACGACCGCCGCCGCACCCACGACATGAACACGGCGAACTGGATTCCCGACCTGTTCATGAAGCGCGTGATGGAAGGCACCGACTGGACGCTGTTCTCGCCGTCGACCTGCCCGGACCTGCACGACAAGTTCGGCGCCGAGTTCGAGGCGGCCTACACGGCTTACGAGGACAAGGTCGCGCGCGGCGAGATCAAGCTGTTCAAGAAGATCCCGGCGCAGCAGCTGTGGCGCAAGATGCTCGGCATGCTGTTCGAGACCGGCCACCCGTGGGTCACGTTCAAGGATCCGTGCAATGTGCGTTCGCCGCAACAGCACGTCGGCGTCGTCCACTCGTCGAACCTGTGCACGGAAATCACGCTGAACACGAGCGACAGCGAAATCGCGGTCTGCAACCTGGGCTCGGTGAACCTGGTCGCCCACCTGGTCAAGCAGGCCGACGGCAGCTACGCGCTCGACCACGCCAAGCTCAAGCGCACCGTCAGCGTGGCGATGCGGATGCTCGACAACGTCATCGACATCAATTACTACGCGGTCGAGAAGGCGCGCAACTCGAACCTGAAGCACCGTCCGGTCGGTCTCGGCATCATGGGCTTCCAGGACTGCCTGCACCTGCTGCGCACGCCGTACGCGTCGGAGGCGGCGGTCGAGTTCGCCGATCGCTCGATGGAAGCGGTTTGCTACTACGCGTATTACGCATCGACTGAACTCGCGGAAGAGCGCGGCCGCTACTCGAGCTACCAGGGCTCGCTGTGGGACCGCGGGATCCTGCCGCAGGACACCCTGAAGCTGCTCGCGGAAGCACGCGGCGGCTACGTCGAGGTCGATACCAGCGCGTCGCTCGACTGGTCGACGCTGCGCGGCCGGATCGGCGCGCACGGGATGCGCAACTCGAACTGCGTCGCGATCGCCCCGACCGCGACGATCTCGAACATCATCGGCGTGTCGGCGTGCATCGAGCCGACCTTCCAGAACCTGTACGTGAAGTCGAACCTGTCGGGCGAGTTCACGGTGGTTAACGAGTACCTGGTGCGCGACCTGAAGGAGCGCGGCCTGTGGGACGAGGTGATGGTCGCCGACCTCAAGTACTTCGACGGCATGCTGTCGCGCATCGACCGGGTGCCGGCCGACCTGCGCGCGATCTACGCGACCGCGTTCGAAGTCGACCCGAAGTGGCTGGTCGAGGCGGCGTCGCGCCGTCAGAAGTGGATCGACCAGGCGCAGTCGCTCAACATCTACATGGCGGGCGCATCGGGCAAGAAGCTCGACGAGGTCTACAAGCTGGCGTGGCTGCGCGGCCTGAAGACCACCTACTATCTGCGCACGATGGCGGCGACGCACGTCGAGAAGTCGACGGTCGCGCACGGCGCGCTGAACGCGGTGCCCACGGGCGGCGGCTCGGCGGGCGGTGCGCAGGGCGCGGCGGGCGGCTTCGGTGCAGCGGGCGGCGACGCCGGTTCGGGTGCGCTGAACGCGGCGCCGCTCGAGGCCGACGGTCCGGTGTGCACGATGCGTCCGGGCGACGCGGGCTTCGACGAGTGCGAGGCTTGCCAGTAACACGGCGCGCCTGAACTGAGCATCACGCGGCGCGCGCCGGCAACCGATCGAGGTTGAAGTGCGCGCCGCGCTCGACTAAAAAAATGATAAGGATTCTGTAACGCACGCCTGCGTTGCAGACGACCACAAGAAGCGATCGAAACTTCCCCGACGACGTCGCGTTTCGATCCGCGTTCGATGCGTCGAGCGCACCTCGCGACACAGATGCGGCGCATGCCGCGCGCTTCATGAACGACGATGCGTTGCTCAAAGTGTTGTATCGAGGTCGCAACGCGAATCGAAAAAAGGATTTTTCGTGAGCGAACCCTTTTATCGCTCGGGAAAAGATGGTACAAACCGATCTAAATCGATGGTGAGAATTTATGCTCAATTGGGATGACGAGAAGACTGCCGCGACTCCCGCGACCGGCGCACAGCAAAACGCGATGCGCAGTTCCGCAGGAGAGGCCGTCGGAATGCAGGCCGAAGGGTCTGCCGTTCATCAGGCTTCGTCGGTCCGCGATATTTTCGCGGGTGATTTCGCCGTCGCGCCGGATCTCCCGGCGGATGCCCCTGCGGGCAGCGAGACGCGCGTCAATGTCGCCGACAAGCGCATCATCAACGGCCAGACCGATGTCAATCAGCTGGTGCCGTTCAAGTACAAGTGGGCGTGGGAAAAATACCTGGCGGGCTGTGCGAACCACTGGATGCCGCAGGAAATCAACATGTCCCGCGACATCGCGCTGTGGAAGGATCCGAACGGCCTTACCGAGGACGAGCGCCGGGTCGTCAAGCGCAACCTCGGTTTCTTCGTGACCGCCGACTCGCTGGCCGCGAACAACATCGTGCTGGGCACCTACCGCCACATCACGGCGCCCGAGTGCCGGCAGTTCCTGCTGCGCCAGGCGTTCGAAGAGGCGATCCACACGCACGCGTACCAATATATTGTCGAATCGCTCGGCCTCGATGAAGGCGAGATCTTCAACGCGTATCACGAAGTGGCGTCGATCCGCGCGAAGGACGAGTTCCTGATTCCGTTCATCCATACGCTGACCGACCCGGCCTTCAAGACCGGCACGCTCGACGCCGACCAGAAGCTGCTGAAGTCGCTGATCGTGTTCGCGTGCATCATGGAAGGGCTGTTCTTCTACGTCGGCTTCACCCAGATTCTCGCGCTCGGCCGCCAGAACAAGATGACGGGCGCCGCCGAGCAGTACCAGTACATCCTGCGCGACGAGTCGATGCACTGCAACTTCGGCATCGACCTGATCAACCAGATCAAGCTGGAGAATCCGCACCTGTGGACCCCCGAGTTCCGTACGGAGATCCGCGAACTGTTCAAGCAGGCGGTCGATCTCGAGTATCGCTACGCGGAGGACACGATGCCGCGCGGCGTGCTGGGCCTGAATGCATCGATGTTCAAGGGCTACCTGCGCTTCATCTGCAATCGCCGGTGTCAGCAGATCGGCCTCGATCCGCTGTACCCGAACGAGGAAAACCCGTTCCCGTGGATGAGCGAGATGATCGACCTGAAGAAGGAACGCAACTTCTTCGAAACGCGTGTGATCGAGTATCAGACGGGTGGCGCCCTGTCCTGGGAATAACCCTGCGGCGCTGTCGAGTCACGACGATGAACAGGCCGGGCGACTTGCCCGGCACAAGGTTTTAGGAGCAAGAACGCCTGATGCAAAGCATGCCCGGTGCCTTAACGGCCCACAAACATGATAGGCACTTTGCGAACCCTTCAGTGGGATGGGCAAACTTCCCTCCGGAAAAAGCCGGCTGCCACGTGGCCCCCGGCTTGATCAAGCGATTAGGGGCGGCGGCGCGACACGCGCCGGCCGCCGACTTGATTTGGCGCGCCGTGCCGTTGAGCACGGCGCGCCATACCGTATTCATTAGCGTAAGCGCGCAGCACCTGCGTACGCCGATGAATAGCCCGCTTCGTAGCGCACGTCCTGATAAACGTCCGCGGGAAGCGGGTTTTGACGAAGGGTGTAGTTTGAACTGACTCTCATCTGAACCTGAAGGAGAACATGATGGCACTCGCCAAGAAGAAACCGGTTGCCAAGAAGGCAGCGGCAAAGAAGGTTGTGGCAAAGAAGGCAGCACCGGCAAAGAAGGTCGCCGCTAAGAAGGTCGCCGTGAAGAAGGTTGCGGTGAAGAAGGTTGCAGCCAAGAAGGTCGCGGTGAAGAAGGTTGCTGCGAAGAAGGCAGCGCCGGCCAAGAAGGCAGCGG
>NZ_JBXAPG010000015.1:59101-146799 GCF_058803765.1 Burkholderia sp. GW821-FHT14F03
CGGCGAAGAAGGTTGCAGCCAAGAAGGTCGCGGTGAAGAAGGTTGCCGCGAAGAAGGCAGCGCCGGCCAAGAAGGCGGCGGCGAAGAAGGTTGCAGCCAAGAAGGTCGCGGTGAAGAAGGTTGCCGCGAAGAAGGCAGCGCCGGCCAAGAAGGCGGCAGCGAAGAAGGTTGCAGCCAAGAAGGCTGCGCCCGCGAAGAAGGCTGCGCCTGCTGCGAAGAAGGCCGCTCCCGCCGCGAAGAAGGCTGCGCCCGCGAAGAAGGCTGCCGCTCCGAAGAAGGCCGTCGTGAAGAAGGCTGCGCCGGCAACGACGGCGTCGACGGCATCGGTCGCACCGGCATCGGGCGTGAAGACCGCGCTGAACCCGGCTGCTGCATGGCCGTTCCCGACCGGCAGCCGTCCGTAATCGCTGTCCTGTCGGACGCTGCTATCTATATAGCGTGTCCGCGGATTGAGTAGGCCTACTCAAACCGAAATCCCGCCACGGCGTGCCGTCGGCGGGATTTTTTATGCCTGCGCGCAGGCGGGCGCGCTTCGCGCGCAGGCATAAAAAAACGCATGCGCGAGTTACGCGCATGCGTCGGATCGCGGCTCACGCCGCGTGCTGAGGTCAGTCCGCTCAGTGCGTGACGCGGGTCACGCCGCCGCTCGACAGCAGTCGCACGCGTTCGCCCGCGCGGAATACTTCCGCCGTCGCCGCTTGCGTGATCGAGCGCAGGTCGCCGTTGTCGAGACGCACCGTGATTTCGACACCGTTGGCATTGCTCAAACCCTGGCCGAGCGCATTGCCCGCGACTGCGCCGGCGAGGCCGCCCGCGATCGCGGTCAGGATCGAGCCCTTGCCGCCGCCGATCGCGCTGCCGGCCACCGCGCCGAGCGCGCCGCCGCCGAGCGTGCCGATCGCCGCGCCGCCGCCTTCGCCTTCGATCTTCACCGCGCGCACGCTTTCGACCGTGCCGAGGCGCACGGTTTGTTCGCGCTGCGCCTGGCCGACGCTATAGACGTCGGCCGACCCCGGCGGGGTGAAGCAGCCGGTCAGCGTTACCGATGCGACCAGCATGGCCGCGAGCGTCAGGGTTTTCTTGTTCAACATGTGTCGTGCTCTCCAACTCTTTCAGTTCATTTGAGACTGTAACCGAACGCGGTTTCAAAGCGAGCGTTGATTTCCGCGCGGCTCGGTGCATAGGTTTGCGGCCCTTGGGCCGCGATCTTGAGTGAGCCCATCAGGCTGGCGAGGCGGCCGGTGGTCGCCCAGTCCAGCCCGTGCTCGATGCCGTACAGCAGACCACCGCGGAAGGCGTCGCCGCATCCGGTCGGATCGACGATGCGCTCGGCCGGAACGACCGGAATCTGCTCGTCGCCGCCCTTGAGGCGGATGGTCGCGCCGTGCTCGCCGCGCGTGATGATGAGGGCCTGAACCCGGCCGGCGATTTCGTCTTCGGACCAACCCGTTTTGTCGCTCACCAGCTTGGCTTCGTAATCGTTGACAGCAACGTAAGACGCAAGTTCAATGCTGCGGCGCAATGTAGCACCGTCGAACAGCGGCAGGCCCTGGCCCGGATCGAAGATGAACGGCACGCCGGCAGCCGCGAGTTCCTCGGTGTGCTGGACCATGCCCTGGAACCCGTCCGGGCCGACGATCGCGAGCTTGATGTCCTTCGCCTCGCCCGCATGGTTCAGGTGGGACTGCATCATCGCGCCCGGGTGGAATGCGGCGAGCTGGTTGTTGTCGAGGTCGGTCGTGATCATCGCCTGCGCCGAGTGCATCTCGGGCAGTACGCGCACGTGTTCCTTCGACATGCCGAGCTGGTCGAGGCGATCGAGGTAGGGCTGCGCGTCGACCGCGCCGAGCGTGCCCATGATGCGCGCGTCGCCGCCCAGCAGGTGCAGCGCGTAGCCGATGTTGCCCGCGCAGCCGCCGAATTCGCGCCGCATCGTCGGCACGAGGAAGCTCAGGTTGATCATGTGCACCTGGTCGGGCAGGATGTGCTCCCGAAAGCGCCCTTCGAACGTCATGATGCTGTCGTAGGCGATCGAACCGCAGATAAGCGTAGCCAAGATAGCGTCCTTAGATATCAGTAGTTTTTTGTCGGCCCGGATGCGCGTACGCCGCGCACGGATGCGCGGCGTACGGCGGTCGCTCGGAGTGGATGGGGGTCAGTTCAGTGCGGCGAGCGCAGCCTCGTAGTTCGGCTCGTCCTTGATCTCGCCCACGAGTTCAGCGTGCGCGACCTTGTCGTGCTCGTCGAGCACCACCACGGCGCGCGCGGTCAGCCCATTGAGCGGGCCGCTCGTCACGTCGACGCCGTAGGCGCCGGCGAAGGCCCGGCCGGCGCGGAAGGTCGACGCGGTGACGACGTTCGCGAGGCCTTCGGTCGTGCAGAAGCGGGTGGCCGCGAACGGCAGGTCGCCCGACACCACGATCACCACCGTGTTCGCGAGCTTGCTCGCCGCTTCGTTGAACTTGCGGGTCGAGGTGGCGCAGGTCGGCGTGTCCAGGCTCGGCACGATGTTCAGCACCTTGCGCTTGCCCGCGAAGCTGGCGAGCGACAGGTCGGCGAGATCCTTGCCGACCAGCTTGAAATCGGGGGCTTGTGAACCGACGGTCGGGAAGGTGCCGGCGATCTCGATCGGGTTGCCACCCAGCGTGACTTTGCTCATGTTCGTGCTCCGGAATGATGCGTCGACGTGACGCACGGGTTGAAGGCTGGCGCGCGAAGGCGCGCCGTTTTACGGATAAAAGATCTGGACGCGGAAATTCGAGGCGGTGACGTCACCCGTCTCGATCCGGACGACCATGGTCTGCGTCGCGCCGGCCGGAATGCCCGCGTCGACCGACGCGCCGGGGCGGACATAATCACGCGGCGCGAGTACGCGGCGCACCGCCACGCGGTTGGCCTCGTCGAGCAGCGTCAGTTCGATCGCGGGATAGGCGAGCGCGACCGAATAATGATTGGTGAGCGGCACCTTCAGCTCCAGCACGTGCGGCCCGTCGAGCTGGCGCAGGTCGGACGCGTCGAGCCGCAGCCCGTCGATCGCGCGCGGCGGCGCGACGTGGCAGCCGAGCGTCGCGCAGGCCCGCGCGAACAGCGTCTGGCTGGTCGGCCAGTAGACCATCGCCTTTTCACGCTGCCACCACGCGAGCTGCACGATCAGCAGCAGCGCGAGCGTCAGCGCCAGCCCGATCACGAAGCCGCCCAGCACCCGCAGGAAGCCGCCGCGACGCTGCGGCGCGCGGGTCTCGCGCGTCATCGCGAAGTGTTCGCGCGCATCGTCGGCGGGCGCGGTTGCGAACGGAACCTCCGGCGGCGACGTGAAGTGCGGCTCGCGGTGATCGCGATCGCCGTCGGGCGTGACCATTGCAGCGGCGCCGGCCGCGAGGGTCGGTTCCAGCGCGGCGGGCGAGGCGTCGTGCCCAGCCGCAGGCGGGGCCGATTCGGAGGAACGCTGCCGTCCGGCCGCGGCCGGAAGCGGATCGGGTTCGGCGTGTGCCGGTTCGGCGACGAGCGGCACCGGCGCGCCGGAGAAGCGTGCAACGGCGCTCGCGCCGTCGGCGCCGGGGCCGCTGCGGTCCGGCAGCGCAAGCGGCACGAGCGGCGTGGTGCTGACGTTCGCGCCGCTGTGCTGGAGGGCCGGGTCGATGCCGCCGTCGAGCCAGGGCGCCCACATGTCCCACGCGCCGGGCGCGAAATCCTGCTCGTGAGTGGGCGAGGCGGTCGACTCGGTCGTCGCGAACGTGTGATTCGGGATGACCACGGGGGGCACGGCAGGCCGCGCAGCATGCGTTGGTTCGTGTTCGGCCGGCGGCGCTGCGTCGGGCGCGAGCGGGTGTTGCGTGGCGGGCGGGACGTCGGACGCCGCCGTATGCTCGACGGCCAGGGTGTCATGTGGCGTCGGCGTCTCGGGCGATGCGTCGGCGTCGGGTGTGTGTGCCGCAGGCGTGTCGGTTGCCGCAGCGATCTCGCCGCGCGCTGCTTCGACGCCGGGCGCGGACGCTTCATCGAAGGCGGATCGTGCCGTGGCCGAATCGTGAGCGTGTGCGGTTGCTACGGGCGCATCGGCAACGGGCGCGGGAATCTCGTCGTGCGTTGCCGCGATGTCGGGCGCGGACGCTTCATCGGAGGCGGACTTTGCCGTGGCCGAATCGTGAGCGTGTGCGGTTGCTACGGGCGCATCGGCAACCGGCGCGGCGATCTCGTCGTGCGTTGCCGCGATACCGGCGGGCGTCTCGATCTCATCGGCGGCGGTGCGTGTCGCGGCCGGATCGTGCGCGGGCGTGGCGTTATCGTGCGTTTCGGCCGGCGCAGCAGGCGCAACGTGCGTGGGCGGCTCCGAGGCAGGCGAGTGGCGGGCTGCCGCGTCGTCGGCGGCGGCGCCCTCGGCGGAGGGCGACCCGGCCGGCCGCGGCGCATCGCGCGGCGGCGCGACCTCGTGCGCGATCGGCGACGGGGTGGACGACGGGATCGGCGCGGCCGGGCTGTCCGCCGCGCGCGCGGCGGCGTCGAGCAGCGGCCCGGGCTCGACGAGCGAACTGGCCGCGTCGAATACCTGCTGGCATTGGCCGCAGCGCACGAGCCCGCCGTGCAGCGTCAGGTGATCCTGCCGCAGCCGGAAGACGGTTTCACAATGAGGACAGCGCGTCGCGAGGAGCATGGGTAGCCGGGCGGCCAGCTGGGCCTGAGTGAAAGACAGCGCTTATTCTAATGGCTTTCGCGTCGCGTTCCGGCCAGACAGACCCAACCTTCGTGTTCGCGCCACACGGCAATGTCGATATAGCGCGCATAGACGCTCGCGACTTCCTCCGCCTGGCGCGCCAGCACGCCCGACAGCGCGAGGCGCCCGCCCGGTTTCACCTTCGACGCGAGCATCGACGCCATCAGCTTGAGCGGGTTCGACAGGATGTTCGCCACCACGATGTCGAATTCTCCCGCCGGGCAATCGTCCGGCAGCCCGTAGGTCACGTCGGCGTGGTTGCGCGCGCTGTTCTGGCGCGCCGATTCGACGGCCTGCGGGTCGATGTCGATGCCGGTCACCGGCTGCGCGCCGCATTTGCGCGCGAGAATCGCGAGGATCCCCGAGCCGCAGCCGTAGTCGAGCACCGACTGGCCGGGCCGCACCGTCTGCTCGAGCCATTCCATGCAGAGCCGCGTGGTCGGATGGCTGCCCGTGCCGAAAGCCAGGCCCGGATCGAGTTCGAGTACGAGCGCGTCGGGATCCGGCGCCGCGTGCCACGACGGCACCACCCAGATCCGCTCGCCGATGGGGATCGGCTCGAATTGCGACTGGGTGAGCCGCACCCAATCCTGCTCCGCGACTTCGCGCACGCTGAAGGCGGGCGTATCCGCCAGCCCCAGCGCATTGGCGGCGGCGGCGAGCAGCACCGCCGGCTCGCGCTGCGCATCGAGCAGCGCGACCACGCGCGAACGCTGCCATGCGGTGCGTTCGGGCGTGAGGCCGGGCTCGCCGAAGAGCGGCTGCTCGTCCGGCGTGTCCGCGTCGGCGTCCTCGACGGACACCGACAGCGCGCCGAGGTCGAGCAGCGCGTCCGACAGGGCTTCCGCGTGCTCGCGCGCGAGTTCGACGACGAGTTCCCGATAGCTCATGGCTTACGCTTCGTCCCGTGCGACCTGCTGGCGTTCCGCCAGACGGTTTTCGAGGTAGTGGATGCTGGTGCCGCCCTCGACGAACTTCGCGTCGAGCATCAGCTCGCGGTGCAGCGGGATGTTGGTCAGGATGCCTTCGACCACCATTTCCGACAGCGCGATGCGCATGCGCTGGATCGCCTGGTCGCGGGTCGCGCCGTAGGAGATCAGCTTGCCGATCATCGAATCATAGTTCGGCGGCACGAAATAGCCGTTGTACGCGTGCGAATCGACGCGGATCCCGGGGCCGCCCGGCGTATGCCACGACGTGATCCGGCCCGGCGACGGCGTGAACTTGAACGGATCTTCCGCGTTGATCCGGCACTCGATCGCGTGACCGCGGAACTGGATGTCGCGCTGGCGGAAGCCGAGCTTCTCGCCGGCCGCGATGCGGATCTGTTCCTGCACGATATCGACGCCGGTGATCAGCTCCGTCACCGGGTGCTCGACCTGCACGCGCGTGTTCATCTCGATGAAGTAGAACTCGTTGTTCTCGTACAGGAACTCGAAGGTGCCCGCGCCGAGGTAGCCCATCTTCTTGCAGGCGTCCGCGCAGCGATCGCCGATCCGGTCGATCAGGCGGCGCGCGATGCCGGGCGCCGGCGCTTCCTCGATCACCTTCTGGTGGCGGCGCTGCATCGAGCAGTCGCGCTCGCCGAGCCAGACGGCGTTCTTGTGCGAATCCGAGAGCACCTGGATTTCGATGTGGCGCGGATTCTCGAGGAACTTCTCCATATAGACCTGTGGATTGCCGAACGCACGGCCGGCTTCCTCGCGGGTCATGTTGACCGCATTCACGAGCGCGGCCTCGGTGTGCACGACGCGCATCCCGCGCCCGCCGCCGCCGCCCGCCGCCTTGATGATGACGGGATAGCCGACCGCACGCGCAATTTTCACGATCTCCTTCGGATCGTCCGGCAACGCGCCGTCCGAACCCGGCACGCAGGGCACGCCGGTGCGCATCATGGTCTGCTTCGCGGTGACCTTGTCACCCATCATGCGGATCGTGTCGGGACGCGGCCCGATGAAGGTGAAGCCCGATTGCTCGACGCGCTCGGCGAAGTCGGCGTTCTCGGACAGGAAGCCGTAGCCCGGGTGGATCGCCTCGGCATCGGTGACTTCGGCCGCGCTGATCAGCGCCGGCATGTTCAGGTAGCTGAGGTTCGACGGCGCCGGGCCGATACAGACGGCTTCGTCGGCGAGCCGCACGTATTTCGCTTCCTTGTCGGCTTCCGAATAGACGACGACCGTCTTGACGCCCAGCTCGCGGCACGCGCGCTGGATGCGCAGTGCGATTTCGCCGCGATTGGCAATGAGGATTTTTTCAAACATAACGAGTATTCGTCTCTTCAAGGGGCGCGCGCGAGGCGCGCCTTAAGAGGATCGGCGTCGCGCAGCGCGAGGGCGCGCGGCGGTCCGCGAGGCTGTTCGCACGACGGCTCGTCAGCCGATCACGAACAGCGGCTGGCCGTACTCGACCGCCTGGCCGTTGTCGACGAGGATTTCCTTGATGACGCCTGCCTTGTCCGATTCGATCTCGTTGAGCAGCTTCATCGCTTCGATGATGCAGAGGGTCTGGCCTTCCTTCACGGTGTCGCCGATCTGGGCGAACGGATCGGCGCCCGGCGACGGTGCGCGGTAGAAGGTGCCGACCATCGGCGAGGTGACCACGTGGCCCTGCGGCGCGCTGGCCGCGGGGGCCGCGCCGGCCGCGGCCGGTGCGCCGGCTTCGGCGGCGAGAGGCGCGGCGGCCGGGGCCATGCTGACTTGCGGGGCGAAACCGCTCGATTGCTGGACATAGACCGGCGGCGCGTTCTTGACGATGCGCACCTTGCCTTCGCCTTCGGTGACTTCCAGCTCGGAGATGCCGGATTCGGAGACGAGGTCGATCAGAGTTTTCAGCTTACGAAGATCCATCGGGAGTTCCCCTTTTCAATACGTGAAACGCCGGTTTGAACCGGCGTTGAATCGAGTTCTTGATCAATCAGCCGCGCGACGCGCCTTGCAGCTTGTCGAGCGCGTAGTCGAGCGCGTAGAGGTAACCGCGCCAGCCGAGGCCGCAGATCACGCCGTCGGCGAGATCTGACAAATAGGAGTGTTGCCGGAACGGTTCGCGACGGTGCACGTTCGACAGATGCACTTCCACGAACGGTATCCCGACGCCCGCGAGCGCGTCGCGGATCGCGATGCTCGTGTGCGTGTACGCGGCCGGATTGATCAGGATGAAGTCGGTCTGCTCATTCCGGGCCGCCTGGATCCGGTCCACGAGCGCGCCTTCATGATTGCTCTGGAACGACGCCAGTTCGGCGCCGGCCTGCTGCGCCCGCTCGGTCAGCGCCTGATCGATCTGCGCAAGCGTCACGCGGCCGTACACCTCCGGTTCCCGGGTGCCGAGAAGGTTCAGGTTGGGGCCGTGCAGCACCAGCAATCGTGTCATGGTCGCTTCTTTTTCTGCGGAATTGCGCGAACTTTAGCGCTGATTAGAGAAATTTGTCTAGTTTTGCCGAATGGTCCGCGGCGCGCGACCAGCGTGGCGCATCGTTTCGCGATTTAACAATCAGCTAACTGCATTGATTTTGATGTCAATCAGGCCGGTTCTGCGCATAACGCGCAGAACCAAAATTCACGCGATCAGAGCGCGTCGAGCGTGCGTTTCAGGGCATCCGGCTGAATTTGCCCCAATTTTGTCTCACGAACCTTGCCGGTTTCGTCGATGACGACCGTGAAGGGCAGCGCGCCCGCGCTGTTGCCGAACTGGCGGGCGAGGTCCGCGCCCGCGTAGCCGCTGACGAACACCGGGTAGTCGACCTTCACCTTCTGCAGGAAGGCCTTCACGTTCTTCTCGGAATCGACCCCGATCCCGATGAAACGGATGCCCTTCTTGCGGTATTCGTGCGACAGGCGCACGAGTTCCGGCATTTCCTCGACGCACGGGCCGCACCACGAGGCCCAGAAATTGACGACGACCTTCTGGCCCTTGAAAGCGGTCAGCACTTGCGGTTTGCCGTCGGCGTCGGTCATCGGCGCGGCCCACAGCATGTCGACCGCGTTGCCTTTCGCGGGCGCGGCCTCGGCCGTGTTCTCGAGCGAGCCGCCGCGCACCCAGTGACCGGCGGCAAAGCCGCCGACGATGGCGATCGCCGCGACCGCGGCGCCCGCCAGGATTCGTTTGGTATTCATCATCCGTTCAATTCCGCGTTCAAAGGAGTGCCGGCGCCGCCGAGCAGCGCGCGCAGCGCGTTCGCGTCGGCCCGCGCGAGCCGGCCGCGCGCGTCGGCCCGGACCGCGCCGCGCAGGTCGTCGCTTGTATACAGTGAGACATGCAGGCCGACGGGCTCCGCGGCGCGGCGCTCGCGCCACAGGAAGCTCAGCGTCTCGACTTCGCCGCGCCCCGCGAAGTGGCGGGTCTCGGATACGTCGTACTGGATGTTCTCGTTCAGCAGATAGATCGCCACGTCCTTCTGGCTGTCGGAGAAGGTCTGCAGATGGATGTCCGAGTGTGCGTTCGCGGTGCCATTCAGCACGGCGCCCGTGACATACGGATTGAATTGCGCGAGCCGTGCCATCCAGGCAAGCGCGATCTCGCGCAGGCGCAGCAGCTCGGCCGGCTGCGTGTCCGACTGGAACAGCGCCAGGTATTCGTGCAGTTCCGCCTCGATCTGGTCGTTATCCGGCAGCCATTCGCCCGCAATCCGCGTATCGCCGATCAGCTGGCGCGCGGCCTTGCGCTTGGCGCCCGCGTAATCGAGCCCATCTTCGGCGATCAGGCGAGCCGCGGCCAGGGCGATTTCCTCGCGCACGCGACGCGGATCGAGTAAGGGTTTTCGAGACATGATGCGCCCATCATACTAGATCGGCCCGCCGCAACCCGCGCGGCGGCAAGCCGCGGCAGCGAGGTCGGTGCGGCGGGCCCGTTGCGGCAAGGCCGGCACGGCGGGACCGGCTCGGCGGGACCGTCAGTTACAATAACGGCCTTCGCGCGGCGGCAGGCGCGCCACCCATGCGGGCGGCGCGCGCCGTTGCCGGGCCTACGTCTTCGACTCTACGCCGATGCGGCGCGACTGTTCTATGCATATCCACATTCTTGGCATCTGCGGCACCTTCATGGGCGGTCTCGCCGTGCTCGCGCGCGAGGCCGGCCATACGGTCACGGGGTGCGACGCGGGCGTCTATCCGCCGATGAGCACCCAGCTCGAGGCGCAGGGCATCCAGTTGATCGAAGGATACGGCGTCGAGCAGCTCGACCTGAAGCCGGACCTGTTCGTGATCGGCAACGTGGTGTCGCGTGGCAATCCGCTGATGGAGGCGATCCTCGACCGCGGGCTGCCGTATACGTCCGGTCCGCAGTGGCTCGGCGGGCACGTGCTCGCCGGCAAATGGGTGCTGGCCGTCGCGGGCACCCACGGCAAGACCACCACCAGCTCGATGCTCGCCTGGCTGCTCGAGGACGCCGGCCTCAACCCCGGCTTCCTGATCGGCGGCGTGCCGCTGAACTTCGGCGTGTCGGCGCGGCTCACCGATTCGAGCTTCTTCGTGATCGAGGCCGACGAATACGACACCGCCTTCTTCGACAAGCGCTCGAAGTTCGTCCACTACCGGCCGCGGACCGCGATCCTGAACAACCTGGAATTCGATCACGCCGACATCTTCCCCGATCTCGCCGCGATCGAGACGCAATTCCATCACCTGGTCCGCACCGTGCCGGGCCTGGGCCGGCTCGTGAGCAACGGCCGCGAGGCCGCGCTCGACCGGGTGCTCGCGCGCGGTTGCTGGAGCGAGGTCGAGCGCTTCGGCGTCGACGGCGGCTGGCAGGCGCTGCCTGTCGAGGACGGCGTGCCGGTCGACGCGCGCTTCGCCGTGTATGCGCGCGGCGAACGGGTCGGCGAGGTCGACTGGGCGGTGCAGGGCGAACACAACCGCCAGAACGCGCTGGCCGCGATCGCGGCCGCGCGCCACGTCGGCGTGCCGCCTGCGCAGGCGGCGGCGTCGCTGTCGACGTTCCGCAACGTGAAGCGTCGGATGGAGGTGCGCGGCAGCGTCGACGGCGTGACGGTCTACGACGACTTCGCGCATCACCCCACCGCGATCGAAACCACGATCGCCGGGCTTCGCGCGCGGATCGGCAGCGAAAACACCCGGATCCTTGCGGTGCTCGAGCCGCGTTCGAACACCATGAAGCTCGGCGTGATGAAGGCGCAGCTGCCCGCGAGCCTTGCCGACGCCGATCTGGTGTTCGGCTACGGCGCGCCCGGCAGCGGCCGCGACGCGCTCGGCTGGAGTCTCGCCGACGCGCTCGCGCCGCTGGGGGCGAAGGCGCATGCGTTCGACGACCTGCACGCGCTGGTGAAGGCGGTGACGGCGGCCGCGCGTCCCGGCGACCAGGTGCTCGTGATGAGCAACGGCGGGTTCGGCGGCGTGCATCAGCTGCTGCTCGATGCGCTGTCGGCGCGCGGGAGCGCCGCGTGATCCTGTATCTGCACGGGTTCCGCTCGTCGCCGCAGTCCTTCAAGGCGCAACTGCTGGCCGCACGGCTCGCGGAACGGGGGCGCGCGGACATCTGGCGCTGCCCGGCGCTGCCGGTGTCGCCGTTCGACGCCGTGGCGGCCGCCGAGGCGGCCGTGGCCGGCGCGGCGGCGGACGAGGTGACGGTGATCGGCAGCTCGCTCGGCGGCTACTACGCGACCTGGCTCGCGGAGCGCCACGGCTGGCGCGCGGTCCTGCTGAATCCGGCCACCACGCCGCAGCACGACCTCAGTCACCACCTGGGTGAGCAGCCGTTGTGGCACGGCGGCGGCAGCATCGTCGTCGAGCCGCGGCATCTCGACGAACTGGACGCGCTGCGCGTCGCGGCGATCACGCGGCCCGAGCGCTACTATCTGATCGCGGCGACGGGCGACGAAGTGCTCGATTACCGCCAGATGCTCGCGCACTATCCCGGCGCGCGCACCCGGGTGATCGAAGGCAGCGATCACGGCATCAGCGAATTCGCCGACTATCTCGACGACGTGCTCGCTTTCTGCGACGTCCGCTAGTCGGTCAGTCGGCCGGGGCGGCCCGGCCAACCGCACACACCATCCAACGCGGCGCGGCGTCTCCCTCGCGGGAGGCGCGGCGCCCTGAAGTCTGAACGAGAGTACTGAGTGAACGTTTTCTTCGAGGAATCGGGCAGTTTCAAGGCGGGCAGCGTGCTGTCCCGCCAGGGCGACGCCTTTCAGGTCGAATTGCCGGGCGGCCGGCGCGCGAAGGTCCGCGCGAAGGACGTGCTGATCGAATTCGAAAAACCCGCCGCGGGCGAACTGATGCAGCAGGCGGACGCCGCCGCGCAGCAGATCGATCTCGATTTTCTGTGGGAATGCGCGCCGGAGGAGGAGTTCGCCTATGGCGCGCTCGCCGACGACTACTACGGCGCGGGCTACGGCGCGGTCGAGCGCGCGGCGCTGGTGCTGCGCCTGCACGCCTCGCCCGTCTATTTCCGCCGCAAGGGCCGCGGCCAGTATCAGCGCGCGCCCGAGGAGCAGCTCAAGATGGCGCTCGCCGCGCTCGAACGCAAGCGTCAGCAGGCGCTCGTGCAGGCGGGCTACGAGGAGGAACTGAAGGCGGGCCGGCTGCCCGAGGCATTCGCGGGCAAGGCGCTCGCGCTGCTCACGCGGCCGGACAAGAATTCGATCGAATACAAGGCGCTCGAATCGGCGGCCGGCGCGCGCGGCGAATCGGCCGCGCGGCTGATGCTCGAATGCGGCGGCATTCCGTCCGCGCGCGCGCTGCACGAGGCGCGCTTCCTCGCGGAATTCTTCCCGCACGGCACGGGCTTCCCGCCCGTCACGGTCGGCGCGCTGCCTGATGACCTGCCGCGCGCGAACGTCGAGGCGTTCTCGATCGACGACGTGACCACCACCGAGATCGACGATGCGTTCTCGGTCGAACACCTGTCCGACGGCCGGATCCGGGTCGGCGTGCACATCGCGGCGCCCGCGCTCGGTGTGACGCGCGGCGACGCGGTCGACGCGATCGCGCGCGCGCGGCTGTCGACCGTCTACATGCCCGGCGACAAGATCACGATGCTGCCGGACGACGTCGTCGAGGTGTTCACGCTGAAGGAGGGCGACTACCGTCCGGCGCTGTCGCTCTACATCATCGTCAATCGCGAGACGCAGGAGATCGTCGCGAACGAGACCCGCGCCGAACGGGTGTTCATCAAGCACAACCTGCGCCACAACACGCTCGACGAGCTGGTGACCGAGGATTCCCTCGCGGCCGGCAGCGGCGAGTATCCGCACAAGGATGACATCGCGGTGCTGTGGCCGCTCGCGCAGGCGCTGTTCGAGAAGCGCCAGGTCGCGCGCGCCGGCTACGGGCTGAAGCGCGAGGTGCAGCGCAACACCGACTTCAACTTCTACGTCGAAGGCGAGCACGTGACGATCACGCCGCGCCGGCGCGGCTCGCCGCTCGACCTGATCGTGTCCGAGCTGGCGATTCTCGCGAACTCGACCTGGGGTGCGTTCCTGCACGACCACAGCGTGCCCGGCATCTACCGCTCGCAGCGCGCGTTCGGCATGCCGAGCGGCCCGAAGCGCACCCGCATGCAGACCAGCGCCGCGCCGCACGAAGGGTTGGGCGTCGCGCAGTATGCGTGGAGCACCTCGCCGCTGCGCCGCTACGTCGACCTCGTCAACCAATGGCAGCTGCTCGCGTGCGTGCAGCATGGCGTGACGGCGAAGCTCGCCGCGCCGTTCAAGCCGAAGGACGCCGATCTCTATGCCGTCGTGCAGGGCTTCGACGACACCTATGGCGCGTACGCCGACCACCAGCGCCGCATGGAGTATTTCTGGTGTCTGCGCTGGATCACGCAGGAGGGCCGCAAGCAGGTGGCCGCGACCGTCGTGAAGGGCGACCTGGTGCGCCTCGAGGAAGTGCCGCTGCTGCTGCACGTGCCCGCGCTCGGCGTGCATGCGCGCGGCACGCGCGTGCTGCTCGACGTGATGTCGATCGACGAACTGACGGTCGAGGCATCGGTGCGGCTCGTGAGCGTGCTTGACGCGCCGGTCGTGTCGGGCGGCGAGCCGGCCGACGATGAGGACGAGGCGGGCGACGATTCGCCGGGCGACGAAACGCCGGGCGACGAAACGCCGGGCGACGACTCGCCGGGCGACGAAACCCTGCTCGACGCCGCCGACGCATCGGCCGAGAGCGAAGCGGAAGCGCTTGCCGAGGCGCCGGAGGCCGACGCAACGCCGGCGGACGAGCCCGCGGCGGACGGCAACCCGGAGCGGGCGGCATGAACGCCGTGCGCGACCAGTACGCGGTGATCGGCAATCCGGTCGCGCACAGCAAGTCGCCGTTCATCCATGCCCGCTTCGCCGAGCAGACGGGCGAGGCGCTCGACTACACGCACCGGCTCGCGCCGCTTGACGGCTTCGTCGAGTCGGTGCGCGCGTTCGCCGCCGCCGGCGGCCGCGGACTCAACGTCACGGTGCCGTTCAAGCTCGAAGCGCATGCGCTTGCCGACACGCTGTCGCCGCGCGCGGCCGCGGCGGGCGCGGTCAACACACTGCGCATCGATGCGGCGGGCATCCACGGCGACAACACCGACGGCGTCGGGCTGGTGCGCGACATCGAAGCGAACCTCGGCGTGCGTCTCGCCGGCGCGCGGATCCTGCTGCTCGGCGCGGGCGGGGCGGCGCGCGGCGTGGTGCTGCCGATGCTCGAACGCGCGCCGCTGTCGCTGACGATCGTCAATCGCACGGCGAGCAAGGCGGAGCAACTGGCCGGCCAGTTCTCGCAGGCTGCGCACGAGGCGGGCTGCACGCTCGCGGGCGGCGGGGCCGAGCGGGTCGGGCGCGCGCCCTACGACGTGATCGTCAACGCGACGGCGGGCAGCCTCGACGCGGCGCTGCCCGAGTGCGACCCGGCCGCGTTCGGCGCAGCGACGCTCGCCTACGACATGATGTACGGCGCGCAGCCGACGGTGTTCATGCAGCACGCGACGGCGCTCGGCGCGCGCGCGGCCGACGGGCTGGGCATGCTGGTCGAGCAGGCGGCCGAATCGTTCCGGATCTGGCGCGGCGTGCGCCCCGACAGCGCGCCCGTGCTGGCCGCCCTGCGCGCGGCCCTGAGCCGGTCTTGAGCGTGCTGCCGCGACACGGCGGCGCGGCCGGCGTCGGGGTGGCCCGGCGCGCGGGTCCGCTGCGCTGGCTGGTCTACGCGTCGCTCGTGCTGGCCGGCGCGTGGGCCGCGACCCAACTCTATTATTTCGCGCAGATCGGCCTGTGGGCGGTGCTCAATCCGTCGTCGACCGCCTTCATGCGCGCCGACGCGTGGCGCCTGTCCGCCGCGCAACCGCCCGTCGCGATCCAGCACCAGTGGGTACCCTACGAGCAGATCTCGCGCAACCTGAAGCGCGCGATCATCGCGTCGGAAGACGCCGACTTCGCGAACAACAACGGCTATGAAGTCGACGCGATCCTGCAGGCGTGGGAGCGCAACAAGGCAAAGGGGCGGATCGTCTCCGGCGGTTCGACGATCAGCCAGCAGCTCGCCCGCAACCTGTTCCTGTCGAGCCAGAAGAGCTACGTCCGCAAAGGCCAGGAACTGATCATCACCTGGATGCTCGAGACCTTGCTGGACAAGGAGCGCATCTTCGAGATCTATCTGAATTCCGTCGAGTTCGGCAAGGGCGTGTACGGCGCCGAGGCCGCCGCGCGCTACTACTACCGGGTGCCCGCGAGCCGCCTGAGCGCATGGCAGGCGGCCCGGCTCGCGGTGATGCTGCCGAGTCCGAAATATTTCGACGCGCATCGCGGTTCGCCCTATCTCTCGCAGCGCGCGGGCGTCATCACCCGGCGCATGGGCGCGGCCGAGCTGCCGGCCTCGCAGTAAGCCGGGCGCGCGCTCGCGCATCCCCGTTTCCCCCTCAGGTTTTCTTCGCCTTCGTGAAGCGTCGCAGAAGCGTCGCGGAAAGCGGCTTTCAAAACGGCTACGCGTCGTCTGTTTCGATTACTTCATCTATTTCAGGCTCCTGATCAATGGTTGGCCGCGGTCGGCCATTGGTAACCAAAGTGTGCGCGGGATTGTCGGTTTGAGCGCCGTCGACAGCACTGCCAATGAAATAGTCAGCTGAATGAATGGTGTTGGTCTGAATCAAAAACATGCAATTGAAAGGACAAAATTCCACCTGTTTCTTTCAAATGTTTCCGTATTTTTCAAAACGAATGGCCTCGCGTATATTGGCCCTCGCCTTGGCTTATCGGCCGATCGAGCAAGGTGGGGGGCCGCCTGACCGGCAGCTCGGCACGACAACACGAAAAGAAGGAAAACGACTATGCCAGCGAGTAAAACGAAGCTGTTATTAGGAATGGTTTTCTCTTCGCTGCTTCTGGCGGCATGCAACGGCGACGACGGTGGTCCAGTCGCGAGCGCCGCCAGCGCGAGCAGCACGGTGAACAACAGCGCGGCATCCGCCGACCAGCCTTACGCCGATCCCAATCGTTATTCGTCCAGCCCCCGCGCGTCGTTGAGCGCGGCGGCGGCCACCGAGAAGGCGGCCGTCACGCACCACCAGATCACGCTGAACGGCAAGACCATCAGCTACACCGCCACCACCGGGCATCTGGTCGCGCGCAATCCGCAAACCGGCCAGCCCGAGGCCTCGTTCTTCTACATCGCGTACACCGCCGACAACCAGCCGGCCGCGCAGCGCCCGGTCACGTTCTTCTACAACGGCGGCCCGGGTTCGTCGACGGTCTGGCTGCACCTCGGCTCGTTCGGACCGAAGCGGATCGAGACGAGCGACCCGAACACGCCCTCGCAATTCCCGTTCGTCGACAACGCGGAGAGCCTGCTCGACACGACCGACCTCGTGTTCGTCGACGCGGTCGGCACGGGCTACTCGGAAGCGGTCGCGCCGAACACCAACCAGACCTTCTGGGGCGTCGACGAGGATGCCGGCGTGTTCCGCGATTTCGTGGTCCGCTATCTGGCCGCGAACCAGCGCGGCGCGTCGCCGAAGTATCTGTTCGGCGAGTCCTACGGCACGCCGCGCACCGACGTGCTCGCGAACCTGCTCGAGACGGCCGGCGTGAAGCTCGACGGCGTCGTGCTGCAATCGTCGATCCTCAACTACAACAGCAACTGCGACATGGCGAGCAGCGGCGTGGGCAACGGCAACGACGGCACGAGCGCGGTCAGCTGCGCGGGCTACGCACCGAGCTACGGCGAGGTCGGCGCGTACTACCGGCTCGACAACCCGAACCCGGGCGACCCGGCGCAGTACGCGGACCAGATGCGGCTCCTGACGGCCGGCACCTATGTCCCGGCGGTGAACGCCTATCTCGCGAGCAACACGCCGCCGAGCGCGGCGCTCGTGACGACGATGGCGAACGCGACGGGCGCGCAGGCCGCGCTGTGGAACGCCGACTTCAACCTGCTGCCGACGACCTACGACAACAGCTACCAACTGGCGTTGATCCCGGGCACGCTGATCGGCCGCTACGACGCGCGCGTGAACGTGCCGGTCAACAGCCCGCTGGCCTCGGAGGGTGATCCGTCGAGCACCTTCATCACGCAGCCGTTCACGAGCACGATCGGCACCTATCTGCCCAACGTGCTCAAGTACTCGGCGAAAACGGCCTATGCTGTAGAGAGCAACGCGATCAACACCTGGGACTGGAGCCACGACGGGCTGGCCATGCCGGACACGATTCCCGACCTGGCCGCGGCGCTCACGCTCAACCCGTCGCTCAAGGTCCTGTCCCTGAACGGATATCACGATCTCGCGACGCCGTTCTATCAGACGGAGCTGGATCTGGCCCGTCTCGGCACGCAGCCCAACCTGACCTTCCAGCACTACTCGGGCGGACACATGATCTATCTGGACGACACGTCGCGGCCGCTGGAGAAGGCGGACCTGGTGGCGTTCTACCAGGCGGCGCCCGCCGCGCGCTGACGCCCCGGCCGGCCGACGGACGCGCGCGCGGCGCGCGCCGTCGCACGGCCGACGACCTCATTTCCAATTGGAGCCTGACATGAAGAAACAATCGCTCATCGCCTGGTCGGCATTGTGCGTCGCGGGTCTGGCCATGGTCCCGGCGGCGCGTGCGCAGGACAGCGCGGACGCCGCGCCGGATCGCGCCGCCCAGGCGCAGCTCGGCGACCCGTACGTGCCGCCGGCGGCGCGCAAGCCGACGGCCGGCACCCAGACCACCGGCGCGGCGCTGCATGCGCAAGTGGTGGATAAGCTCGCGCGCCAGTTCGCCGCCGCCGACTCGCGCAACACCGGCAGCGTGACCGAGGCGCAGGCGCGCGCGGCCGGCCTCGGCTACGTCGCGAACAACTTCAAGCAGATCGATACGAACCGCAGCGGCCGCGTATCGTTCGCCGACGTGCAGCGCTACATGCAGACGCAAAGCGCGACGCAGAAATAAGCGCCGCATCGCTGCCCCTCGATGAACCCCTGGGGCGAACGGGCTCTGCCGCACCAGCGGCAGGGCCCGTTTTCATTGTCCCCCGATTTTTCGCGCGTACGATCGAAAATCCCAATATCTGACCAATCCATTCAGATATTGGATATCGAAATGACGCCCCCTACAATCCGGAGCACATCGAACTGCTTCGGTGGATTCGCGCCGCGCGGCGCGCCCGAGGCCGCATATGGAGATCGATCCATGACGCTTGCCGGGCCGCTCGCCCATCACCAGCCGCGCATCGCGCCCGCCCTCCGGCGACGCGATGCGACGCGCGGACGCGGGTCTGATCTCCGACGGAGTCCATTCGCATCATGAACAAATCCCATGTGACGCTTGCCGTGAACGGCGCCGCCCAATATCACGTCACGCCCGACGACGCGCTCGCCGACAGCATCGGCGCGACCGGCACGCCGCTCGACCTGGCGGCGCAGCAGGCCGGCACGCAGACCTTGCTGCGCGGCCTCGCGATCCTCGAAGCGGTCGCGGGCGGCGCGCGCGACATGCGCGCGATCGGCGCGGCGCTCGGCACGACCCGCAGCACCACGCACCGGCTCGTCAGCAGCCTCGTGCAGGCGCGCTACCTGCGCCAGGTGCAGGGCGGCTACCTGCTCGGGCCGAAGCTGATCGAACTCGGCACGATCGCGCTCGAGCAGATGCCGCTCACGGCCGTCGCGCGGCCGCACCTCGAGGCGCTCGCGGAAGCCACGCTCGACACCATCCACCTCGGCGTGCGCGACGGCGACGACGTGCTGTACATCGACAAGATTCCCGGCACGCGCGGCCTGGAAATGCGCTCGCGGATCGGCCACCGGATGCCGCTCGCGTCGACCGGCATCGGCAAGGCGATGATGCTCGACCTCGAACCGCAGGTCTGGGGCGACCTGTTCGACGCGTCGAAGCGCGCGCTGGCCGGCGTCAACTTCAAGCCCGACCGGCGGCCCGACACGCACACCTTCCTGCAGCGCATGGCGCATTACGCGGCGGGCGGCTACACGTTCGACCTGGAGGAAAACGAAACGTCGATCCGCTGCGTGGCCGCGCCGGTGCGCGACGCGTCGGGCGCGATCGTCGCGGCGCTGTCGGTGGCGAGCACGATTCCGTACATGCCGCTCGACCGCATGGACGAACTGATTCCGCTCGTGCAGCGCGAGGCGCGCGCGATCTCCGCGGATCTCGGCTGGAGCGCGCCGCAGACGACGCGCCGGATCAAGCGATGACGGCCCACGCCCACGCCCGCGCCGCGGCGCCCGCGCTGATCGGCCTCGACTGGGGCACGACCTCGCTGCGCGCCTACCTGTTCGACGCCGATGGCGCGGTCATCGAGACCGAGGCGCGCGCGGCCGGCGTGATGCGCCTGCCGCGCGCGGCCGATGCGCACGCGTTCGACGCGGTGTTCGAGGCGGTCTGCGGCGCGTGGCTCGATCGCGCGCCCGGCGTGCCGACGCTCGCGGCCGGCATGGTCGGCAGCGCGCAGGGCTGGCGCGAGGCGCCTTACGTGGCCGCGCCCGCCGATGCCGATGCGCTCGCGGCCGCGCTGGTGCGCGTCGAGACCACGCGCGGCGCGTCGTTCGCGATCGTGCCGGGCGTGCTGATGCCGGGCGCGCTGCCCGACGTGATGCGCGGCGAGGAAACCCAGATCCTCGGCGCGCTGGCGGGCGATCCGTCGCTGGGCGGCGACGCGGACGGCGCGCTGATCGGGCTGCCGGGCACGCACGCCAAATGGGCGTGGGTGCGCGGCGGCCGGATCGAACGCTTCCATACCTACATGACGGGCGAGCTGTTCGCGGCGCTGCGCGATCACACGATCCTCGGCCGCACCATGCAGGCGGATGCGCCGCCCGACGAGGCCGCGTTCCGGCGCGGCGTCGCGGTGGCCCGCGAGGCGCGCGACGCGGGCCTGCTCGCGACCGCGTTCAGCACCCGAACGCTGGGCCTGACCGGGCGGCTCGCGCCGTCCGCGCAGCCCGACTATCTGTCCGGCCTGCTGATCGGCCACGAACTGCATGCGCTCGACGCGATGCTGGCCGGCCACGCCGCGCCGCTCGCGCGCCAGCCGCTGCGCCTGATCGGCGAACCCGCGCTGTGCGCGCGCTACCGGATCGCGCTGGCCGAGTTCGGCTGCGCGGGCGCGCGCGTGGTGGAGCACGCGGCCGAGGCCGGCCTGTGGCGCGTCGCCGTGCAGGCGGGGCTCGTCGACGCGGCGCGCTGCGCGACCCAATGAGCCGTCTTTCCCGAGGATCCGAAACGATGTCAGCCGAACCGAACCTGCCCGCGCCGTACGCGCCGCACGCGGGCCTGATGCAAGCCTTCGCCGCGTGCCCGCTGATCGCGATCCTGCGCGGCGTCACGCCGGGCGAGGCCGCGCAGCATGGCGTCGCGCTGTACGAAGCAGGTTTCCGTCTCATCGAGGTGCCGCTCAATTCGCCCGAACCGCTCGCGAGCATCGCCGCGCTGCGCGCCGCGCTGCCGGCCGATGCGCTGATCGGCGCGGGCACCGTGCTGTGCGTCGAGCAGGTCGATGCGGTGCGCGACGCGGGCGGCGCGCTGATCGTGATGCCGCACGCGGACCTCGACGTGATTCGTCGCGCGAAGGCGCTCGGGCTCGCGTGCACGCCCGGCGTCGCGACGCCGACCGAGGCGTTCGCGGCGCTCAAGGCCGGCGCGGACGCGCTGAAGATGTTCCCGGCCGAGCTGCTGGGCCCGGTCGCGGTGAAGGCGTGGCGCGCGGTGATCGACGCGGCGGTGCCGCTCGTGCCGGTGGGCGGCGTGACGCCCGACAACCTGGGCCCGTACCTGGCCGCGGGCGCGAACGGCTTCGGCCTCGGCTCGGCGCTGTACCGGCCGGGCCAGGCGAGCGCGGCGACCGCCGCGCAGGCGCGCGCCTACGTCAACGGGCTGCGCATCGCCCGGCGCGGGGCGGCGCGATGAATCGCCTCGCGGGCAAGACGGCCTTCGTCACCGGCGCGGGACGCGGAATCGGCGCGGCGATCGCGCTCGCGTTCGCGCGCGAGGGGGCGGCCGTCGCGCTCGCGGAACTCGATCACGCGCGCGGCCGGGAGACGGCCGCCGCGATCGAGCGCGCGGTGCCCGGCGCGCGGGTGCGCGCGCTCGGCGTCGACGTCACGCGCGCGGAGGCGGTGCGCGACGCGGTGGCCGAGACGGAGCAGGCGTTCGGTCCGCTCGACATCCTCGTCAACAATGCGGGCGTCAACGTGTTCAGCGAGCCGCTCGCGCTCAGCGAGGACGACTGGCGCCGCTGCTTCGCGGTGGATCTCGACGGCGTCTGGAACGGCTGCCGCGCGGCGCTGCCGGGCATGACCGAGCGCGGCCGCGGCAGCATCGTGAACATCGCATCGACGCACGCGTTCTCGATCATCCCGGGCTGCTTTCCGTACCCGGTCGCGAAGCACGGCGTGCTCGGGCTCACGCGCGCGCTCGGCATCGAATACGCGCCGCGCAACGTGCGCGTGAACGCGCTCGCGCCCGGCTACATCGACACCGCGCTCACGCGCGACTGGTGGGACGGCCAGCCCGACCCGGCGGCCGCGCGCGCGCGCACGCTCGCGCTCCAGCCGATGCGGCGCATCGGCCGGCCGGACGAAGTCGCGATGACGGCCGTCTTCCTCGCATCCGACGAGGCGCCGTTCATCAACGCGACCTGCATCACGATCGACGGCGGGCGCGCCGCGCTGTACCACGATTGAGCCGAGCCGGCGGCCCGACGGGGCCGCCGCACCCGGCGCGCGACGGCCGCGCGCGCGCCGGGGCCGACAGAAAGAAGCGGCCGGATCCGATTGGATTGAGACAAGGAGACAGGCGAGATGAAACGCAGAGTGTTTGTGACGCTGGCGGCCGCATGCGCGGTGCTGGCGGGCGGCCCCCTCGCGCACGCGGCGGACCCGGTGAAGATCGGCTTCCTGGTCAAGCAGCCCGAGGAGCCGTGGTTCCAGGACGAATGGAAGTTCGCCGAGCTGGCCGCGCAGCAGAAGGGCTTCACGCTCGTGAAGATCGGCGCGCCGTCCGGCGAGAAGGTGATGAGCGCGATCGACAACCTCGCCGCGCAGAAGGCGCAGGGCTTCATCATCTGCACGCCCGACGTGAAGCTGGGCCCGGGCATCGTCGCGAAGGCGAAGTCGCACGGGCTCAAGCTGATGACCGTCGACGACCGTCTCGTCGACGGCGCGGGCAAGCCGATCGAGGCGGTGCCGCACATGGGCATCTCCGCCTACAACATCGGCAAGCAGGCCGGCGAGGGCATCGCCGCCGAGATCAAGCGGCGCGGCTGGAACATGAGCGAGGTCGGCGCGATCGACATCACCTACGAGCAGCTGCCGACCGCGCACGACCGCACCGCGGGCGCGACCGACGCGCTCGTCGCGGCGGGCTTCCCGAAGGCGAACGTGGTCGCCGCGCCGCAGGCCAGGACCGACACCGAGAACGCCTTCAACGCGGCCAACATCGCGCTCACCAAGAATCCGCAGTTCAAGCACTGGATCGCCTACGGTCTCAACGACGAGGCGGTGCTGGGCGCGGTGCGCGCGGCCGAGGGGCGCGGCTTCAAGGCGGCCGACATGATCGGGATCGGCATCGGCGGGTCCGACTCCGCGCTGAACGAGTTCAAGAAGCCGCAGCCCACGGGCTTCTACGGCACCGTGATCATCAGCCCGAAGCGCCATGGCGAGGAAACCACCGACCTGATGTACGCCTGGATCACCACGGGCAAGGCGCCGCCCGCGCTGACGCTCACGAGCGGCATGCTCGCGACGCGCGACAACGTCGGCGAGGTGCGCGAGAAGATGGGGCTGGCGTCGAAGTAAGGGACGGCCGCGCGCGGCCCTCGCGGGCGGCGCGCGGCCCGGGCATCGGGACAGTGGAGGCGACGTGACGGCGGCACTCTGTTTTGACAATATCGGCAAGCGCTTTCCCGGCGTGCGCGCGCTCGACGGCATTTCGTTCGAGGTGCACGCGGGGCAGGTGCATGGCCTGATGGGCGAGAACGGCGCGGGCAAGTCGACGCTCCTGAAGATTCTCGGCGGCGAGTATCAGCCGGACGCGGGCAGCGTGCGGGTCGACGGGCAGGCGGTGCGGTTTCCGAGCGCCGCCGCGTCGATCGCGGCGGGCGTCGCGGTGATTCACCAGGAACTGCAGTACGTGCCCGATCTCACCGT
This sequence comes from Burkholderia sp. GW821-FHT14F03, assembly GCF_058803765.1. Taxonomy (NCBI): domain Bacteria; kingdom Pseudomonadati; phylum Pseudomonadota; class Betaproteobacteria; order Burkholderiales; family Burkholderiaceae; genus Burkholderia; species Burkholderia sp. GW821-FHT14F03. Next base: position 82,371 of record NZ_JBXAPG010000015.1, read on the forward strand.
GGCCGAGAACCTGCTGCTCGGCCGGCTGCCGAGCCGCCTCGGCTGGGTGCGCAAGGGCGACGCGCAGCGCTTCGTGCGCGAGCGGCTCGCGGCGATGGGCGTCGACCTCGATCCGCGCGCGAAGCTGCGCCGGCTGTCGATCGCGCAGCGCCAGATGGTCGAGATCTGCAAGGCGCTGCTGCGCAACGCGCGCGTGATCGCGCTCGACGAACCGACCAGCTCGCTGTCGCACCGCGAGACCGAGGTGCTGTTCAAGCTCGTCGACGATCTGCGCCGCGACGGCCGCGCGCTGATCTACATCTCGCACCGGATGGACGAGATCTACCGGCTGTGCGACGCCTGCACGATCTTCCGCGACGGTCGGCTGGTCGCGTCGCACACCGCGCTCGCCGGCGTGTCGCGCGACACGCTGGTGAGCCAGATGGTCGGGCGCGAGATCAGCGACATCTACCATTACGCGCCGCGCCCGCTCGGCGAGGTGCGGCTCGCGGTGCGCGCGCTCGATGGCGAGGCGCTGCGCGAGCCGGCGAGCTTCGAGGCGCGCGCGGGCGAGATCGTCGGCTTCTTCGGTCTCGTCGGCGCGGGGCGCAGCGAGCTGATGCGGCTCGTCTACGGCGCCGATCGCAAGCGCGGCGGCGCGCTGCTGCTCGACGGCGCGCCGATCGACGTGAAGCGCACCGGCGACGCGATCCGGAACGGGATCGTGCTGTGTCCCGAGGACCGCAAGGAGGAAGGGATCATCGCGATGGCGACGGTCGCGGAGAACATCAACATCAGCTGCCGCCGCCACACGCTGCGCGCGGGCATGTTCCTCGACCGGCGCCGCGAGGCCGAGACCGCCGAGCGCTTCATCGCGCTCTTGCGGATCAAGACGCCGAGCCGCCGCCAGAAGATCCGCTTCCTGTCGGGCGGCAACCAGCAGAAGGCGATCCTGTCGCGCTGGCTCGCGGAGCCGGACCTCAAGGTCGTGATCCTCGACGAGCCGACGCGCGGCATCGATGTCGGCGCGAAACACGAGATCTATCAGGTGATGTACGAACTCGCGGCGCGCGGCTGCGCGATCGTGATGGTGTCGTCCGAGCTGCCCGAGGTGCTGGGCGTGTCGGATCGCATCGTCGTGATGCGCGAGGGGCGCATCGCGGGCGAACTGGCGCGCGCGCAGGCGAGCGAGCAGGCGGTGCTGAACCTCGCGCTGCCGCAGGGGCCGGCGGCGCGCGCCGCGTGATGGCAGGCGGCCCGCGCGCGACGCGGGCATGAACGGACGATACCGCGCGGCAGGGCCGCGCGACGCAGGAGCGAGAACCATGCAAGTCAGAGAAAACCTTCCGCAAGCCGCGCCGCATCCGGCCGCCGACGATGCCCAGCCCGCGCGCCGGCACGCCTGGGGGCAGCTGCTCGGCGACTACAGCCTGATCGCGATCTTCGTGGTGATGTTCGCCACGATGTCGCTGACGGTCGATCACTTCTTCTCGATCGACAACATGCTCGGCCTCGCGCTGTCGATCTCGCAGATCGGCATGGTCGCGTGCACCATGATGTTCTGCCTCGCGTCGCGCGACTTCGACCTGTCGATCGGCTCGACCGTCGCGTTCTCGGGGGTGCTGTGCGCGATGGTGCTGAACGCGACCGACAACACCTTCGTCGCGATCGTCGCGGCGGTCGCGGCCGGCGCCGCGATCGGCTTCGTCAACGGCGCGGTGATCGCCTATCTGCGGATCAACGCGCTGATCACCACGCTCGCGACGATGGAGATCGTGCGCGGGCTCGGCTTCATCGTGTCGAAGGGGCAGGCGGTCGGCGTGTCGTCGGACACCTTCATCGCGCTGGGCGGCCTCACGCTGTTCGGGGTGTCGCTGCCGATCTGGGTCACCCTGCTGTGCTTCATCGTGTTCGGCGTGATGCTGAATCAGACCGTGTACGGTCGCAACACGCTCGCGATCGGCGGCAATCCCGAGGCGTCGCGCCTCGCCGGGATCAACGTCGAGCGCACCCGGGTGTGGATCTTCCTGGTCCAGGGCGCGGTGACCGCGCTCGCGGGCGTGATCCTCGCGTCGCGGATCACCTCCGGCCAGCCGAACGCCGCGCAGGGCTTCGAGCTGAACGTGATCTCCGCGTGCGTGCTGGGCGGCGTGTCGCTGCTCGGCGGGCGCGCGACGATCTCGGGCGTCGTGATCGGCGTGCTGATCATGGGCACGGTCGAGAACGTCATGAACCTGCTCAACATCGACGCGTTCTACCAGTACCTCGTGCGCGGCGCGATCCTGCTCGCGGCCGTGCTGCTCGATCAATTGAAGAATCGCGGCGCGCGCGACTGAACGCGCGCCGCTCCCAGGAGACCCGGCATGACCCCAGAAGCTTCCGTCCGCGACGCGCGCTATCCGAGCCTCGTCGACCGCGCCGTGCTGATCACGGGCGGCGCGACCGGCATCGGCGCGGCCTTTGTCGAGCATTTCGCGCAGCAGGGCGCGCGCGTCGCGTTCGTCGACCTCGACGCGCAGGCGGGCGATGCGCTCGCCGCGCGGCTCGCCGGCGCGCGCCATGCGCCGCTGTTCGCCGCCTGCGACCTGACCGACACCGATGCGCTGCGGCGCGCGGTCGAGGCCGCGCGCGCACGCTGCGGCCCGCTCGCGGTGCTGGTCAACAACGCGGCGAACGACGTGCGGCATGCGCTCGCGGACGTGACGCCCGCATCGTTCGACGCGGGCATCGCGGTGAATCTGCGGCACCAGTTCTTCGCCGCGCAGGCCGTGATCGACGACATGAAGCAGCTGGGCGGCGGCTCGATCATCAATCTCGGCTCGATCAGCTGGATGCTGAAGAACGGCGGCTACCCGGTCTATACGATGGCGAAGGCGGCGGTGCAGGGGCTCACGCGCGGCCTCGCGCGCGAGCTGGGGCCGTTCGGGATCCGCGTGAACACGCTGGTGCCGGGCTGGGTGATGACCGACAAGCAGCGCCGCCTGTGGCTCGACGATGCGGGGCGGGCGGCCATCCAGGCCGGCCAGTGCCTGGGCGCCGAGCTGCTGCCCGCCGATCTCGCGCGCATGGCGCTGTTTCTCGCGGCCGACGACAGCCGCATGATCACCGCGCAGGACCTGGTGGTGGACGGCGGCTGGGCCTGAACGCCGCACCGGCCGGGCCCGGCCGACTGCTGACTGACGAGGAGCTTCTGATGACCGGCACCGCCTCCCGCGCCTTCGATTCGACCACGCAGACGCGCCGCGCGCGGCTCGCGGCCGCCGCGCAACCCGTCAGCCCGGGCCCGCAGACGGCCGCGGTCGCGCAAGGCGTCGGCGCGCCCGATGCGTCGGTCGTCACGCTCGCGACGCCCGAGCTGCGGCTCGACGTCGCGCCGCACCTGGGCGGCGGCGTCACGCGTTTCGACTGGCGCGGCGACGGCGCGCCGACGCCGCTGTTCCGGCACTGCGCGACGCCGCGCGAGGACACCGATCCGAACGCGCTCGCCTGCTATCCGCTGCTGCCGTATTCGAACCGGATCGGCGACGGGCGCTTTCGCTGCGACGGCCGCGAGGTCGAGGTGGCGCGCAACCGCGCGGACGAGCGCTGGCCGATCCACGGTGACGGCTGGCTCGCGCGCTGGCGGGTGGAGGCGGCGAGCGACACCGCGCTGCAGCTGTCGCTCGACCGGCGCGACGGGCGGCCGTACGCGTACCATGCGACCCAGGTATTCACGCTCGACGGCGCGCAGTTGTCGATCACGCTCGCGATCGAGAACGTCGGCCGGCAGCGGCTGCCGTTCGGGCTCGGGCTGCATCCGTTCGTGGTGCGCGACGACGCGACGGAACTCGCGGCGGCGGCGAGCGGGCTGTGGCTCGCGCGGCCCGACTGGCTGCCCGAGCGGCACGTGAGCGTGCCGCCCGCCTGGCAGTTCGGGATCGCGTATCCGCTGCCCGAGCAGCTCGTGAACCACGCGTTCACGGGCTGGGGCGGCCGCGCGACGATCGCGTGGCCGCGCCGCGGCCTGGCGCTGACGGTGTCGGCCGACACCGACTGCTACGTGCTGTATACGCCGCGCGGCGAGGATTTCTTTTGCTTCGAGCCGGTCGACCATCCGATCAATGCGGTGAACCTGCCGGGCGGCGCGGCCGCCCACGGGATGACGCTGCTCGCGCCCGGCGAGCGGCTCGCGCGCCGGTTCAGCTTCGGCGTCGCGCGCACCGATGCGCGCGCGGCGTGGCACGCGCGCGAGGCGGGGCGGCGGGGCGGGTAAAATACGGGCTTCCTCCAACTGGTTTGCCGCGAGTGCCCGTCATGTCTTCCCCGCTTACTTTCATCGATTCGCTGCGCGCCGCGTGGCAACGTACGGATTCGCTGCTGTGCGTCGGTCTCGATCCCGAGCCGAGCCGTTTTCCCGCCCAGTTCGCGAACCAGCCGGACGCGATCTTCGATTTCTGCCGCGAGATCGTCGACGCGACCGCACCGTACGCGAGCGCCTTCAAGCCGCAGATCGCCTATTTCGCCGCGCACCGCGCGGAAGACCAGCTCGAGCGGCTGATCGCGCACATTCACCTGCAGCATCCGGGCCTGCCCGTGGTCCTCGACGCGAAGCGCGGCGACATCGGCAGCACGGCCGAGCAGTACGCGCGCGAGGCGTTCGAGCGCTATCGCGCGGACGCGGTCACGGTGAATCCATACATGGGTTTCGATTCGATCGAGCCGTACCTGAGCTATGAGGATCGCGGCGTGATCGTGCTGTGCCGTACCTCGAATCCGGGCGGTTCGGACCTGCAGTTCCTCGACACGGGCGGCCGCCCGCTGTACCAGGTGGTCGCGGAGCTGGCGGCGAGCAAATGGAATGCGAAGACGGGCCAGCTCGGTCTCGTGGTCGGCGCGACCTTCCCGAACGAGATCGAGGTCGTGCGCGGGCTGGTCGGCGACATGCCGCTGCTGATCCCGGGCGTCGGCGCGCAGGGTGGCGACGTGCGCGCGACCGTCATGGCGGGTCGTACCGCGGACGGCTCGGGGATGATGATCAATTCGTCGCGCGCGATCCTCTACGCGGAGTCGGGCGAAGACTTCGCCGAAGCGGCGGCCCGCGTCGCGCAGCAGACCCGCGACGCGATCAACGCGCACCGCCGCGCGTGACGCCCGCGCTCAGCGCTCCTGCTCGTCGAGCAGCGTGAGCAGCCCGCGCAGCGCGTGCGCGGCCGCCTGGGTGCGGATCTGCTCGCGGTCGCCCTTGAAGATCACGGTTTCCACCGTGGTGTGCAGCCGGTTGCTCCAACCGAACGACACGGTGCCGACGGGCTTGTGCTCGGAGCCGCCGCCGGGCCCGGCGATGCCGGTGACCGACAGCGCGACCTGCGCGCGGCTGTTGCGCAGCGCGCCTTCGGCCATCGCGCGCGCGACCGGCTCGCTGACGGCGCCGTGCCGCTCGATCAGCTCGGGCGGCACGCCGATCATCTCGCTCTTGGCCTGGTTCGAGTAGGTGACGAAGCCGCGCTCGAACCAGCCGCTGCTGCCCGAGATATCGGTGACCGCGGCGGCGATCAGGCCGCCGGTGCACGATTCGGCGGTGGCGAGCATCAGGTGCTGGTCGCGCAGTTGATTGCCTGCGCGGATCGCAAGCTGGTGGACGACGGAATCGGTGGGCATCGCAAGGGTTCCGGGGTCGGTGGACGGTGCGTCAGTTGATGGTCGAGCGCCACAGCGCGATCACGAGCAGCGTCATGAACGCCGCGACGAGATCGTCGAACATGATGCCTAAGCCACCTTTCAGGTTGCGATCGAAATAGCGGATCGGCGGCGGCTTGACCATATCGAAGAAGCGGAAGACGAGGAACGCGCCCAGTTGTTCCAGGAAGGTCGCGGGCGCGACGAACAGCAGCACGAGCCAGATCGCGACGATCTCGTCCCAGACCGCCGGGCCCGGATCGGCGATGCCCATCCGCTTCGCGGTGAAGCCCGTCATCCAGATGCCGGCGACGAAGCCGACGACGATCAGCGCCCACCACTCGGGCACGGTCAGGTAGCGGTTCAGCGCGACGAACGACAGCCAGCCGAACAGCGTGCCGAAGGTGCCGGGCATGAACGGCGCGAGGCCGCTGCCGAAGCCGAGCGACACGATGTGCACCGGATGCGAGAACATGAAGCCGACGGTTGCGCGGCGGCGCGCGACGCGCTGCACGTCGGGGCCCGCCGGGTCGGGGCGGGCGGGCGCGGGCGGCGCGTCGGGGGCAGGGGACTGCGTCGGGTCAATGTGCATGAAAGTGGTCGAAGCCGTGCAACGAAAGGGACAGCGGCGCGCCTTGGGCGTCGCGCCAGGTGATGGCGGGCGCGTCGGCCGGCGCGGCCAGGCCGCTCATTGTACCGATCCGGGTGACCGCCACGCCCGCCTGCGCGCCGGCCGCCTCGATCGCGGCGCGCGCGGCGGGCGCGGCGGTGAAGCACAGCTCGTAGTCGTCGCCGCCCGCCAGCGTGCAGCGCTGTTGAATGCCGGCGGGCAGGGTCGCGAGCGCGGCCGAGCGCGGCACCGCGTCGATCGCGATGTCGGCGCGCAGGGTCGAGCGTTCGAGAATATGCAGCAGATCGCCTGCGAGGCCGTCGGAGATGTCGAGCGCCGCGTGCGCGACGCCCGCGAGCGCGAGGCCGAGCGCGATGCGCGGCTCCGGCCGCTCGAGCGCGCGCCGGAACGCGGCGGCTTCGGCCGCGCCCGCGGACCATTCGCCGCGCGCGACGCCGAGGCCCGCGCGCGCGTCGCCGAGCGTGCCCGACACCCACACGTCGTCGCCCGCGCGCGCGGCGTCGCGCCGCAGCGCCGCGTCGGGCGCGACGTCGCCGAACACGGTCACGCACAGGTTCAGCGGGCCGCTCGTGGTGTCGCCGCCGATCAGCTCGCAGTCGTAGCGGTCGGCCAGTTCGAACAGCCCGTCGGCGAACGCGGCGAGCCAGTCGGCGTCGGCGCGCGGCAGCGCGCAGGCGAGCGTGAACGCGCGCGGTTGCGCGCCCATCGCGGCGAGGTCCGACAGGTTCACCGCGAGCGTCTTGTGGCCGAGCGCGTGCGGATCGATGTCGGCGAAGAAGTGCCGGCCTGACACCAGCATGTCGGTCGAGATCGCCAGCAGGCGGCCGTCGCGCGGCGCGAGCAGCGCGCAGTCGTCGCCGATGCCGAGCGCGGCGCGCGCGCGCGGCCCGCGCGCCCGGCGCGCGAAGAAGCGGTCGATCAGGGAAAATTCGGAGAGCGGGGCGGCGGTCACGGCGGACGGATTCGCAAGCGTTGACGGGATGGACATTGTAAGGCTGTCCTACGGGTTTGCCCGGGGCGTTTCATGCGTTTTGGTCGCGGCAGTTGCACCCGAATCGACGGCTTTGTGCAAGGGATTGGCGCTACAATGTGCCGAACAGTTATTCTAATCCGGTCACACTGACTCATGCCCACGACGCCTTCCCAGAAAGTCGACCTGCGCGAAGCCGCACTCGATTACCACGAATTCCCCACCCCCGGCAAAATCGCGATTGCCCCGACCAAGCAGATGATCAACCAGCGTGATCTCGCGCTGGCGTATTCGCCGGGCGTCGCGTTCGCCTGCGAGGAGATCGTCGAGAATCCGCTGAACGCGGCGCGCTTCACCGCGCGCAGCAACCTGGTCGGGGTCGTCACGAACGGCACGGCGGTGCTCGGGCTCGGCAACATCGGGCCGCTCGCGTCGAAGCCGGTGATGGAAGGCAAGGCGGTGCTGTTCAAGAAGTTCGCGGGCATCGACGTGTTCGACATCGAGCTGAACGAATCCGACCCGCACAAGCTGGTCGACGTGATCGCCGCGCTCGAGCCGACCTTCGGCGGCATCAATCTCGAGGACATCAAGGCGCCGGACTGCTTCATCGTCGAGCGCGAATGCCGCAAGCGGATGAAGATCCCGGTGTTCCACGACGACCAGCACGGCACCGCGATCGTCGTGGCGGCGGCGGTCACCAACGGCCTGAAGGTGGTCGGCAAGGACATCAAGCACGTCAAGCTGGTCGCGTCGGGCGCGGGCGCCGCGGCGCTCGCGTGCCTCGACCTGCTGGTCGACCTCGGCCTGCCGATCGAGAACATCCTCGTCACCGACCTGGCCGGCGTGGTGTACAAGGGCCGCGCCGAGCTGATGGACCCGGACAAGGAACGCTTCGCGCGCGAGACCGATGCGCGCACGCTGGCCGAGGTGATGGTCGGCGCGGACATCTTCCTCGGGCTGTCGGCGGGCGGGGTGCTGAAGCCGGAGATGGTGAAGGGCATGGCCGAGCGCCCGCTGATCCTCGCGCTCGCGAATCCGACGCCGGAAATCCTGCCGGAGGCGGCGCTCGCGGTGCGGCCCGACGCGGTGCTCGCGACGGGCCGCACCGATTATCCGAACCAGGTCAACAACGTCCTGTGCTTCCCGTTCATCTTCCGCGGCGCGCTCGACGTCGGCGCGACGACGATCACGCGCGAGATGGAGATCGCCGCCGTCAACGCGATCGCCGAGCTCGCGGAGCAGGAGCAGAGCGACATCGTCGCGACCGCCTACGGGATCCAGGATCTGTCGTTCGGGCCGGCCTACCTGATTCCCAAGCCGTTCGATCCGCGCCTAATCGTCAAGATCGCGCCGGCCGTCGCGCAGGCCGCGATGGACGGCGGCGTCGCGACGCGGCCGATCGAGGACATGGACGCGTACAAGGTGCACCTGCAGCAGTTCGTGTACCACAGCGGCACCACCATGAAGCCGATCTTCCAGATCGCGCGCGGCGCGCCGGCCGAGAAGAAGCGCGTGGTGTTCGCCGAGGGCGAGGAGGAGCGCGTGCTGCGCGCGGTGCAGATCATCGTCGACGAGAACCTCGCGAAGCCGATCCTGATCGGCCGGCCGGCGGTGATCGAACACCGGATCCAGCGCTACGGCCTGCGCCTGACGCCGGGCGTCGATTTCACCGTGGTGAACACCGAGCACGACGAGCGCTACCGTGATTTCTGGCAGACGTACCACAAGATGATGGCGCGCAAGGGCATCAGCGAGCAGCTCGCACGCGTCGAGATGCGCCGCCGCACCACGCTGATCGCGTCGATGCTGGTCAAGAAGGGCGAGGCGGACGGGATGATCTGCGGCACGATCAGCACGACTCACCGTCACCTGCACTTCATCGACCAGGTGATCGGCAAGCGCGAAGGCTGCAGCGTGTTCGCGGCGATGAACGGCCTCGTGCTGCCCGGCCGCCAGATCTTCCTCGTCGACACCCATGTGAACGTCGATCCGACCCCGGAGCAACTGGCCGAGATCACGATCATGGCGGCGGAGGAAGTGCGCCGCTTCGGCATCGAGCCGAAGGTTGCGCTGCTGTCGCATTCGAATTTCGGCACGAGCAATGCGCCTTCGGCGCAGAAGATGCGCGATACGCTCGCGATCCTGCAGGAACGCGCGCCGCACCTGGGCGTCGACGGCGAGATGCACGGCGACGTCGCGCTCGACGCGGCGCTGCGCAAGGAAATCCTGCCGACCTCGACGCTCGAGGGCGAGGCGAACCTGCTGATCCTGCCGAACATCGATGCGGCGAACATTGCCTACAACCTGCTGAAGACGGCGGCCGGCAACAACATCGCGATCGGGCCGATCCTGCTCGGCGCGGCGCAGCCGGTGCATGTGCTGACCGAATCGGCGACGGTGCGGCGGATCGTCAACATGGCCGCGCTGCTCGTGGCCGACGTGAACGCGGTGCGCTGAGCGCCGGACAAAAAAAAGCGTGCCCGTGTGACGACGGGCACGCTGCCGGGCAAAGCGGGGGGGCCGCCGCCCGAATCGACTACACAATGTCTGGCCGCCCTCGGGCCGCGAGGAGTGACGGGGAGGCAGATACCCGTCATGACCAGCACTGCGGAAGCAATCTTATCCTCGTTGGGATAAAAATTACCCGAACGGGTGGTTTTTTGCGGCATTGTCTTAAGTTGTTTCCTTTCAATTCCCAAACGATCATTGATTCGAAAGGACAATAGCGCTACGCTTACGCCTTTCTTGGTCGTCAACCTCTTGATTTAACAGCGGGAACCCCGGTTCATGGCACGCAAGTGGCTCCGCAACGGCGCGCTCGCGTCCGTCTTCGCGATCGTCGCGATGGGTAACGTCGGCATCCCGACGGGCAGTCTGGTTTCCGCCGCCTATGCGCGGGAGTCCGTCTCGGCGAACGGGGCGGCAGGGCAGGTCGACACGGTCGGCACGGCCCGGTTGCCGCGCGAAGCCGTGGCGACGCTCGGCCTGATCGGTTCCGGCGGGCCCTATCCTTATCCGAAGGACGGTTCGGTGTTCGGCAACTACGAGCGTATTTTGCCGAAGATGAAGCGCGGCTATTATCACGAGTACACGGTGCCGACCCCGCGCGCGCGCAACCGCGGCGCCCGGCGCATCGTGTGCGGCGGGCCTCTGCGGCGGGTCGACACCTGTTATTACACCGACGACCACTACGCCAGTTTTAAACGTATTGTTGAATGACATCGGGATGAGCGGCATGAGCGACACCATCTACGCGCACGATACGTCGGCGGCGGATCTGTTCGCTGCCGGCGACGGCAACCTGTTTCAGCGCGTCATGCAGAAGCTGCATGCGGGCGCGCACGTCGGCAGTGCGCCGGCGGATGAAGCGAGCCCCGGGCTTTCAGCCAATGAGGAGCCTATGAGCCTTTTCAAGACCGTGCGACCGAACCTCGTGCAGTCGATCCGCGCGTTCCGCGTGCAGGATCTCGCTGACGAAGCGAATCAGCTCGGCCAGCATTTCCTGTATGCGTACTGCGGGAATGCGCAATCGAAGCAGGAAGTGCTGGAGACGATCGCGACCTCGTTCCTGTTTCCGAAGCATTTCGGCAAGAACTACGACGCGCTCTACGATTGCCTGACCGACCTCGTGCACAAGGCGGGCGCGCAGCCCGGCTTCGTGATCGTGCTCGAGGCGCTGCCGATCGCGCAGAAGTTCGACAAGGAAGGCCGCGAGACGCTGCTCGACGTGTTCCGCGAGGCCGCGGAATTCTGGGCCGAGCGCAAGGTCGCGTTCCGCGTGTTCTACTCGTTCGCGTAAGCGGGCGGGCGCCGCCGCGCCGCGCTCCTTCGAAGGCCCGCTTGTCCGCGGGCCTTTTCACATGCACATCGGGCCGCCGCCGGCGGCTACCAGCCGCCCCAGCGCGCGGCCAGCGCGGCCAGCATCGCGATGCCGGCCGTCTCGGTGCGCAGCACGCGCGCGCCGAGCAGCAGCGACGTAAAGCCGCAGCCGCGCGCGGCCTCCTCTTCGTCCGGCGACAGGCCGCCTTCCGGTCCGATCAGCAGCGTCACCTCGCCCGTCGGCGCACCGGCCGGCAATTGCGCGAAGCCGATGCTCGCGCGCGGCGACAGCATCAGCCGAAGTTCTCCGGGAGCGGGCTCGGCCGGCAGCTGCGCGAGCCAGGACGTGAGGTCGCGCACCGGCGCGACCTCGGGCAGGCGGTTGCGGCCGCACTGTTCGCAGGCGGCGCGCACGATGCCGCGCCAGTGCGCGACGCGCTTCTCGGCGCGCTCGCCCGACAGGCGCACGACGCCGCGCGCGGTCGACAGCGGCGCGACGCGCGCGACGCCCAGCTCCACGGCCTTCTCGATCAGCCAGTCCATCTTGTCGCCGCCCGCGATGCCTTGCGCGAGCATGATCCGGTAGGGCGCCTCGGCCTCGCGCGGCGAGAACGCGCCGATCCGCACGAGCGCGTCGCGCTTGCCGACTTCGATCAACTCGGCGTCGAACTGCCCGCCCGCGCCGTTGAACAGCGCAAGCCGTTCGCCCGGCGCGACGCGCAGGACCTGTACGTGGCGCGCGACGTCGGCGGGCAGCGCGAGCGTGGCGCCTTCCTGCAGCGCGAGATCGACGTGAAGGCGCGGCACCGACGCGGTGCTGGCGGCCGTCATGCGCGCAGATGGCGGGCGAGCGCCCACCGGTAGCCGTCGGGATCCTCGATCTGCGCGAAGCGATCGCCCCAGAACTGGTCCTGCGGCGCGCTCACGCCGGTCGCGCCCGCGTCGAGCGCGCGCTGATAGACCGCGTCGACGTCGTCGACATACAGATAGAACGACTGCGGCGCGGGGGCGCCGGCGGAGCGCGGCGAGCGGGCCGTGGTGCCGAACGCGCCTTCCGGCGCGAACATCAGCACCTGCTGGCCGCGATACGACATCTCCGCATGCATGATCGCGCCGTCCTCGTCGATCAGTTCGCGGGTGTCGAAGCCGAAGGCCGCGTGATAAAACGCGAGCGCGGCCTGCGCGCTGCGCACCGTCAGGTACGGGGTCAACCAGGGGACGCCGGCCGGACGTGGGTCGGTCATGGGTGTTTCTCCAATGGAGCGGCCGGGCCGCATCAAGATGGAACGCGGGTCAGCGCTGAATCCCGAGTGTATCGCGCAGCGGATGCGGCAGCGCGAACAGCGCCGGATGCAGGCGGGCGTCGTAGTAGCGCAGGCCGTCGATCTGCCGTTCGGCGAGCCGTTCCGCGACATCGTGCGCGAACAGCGCAGCCGCGTCGAGCGCGTCGCTCGCGATCGCCATCAGCCAGGGCGAGCCGTACAGCGGCACGCTCGCGCACAGCGGCGTCACCACCGCGAAGGCGGCGCGCAGGTCGGCGAGCAGCGCGCCGATGCGCGCCGCGTGGAACCAGGGCGAGCCGAGGTGGACCGACAGCGTGCCCTGCGGCGTCAGGATCCGCTTCAGGCGCGCGTAGAACGCCGGCGTGTACAAGCCCGCGGCCGGCGAATCGGGCGGCGTGAGATCGAACACGACGAGATCGAAATGTTCGCAGGCGGCGTCGACGTAGCGGGCGGCGTCGCCGATCACGAGTTCGACGCGCGGATCGTCGAGCGCGCCCTGGTGCACCGCGTCGAGGTAGCGCCGCGCCATCCGCACGACGTCCGGATCCAGTTCGGCGATCACGATCCGCTCGATGCCCGGATGCTTGAGCAACTGGCGGGCCGCGCCGCCGTCGCCGCCGCCCAGCACGAGCGCCTTGCGCGGCGCGGGGTGCGCGAGCGCGGCCGGATGCGTCATGCATTCGTGATAGATGAATTCGTCGCCGACCGAGGTCATCGGCCGGTCGTCGAGCGTCAGCAAGCGGCCGAGCTGCGGCGTGTCCCAGACCTCGATGCGCTGGAACGGCGAGACGACCCGCGCGAGCCGCCGCGCGTTCGGGAAGCCGTAGACGGTGTCGGGAGTCGGATGGAAAAGCAGCGTGGTGCGCACGAAAGGACGGGGGCGAGGCGGCGGACGGTTCCGATTCCTGAATTATAGAAGGCGACCCCGCGACCCGGAAAGCGGGTCGGATGCCCGCGCCGATCAAGGCGGCGCGCGGGGCATCTGATAAAATGCGTGGCTTTGCAGCCCTGTCCGTTTGCTCGTCCGCTTCGCGTCCCTCCGGCGCCGCACCGCGCGCCGGGACCGGCTGTCCAGCGAGCTTCCGGATGCCGCACCCCGTTTTTTCGACTCGTTCTCCGGACTCGACATGACGACCTCGTCTCCCGCCTCAACCTCCCTGATGGCCAACGCCATCCGCGCGCTCGCGATGGATGCCGTCCAGCAAGCCAACTCCGGTCACCCGGGCATGCCGATGGGCATGGCCGAAATCGGCGTCGCGCTGTGGTCGCGCCACCTCAAGCACAATCCGGCGAACCCGCACTGGGCCGACCGCGACCGCTTCGTGCTGTCGAACGGCCACGGCTCGATGCTGCTGTACGCGCTGCTGCACCTGACGGGCTACGACCTGCCGATCGAGGAGCTGAAGAACTTCCGCCAGCTGCACTCGAAGACCCCGGGCCACCCGGAATACGGCATCACGCCGGGCGTCGAGACGACCACCGGCCCGCTGGGCCAGGGCCTCGCCAACGCGGTCGGGATGGCGCTCGGCGAAGCGCTGATGGCCGCCGAGTTCAACCAGGCCGATGCGAAGATCGTCGACCACCACACCTATGTGTTCCTCGGCGACGGCTGCCTGATGGAAGGCATCTCGCACGAGGCCTGCTCGCTCGCGGGCACGCTGAAGCTCAACAAGCTGATCGCGCTGTACGACGACAACGGCATCTCGATCGACGGCGACGTCGTCAACTGGTTCCACGACGACACGCCCAAGCGCTTCGAGGCATACGGCTGGAACGTGATCCCGAACGTGAACGGTCATGACGTCGACGCGGTCGACGCGGCGATCGCCAAGGCGAAGCTGTCGGACAAGCCGACGATCATCTGCTGCAAGACGGTGATCGGCAAGGGCGCGGCGACCAAGGCGGGCGGCCACGACGTGCACGGCGCGGCGCTCGGCGCGGAAGAGATCGCGAAGACGCGCGAGGCGCTCGGCTGGAAGTGGGCGCCGTTCGTGATTCCGCAGGAAGTCTATGCGGCGTGGAACGCGAAGGAAGCGGGCGCGCGCACCGAGCACGACTGGGATGCGGCGTTCGCGCAGTACCGCGCGAAGTATCCGCAGCAGGCGGCCGAATTCGAGCGCCGCATGGCGAACCGGCTGCCGGCCGACTGGGCCGAGAAGGCGGCCGCGATCATCGCGGGCGCGAACGAGCGCGCCGAGACGGTCGCGACCCGCAAGGCGTCGCAGCAGGCGATCGAGGGTCTCGCGGCCGCGCTGCCCGAGCTGCTCGGCGGCTCGGCCGACCTGACGGGCTCGAACCTGACCAACTGGAAGGCGTCGAAGGCGGTCCGCGCGAACACGGAAGGCCCGGGCGTGCAGTACGGCAATCACATCAACTACGGCGTGCGCGAGTTCGGCATGAGCGCCGCGATCAACGGCCTCGCGCTGCACGGCGGCCACAAGCCGTTCGGCGGCACCTTCCTGACCTTCTCCGACTACAGCCGCAACGCGCTGCGCGTGGCCGCGCTGATGAAGGTGCCGTCGATCTTCGTGTTCACGCACGATTCGATCGGCCTCGGCGAGGACGGCCCGACGCACCAGTCGATCGAGCAGGTCTCGAGCCTGCGGCTGATCCCGAGCCACGACGTCTGGCGTCCGGCCGACACGGTCGAGACGGCGGTGGCGTGGACCCACGCGATTGCCGCGGATCGCCCGTCGAGCCTGATCTTCAGCCGCCAGAACCTGGCCTTCAATCCGCGCACCGACGCGCAGATAGCGAACATCGAGAAGGGCGGCTACGTGCTGCGCGACTGGGACGAGGAGATCGTCGCGCGCAAGATCATCCTGATCGCGACCGGCTCGGAAGTCGAGCTGGCGATGAAGGCGGTCGAGCCGCTCGCGCAGCAAGGGATCGCCGCGCGCGTCGTGTCGATGCCGGCCACCACGGTGTTCGATCGCCAGGACGCCGAGTACCGCGAGCGCGTGCTGCCGCACGGCGTGCGCCGCGTCGCGATCGAAGCGGGCGTGACGAGCTTCTGGCACAAGTACGTCGGCCTCGAAGGCGGCGTGGTCGGGATCGACACGTTCGGCGAATCGGCGCCGGCCGGCGTGCTGTTCAAGCATTTCGGCTTCACGGTCGAGCACGTCGTCGAGACGGCCAAGGCGACGCTCGCGTAAGCGGCCGCCCCGCCTCCACCCCATTGCGCGCGGCGGGCGGCCCCACGCCCGCCGCGCGACGTGAAGCTGCACGAAACGAATTTTTTCAGCCATCAGGAGATAGACATGACGATCCGCGTTGCAATCAACGGATACGGCCGCATCGGCCGCAACACGCTGCGCGCGTTCTATGAAAACGGCAAGAAGCACGATCTCGAGATCGTCGCGATCAACGACCTGGGCGATGCGAAGACCAACGCGCACCTGACCCAGTACGACACCGCGCACGGCAAGTTCCCGGGCGACGTGTCGGTCGACGGCGACTACCTGGTCGTCAACGGCGACAAGATCCGCGTGCTGGCGAACCGCAACCCGGCGGAACTGCCGTGGGGCGAGCTGGGCGTCGACGTCGTGCTCGAGTGCACGGGCTTCTTCACGACCAAGGAAAAGGCCGGCGCGCACCTGAAGGGCGGCGCGAAGAAGGTGATCATCTCGGCGCCGGGCGGCAAGGACGTCGACGCGACGATCGTCTACGGCGTGAACCACAACGTGCTGAAGGCCGAGCACACCGTGATCTCGAACGCATCGTGCACGACGAACTGCCTCGCGCCGCTCGTCAAGCCGCTGAACGACAAGATCGGCCTCGAAACGGGCCTGATGACGACGATCCACGCGTACACGAACGACCAGGTGCTGACGGACGTCTATCACGAAGACCTGCGCCGCGCGCGTTCGGCCACGCACAGCCAGATCCCGACTAAGACGGGCGCCGCCTCGGCGGTCGGCCTCGTGCTGCCGGAACTGAACGGCAAGCTCGACGGCTACGCGATCCGCGTCCCGACCATCAACGTGTCGATCGTCGACCTGTCGTTCATCGCGAAGCGCGACACGACGGTCGAGGAAGTCAACGCGATCATGAAGGAAGCATCGGAAGGCGCGCTGAAGGGCATCCTCGGCTACAACGACGCGCCGCTCGTGTCGATCGACTTCAACCACAACCCGGCGTCGTCGACCTTCGACGCGACGCTGACCAAGGTGTCGGGCCGTCTCGTGAAGGTGTCGAGCTGGTACGACAACGAGTGGGGTTTCTCGAACCGCATGCTGGACACCGCGATCGCGCTCGCGAACGCGAAGTAAGCCCGCCGCGCCGTCCGGCCGCCGCATGCGCGGCGCGCCGGCGCGCGGATCCGCCCGGCCCGGCTGCCCGCCGCGCCGGGCTTTTTTTCGTCCGCGCTAGGACGTCGCGCGGCGCGCGCCGAGGCGCTGCGATGCGCCCCACAGCGCGACGAGGCCGCCCGCGATGAGCGCGCCCGTGATGCATACGCCGCGCCAGCCGTCGGCGCCGAACGCGGCGCTCGCCGCGCCCGAGCCGAGCGCGCCGCCGATGAAATAGCTGGTCAGGTAGATCGTCGTCACGCGGCTGCGCGCGTCGCCGGCGATCGCGTAGATCACGCTCTGGTTCGAGATGTGCAGACCCTGCACGCCGACGTCGAGCAGCAGGATGCCGGCGATCAGCGCCGCGAGCGAATGCGCGCCGGCCGCGATCAGCGCGAACGAGGCGAGCACGGCGGCCGCGAACAGCCCGGTCGCCGCATTGCCGTGGCCGCGGTCGACGAGCCGTCCCGCCGAGGTCGCGGCGAGCGCGCCCACCGCGCCGACGATCCCGAACAGGCCGATGCGGCCTTCCGAATACCCATACGGCGGCTGGCTCAGCAGGAAGGTGAGCGCGGTCCACAACAGGCTGAAGCAGGCGAACACCAGCGCGCCGTAGGCGGCGCGCAGCGCGATCAGCGGCTGCGCGCGCACCAGCGCGACGAGCGAGCGCAACAGCGCCGGATAGTCGACGCGCGCGTCGCGGCGGTCCTGCGGCAGCCTGGCCGCGAGCACGCACGCGAGCGCGGCCACCAGCAGCGCGGCGACCACGTAGACCGCGCGCCAGCCGAAGCCGTCCGCGAGGGCGCCCGACACGACGCGCGCGAGCAGGATGCCGAGCAAGAGGCCGCTCATCACGGTACCGACCGCGCGGCCGCGCGAGCGCGCGTCGGCGAGCGAGGCCGCGAACGGCACCAGCAGCTGTGTCGAGCAGGTGACGAAGCCGAGCGCGACGTGCGCGCCGACGAACCACGCATAGCGGGTGCTGAACGCGACCGCGAGCAGTGCGATCACGTTGGCGGCGAGCAGCCGCACGATCAGGGTGTGCCGGTTGAGCACGTCGCCGAGCGGCACGACGAACAGCAGGCTGGCCGCGTAGCCGAGCTGGGTCAGCGTGACGAGGTAGCCGAGTTCGGCCGTCGTGCGGCCGAAGCTGTGCGCGATCGCGGCGAGCAGCGGCTGAGCGTAATAGAGATTGCCGATCACGATGCCGCACGCGCAGGCGAACAGCAGCGTCATGCCGCGGGTCAGCGGCGCGGGGGAGGGAGAGGACATGGACGCGTGGCGAATGAAGAGACGGGGCGGCCGCCCGGCCATGCGGACCGGGCGGGACGAGGTTCGACGGCGCGGGGCGGGCGGCGCGCCCGCCGCGTTCAGAACGGCCGGGTCGGCAGGTACTTGCCGTCGAGCGTGATGACCGCGCGCGAGCCGCCTTCGGGGTCGTCGACCTTCTTGATGTCGAGCTTGAAGTTGATCGCGCTGATGATGCCGTCGCCGAACTGCTCGTGCACGAGCGCCTTCAGCGTCGTGCCGTAGACCTGCAGGATCTCGTAGAAGCGGTAGATGGTCGGATCGGTCGGCACGCCGTCCGGGATGCTGCCGCGCAGCGGGATCGTCTGCAGCAGGCGGACGTCGTCGTCGTTCAGGCCGAGCCGCTGCGCGACGCGTTGCGCGGCCTCGGCGGGCAGGGCGTGCTGGCCGAGCAGCGCGGCGGTGACGAACGCGATGCTCAGCCCCGTGCCTTCGTTGATCTGCTCGAAGCTCAGGTTCAGGCGTGTCTTCGCGTCGATGATGCGCTCGGTCAGGGCGGCGCGGGCGGTCTGGCTGTGCTGGGATTGCATCGTGGCTCCTCGTGGGTGAGTGAAGGGTGAACGGTGAAACGTGAAACGCGAGGCTCAGGCCGCGGCGTGGAGCGGCGGCGGCGTGGCGTGAACCCGGGGATGCTCGGCGAGCGCGACGAAGCGTCGCGTCGCGCCGTCGAGCGCCTGGATCGCACCGGTTTCGATGTCGTAGATCCAGCCGTGCAGCATGACGCGCTCCTGTTCGAGCGCGAGCCGGACCGCGGGGTGGGTCGCGAGGTTCGCGAGCTGGGCGACCACGTTGTCGCGCACCATCGCGTCGACCCGCGTGCGCTCGTCCGGATA
The DNA here is from genome assembly GCF_058803765.1 of Burkholderia sp. GW821-FHT14F03. Lineage (NCBI taxonomy): Bacteria > Pseudomonadati > Pseudomonadota > Betaproteobacteria > Burkholderiales > Burkholderiaceae > Burkholderia > Burkholderia sp. GW821-FHT14F03. Next base: position 101,138 of record NZ_JBXAPG010000015.1, read on the forward strand.
ATCGCGCGCGCCGTGCACGGCCTTCGCGGCGTCCGCGTGGCGCAGCCAGCCGCGCACCGCGGGCAGGTGGTCGAGGCAGCGGCAGGTGGCGAGCGCCGTCATCGCGCCGCAGTCGGAGTGGCCGCAGACCACGATGTCCGCGACGCCGAGCACCGCGACCGCATATTCGACCGAGGCCGACACACCGCCCGGCTCGGGGCCGTAGGACGGCACGATGTTGCCGGCGTTGCGGATCACGAACAGGTCGCCGGGCTCGCGCTGCGTGACCAGCTCGGGCACGAGCCGGCTGTCCGAGCACGAGATGAACAGCGCGCGCGGCTGCTGGCTGGCCGCGAGGCGGCGGAACAACGCGGAGCGCGCGGGAAACGCGTCGCGCTGGAACTTCAGGAAACCCTCGATGATGTCTTGCACGCTGACCTCCAGGACGGGAATCGGTAACGGGTGGACAGAGCATGCGGGAATCCAGTCATAGCGTCCAAGACCGGTTTATTATTGTTTGTATAGGCAGAACCAATACCTCTAGCCCGGACGCGCCATGCTGCTCAGACACATCCGCTATTTCCTCGCGGTCGCGGAACACGGCAATTTCACGCGCGCGGCCGACGCGCTGCACGTCTCGCAACCCACGCTGTCGCAACAGATCCGCCAGCTCGAGGACGCCCTCGGCGTGCCGCTGTTCGACCGTTCGGGGCGCGGCGTGCGTCTCACGGAATTCGGCGAGGTGTACCTGCGGCACGCGCGTGCGGCGTTGCGCCAGCTCGATGCGGGGCGGCGCGCGCTGCACGATGTGGAGGACCTGCAAAGCGGCTCGCTGCGGCTCGCGATGACGCCGACCTTCACCGCCTATCTGGTCGGGCCGCTCGTCGAGCGCTTCCACGCGCGCTATCCGAAGCTCACGCTGTCGATCCGCGAGATGCCGCAGGAGCAGATCGAGGCGCTGCTGCTCGAGGACGAACTCGATCTCGGCTTCGCGTTCGAGCCGGTCCAACTCGCCGACATCGACGCCCAGCCGTTGTGGGAGGAGGCGCTCGCGCTGGTGGTCGGCCCGGGCCATCACCAGGCGCGCCGGCAGCGGCCGCTCGCGCCGGCGGATCTGGCCGACGAGCCGCTGATCCTGCTGAGCCGCGCCTTCGCGACCCGCGTGAACATCGACCAGTATTTCGCCGCGCACGGGGTCGCGCCGCGCGTGGCGATCGAGGTCGAATCCTTGAATGCGCTGCTCGAGATCGTCGGCGGCGACCGGCTCGCGACCGTGCTGCCCGCCGCGGTCGCCGCGCGCCACGCGGGGCTCAGCGTGGTCGAGCTGACGCCGTCGCTGCCGCGCCGTACCGCGGCGCTGCTGACGCGGCGCGGCGCGTACCGCAGCGCGGCCGCGCGCGCGCTGGTCGCATGCCTGGAGGCGCTGGCGCTCTAGCGCGCCGCCGCTTCAGCGGTCCGGGGTCGGGAAGTGCACGCCGGCGCGCTGCGCGGCGTTCGTGATGTGCGCCTCGATCGCGCGCCCGGCGGCGGCGGGTTCGCGCGCGAGCAGCGCGTCGAGGATCGCGCGATGCTCGTGATAGGTCGACTGCATCAGCTCGCGCCGGTAGAACGGCATGCGCTGGCTTTCCTTCATGATGTCGGCGCTGCCGCGCAGGATCGACTCGATCGCCGCGTTGCCGGCCAGGCTCACGATCCGCATGTGGAACTCGAAGTCGAGCTGCGACGCCTCGTCGAGCGCCTGGTTCGCGAGCGCGATCTGCAGCGCGGCGAGATTGTCCTCGAACCAGGCGAGGTCGTGGTCGCTGACCGCGAGCGCCGCCATCCGCGCGGCGAAGCCTTCGAGCGCGTAGCGCATCTGGTAGGTGTCGGGCGGCGACGACTGCTCGGCGAAGCGCCACGCGTGGGCGACGCCCGCCTGCGCGCTCTCGACATAGACGCCCTTGCCGGGCCGGATCGTCAGCATGCCGAGCGCTTCGAGCGTGGTCAGCGCCTCGCGCAGCGAGGCGCGGCTGATCGCCAGCTCCTCGGACAGCTGGCGCTGCGCGGGCAGCAGGCAGCCGACGGGGTAGACGCCGGTCTCGATCCGGTCGCGGATCGTGGCGATGGCGGCGTCGGTCACGGTGTGCGGAACGTTCTTCATGAAGGCAGGGAGTCGGCGGTCTGACCGGCATTGTAATCCGGTCGCCGCCAAGCGCCGCCAGGGTTCGGGAAAGCGATGATTCAACAGGCTTTTTTCGGACGAATATTGCTTGGCGGCACGCGGGTAATCCCTGAATTTTGCTGGCTTGACGCGACTATATCGGCTTCCTACTATCGTCCATAACATCACTGGTCCGACCAGTATGAACAGACGATTCCGCAACCGCTGGAATGGGAGAACGCCGTGTCGAAGTTTCTCAATTCGCTGTTTGGCCGGGTGGTCATCGCCCTGGTGATCGGGGTGGCGCTCGGTGCGTTCTTCCCGCATTTCGCGCAGTCGCTGCGGCCGCTCGGCGACGGTTTCCTGAAGCTGATCAAGATGGTGATCGGGCCGATCGTGTTCTGCGTGGTGGTCGGCGGGATGGCGAACGCGGGCGACCTGAAGAAGGTCGGTCGGGTCGGGCTGAAGGCCGTGATCTATTTCGAGGCGATGACCACCATCGCGCTCGGGATCGGCATCCTGCTCGCGTGGCTCACGCGGCCCGGCGCGGGCATGAACGTCGATCTCCATTCGCTCGACCCGGCCTCGCTCGCCGACTACGCGCGCAACGCGCAGAGCCTGAAGGACACGGCCGGCTACCTGCTCAAGATCATCCCGGACACCGCGTTCGACGCGTTCGCGCGCGGCGACATCCTGCAGATCCTCGTGTTCGCGGTGCTGTTCGGCTCGGCGCTGTCGCTGCTCGGCGAGCGCGCGCAGCGCGTCAACGCGCTGATCGAGGAGTTGTCGGGCGTGTTCTTCCGCGTGATGGGCTTCATCATCAAGCTCGCGCCGCTCGGCGTGCTCGGCGCGATCGCGTTCACGACCGGCAAGTACGGCGTCGCGTCGCTGAAGCAGCTCGGGATGCTGGTCGTGGTGTTCTACGCGAGCTGCGCGATCTTCGTCGCGGTGGTGCTCGGCCTCGTGATGCGGCTCGCGGGCTTCAGCGTGTTCAAGCTGATCCGCTATCTGCGCGAGGAGCTGTCGATCGTGCTCGGCACCGCCTCGTCGGACGCGGTGCTGCCGCAGGTGATGCGCAAGCTCGAATGGATGGGCATCAAGGATTCCACGGTCGGCCTCGTGATCCCGACCGGCTACTCGTTCAATCTCGACGGCTTCTCGATCTACCTGACGCTCGCGGTGCTGTTCATCGCCCAGGCCACCAACACGCCGCTGTCGATGCACGACCTGCTGGTGGTGCTGCTGGTGTCGCTCGTGACCTCGAAGGGCGCGCACGGGATCCCGGGCTCGGCGATCGTGATCCTGGCCGCGACGCTGTCCGCGATTCCGGCGATCCCGGTGCTCGGCCTCGTGCTGATCCTGCCGGTCGACTGGTTCGTCGGGATCGCCCGCGCGCTGACCAACCTGCTCGGCAACTGCGTCGCGACGGTGGTGGTCGCGGTCTGGGAGCGCGATATCGACCGCGCCCGTGCGCACCGCGTGCTGAACCAGGAGCTGCGCTATGTGCCGTCGGGTGACGAAGCCGCGCCGGCGGGCGCGCTCGCGGGCGGCGACCACGCGCCCGCGCATTGAACGCCCCCCAACCATTCCTTCCTCAGAACGATTCAGGAGACGCCATGGCTGCCCCGATGCTGGACCCGAACGCGCCCGCGTTCACGCGCCGCTACATGAACCTCGCCGATCCGCGCCTGGGCGCGCAGGCGCTGTTCGCGAGCGACGAGTTCTTCGCGCCGAAGGAGCGGATGCTCAACCCGGAGCCGGCGGTGTTCATCCCCGGCAAGTACGACGATCACGGCAAGTGGATGGACGGCTGGGAGACGCGCCGCAAGCGCACGACCGGCCACGATTTCTGCGTGCTCAGGCTGGCCCGGCCGGGCGTCGTGCACGGGGTCGATCTCGACACCAGCCACTTCACCGGCAATTTCCCGCCGGCCGCGTCGATCGACGCGTGCGTGTCGGATGCCGAGACGCCGCCGGACGACGCCGACTGGCAGGTGCTGGTGCCCGCGACCACGCTGCAGGGCAACAGTCACCACTATGTCGAGGTCGACGACGCGCGGCCGTACACGCACCTGCGCGTGAACCTGTACCCGGACGGCGGGCTCGCGCGGCTGCGCGTGTACGGCCAGCCGCAGCGCGACTGGAGCCGGGCGGCGCGCGGCGAGGCGGTCGATCTCGCGGCGATCGAGAACGGCGCCTACCTGGTCGCCGCGAACAACCAGCATTTCGGGCCCGCCTCGCAGATGCTGATGCCGGGGCGCGGCGCGAACATGGGCGACGGCTGGGAAACCCGCCGCCGCCGCGAGCCGGGCAACGACTGGGCGATCATCGCGCTCGCGCGGCCGGGCGTGATCCGTCGGGTCGAGGTGGATACCGCGCACTTCAAGGGAAATTTCCCCGACCGCTGCTCGCTGCAGGCGGCGCGCGTCGCGGGCGGCACCGACGATTCGCTCGTCACCCAGGCGATGTTCTGGCCGGTGCTGCTGGGCGAGCAGCCGCTCCAGATGGACCATGTGCACGTGTTCGACAGCCTGCTCGCGGCGCTCGGCCCCGTGACCCACGTGCGCTTGAACATCTACCCGGACGGCGGCGTGTCGCGGCTGCGTCTGTGGGGCGATCCGGCTTGACGGCGGCGGCGATGGACACGCGGCGCATCCTGCGCATCGAGCCGCTGACGCGGGCGGCGTTCGCGCCGTTCGGCGACGTCATCGAACTGGAGGGCGCGCGCCGCTTTCCGATCAATGGCGGCACGACCGAGCGCTTCCACGATCTCGCGTCGATCGACGTGGCCGACGCAGGCGGACGGCCGCTCGTGAGCCTGTTCCGCGCGCAGCCGCGCGCGGAACCGATCGAGATCGCGATGATGGAGCGCCATCCGCTCGGCAGCCAGGCGTTCATTCCGCTCGCGGCGGTCGCGCGCTATGCGATCGTCGTCGCGCCGGCGGGCGGATTCGAGCCGGCGCGCCTGCGCGCCTTCATGGCCGAGGGCTGGCAGGGGGTGAATTACGCGAAGGGCGTCTGGCACCATCCGCTCCTCGCGCTCGACCGGGTCAGCGATTTTCTGGTCGTCGACCGCGGCGGCGGCCAGCCGAACTGCGACGAAATCGCGCTCGACGGGCCGTGGCGGCTCGTCGGCGGCGCGGCGCCCGCCTGAGCGGGGCGGGGGCAGGAACGTCACGAAAAGAAAAAAACCCGGTCGGCACGAGCCTGACCGGGTTTTTTTCGGCAGCGCGCAGGCGCGGCTTTCTGTAAGCTTCAGTGCTTGCGATGCGGGCAGTTTTCCGTCGTGCAGGTGCCGTACATCGCGAGCGAATGTTCCTGCAGCTTGAAGCCGCGCTCCTTCGCGATCGACTGCTGGCGACTTTCGATCTCCGCGTCGAAGAATTCCTCGACCCGGCCGCAATCGAGGCAGACCAGGTGGTCGTGGTGCGAGCCTTCGTTCAGCTCGAACACGGCCTTGCCGGATTCGAAGTTGCTGCGCGACAGCAGGCCCGCCTGCTCGAACTGCGTGAGTACGCGGTAGACCGTGGCGAGGCCGATGTCCAGCTCTTCGTGCAGCAGATTGCGATAGACGTCTTCTGCGGTCAGGTGGCGTACCGGGCTCTGCTGGAAAATTTCGAGAATTTTGAGGCGCGGTAGGGTGGCCTTCAGCCCGATATTTTTGAGATCGGTCGGATTGGTCATGGCTAGGCATCCCTAGAGTACAATGCAGGGCTCTAATAGTACCGGCTTTTAGCCGTTTCAGTCATCAGTGACAAAACTCGCGCGGCCTGCGCAACGGGCCAGCACGGTGAGGGACATGATTCCAACATCTCTTTTGCATTTTCAGCGGAACCGCATGCGGAGTGCCATCCTCGCCGCCGCCGCAGTTGCCGCGCTGGCCGGTTGCTCGTCGTACGACAGCGTCACGCAGCGCATCGCGCAAAGCATCACGCCGTATCGCATCACGGTTGTGCAGGGTAATTTCGTGTCGCAGGAAAAGGCCGCGCAGCTGCAGGCCGGCATGACGCGGGATCAGGTGCGCGCCTTGCTCGGTACGCCGCTCCTGGCCGACATGTTCCATGCGGACCGCTGGGATTACATCTTCTATTTCAAGCGCGGCTCGACGTCCGTCGTGCAGCAGCGCGATCTCGTGCTGACCTTCGGCGGCGACCGCCTCGCCAGCTGGACGGGCGGCGACAACCTGCCGTCCGAGCTCGAGCTGCTCGCCGACATCGACGGCGACAAGCGCGGCAAGAAGGCCAAGGCGGCCGCGCTGGCCGCGGCGAGCGGCGCGCAGGCGACGGCGGCCCAGCCGGCCGCCGCGCCGCAGCCGCAGGATCTCTCGAACGACGCGAACGAGCAGGCGGCCCGCGCGGCGAACCGCGCGACCAGCCAGGTCTCGGGCCAGGGCTCGGTGGGCGGCGGCCGCTTCGCGCCGTCCACGCAGACGGCGCCGAACGCGCCGACCCCGGGCGGGATGCCGCCCGGCGCGAGCCCGGCGATCCAGCCGCAATTCCAGTTCCATCGCCCCGCCCAGCCGGTGCCGAGCGACGCGGGGCAGCCGGTCGGCCCGCGCAGCACCGATACGCTGCCGAACCAGCCGCTCACCACGCCTGCCTCGGGCGCGGCGGGCACGGGCGGCTGAGCCGGCGTTCCATGATTGTCGGGCGGCGCGGCCGCCCGTCTTTTTTGCAGCAGGTAGCGCATGTCGTCGTACAACATTGCCATTGCAGGAGCGTCGGGCCGCATGGGCCGGATGCTGATCGAAGCGGTCCTGAACGATCCCGACGCACGGCTCGTCGGCGCGCTCGACCGTACGGGTTCGCCGCAGCTCGGCCAGGACGCGGGCGCGTTCCTCGGCAAGGACACCGGTATCGTGCTGACCGACGATCTCGAGCGCGTCAGCGCGGAGGCCGACTACCTGATCGATTTCACCCGTCCGGAAGGCACGCTCGTGCATCTCGAGGCCGCGCTGCGCCACGGCGTGAAGCTCGTGATCGGCACGACCGGCTTCACCGACGCGCAGAAGGCCACGCTCAAGGCCGCGGCCGAGCGGATCGGCATCGTGTTCTCGGCCAACATGAGCGTTGGCGTGAACGTCACGCTGAAGCTGCTCGAAATGGCCGCGCGGCAGTTCGCGCAGGGCTATGACATCGAGATCATCGAGGCGCACCACCGCCACAAGGTCGACGCGCCGTCCGGCACCGCGCTGATGATGGGCGAGGCGGTCGCAGGCGCGCTCGGGCGCTCGCTCGACGCCTGCGCGGTGTACGACCGTCACGGCGTGACGGGCGAGCGCGATCCGTCGACGATCGGCTTCTCGGCGATCCGCGGCGGCGACATCGTCGGCGATCACACGGTGCTGTTCGCCGGCACCGGCGAGCGCATCGAGATCACCCACAAGTCGTCGAGCCGGGTGTCGTACGCGCAGGGTTCGCTGCGCGCGGTGCGCTTCCTCGCGGACCGGCCGACCGGCCTGTTCGACATGCAGGACGTGCTCGGCCTGCGCTGATCCATCCACCGATGGCGACCCCGACCGGCATTCTCCATTACCTCGACAGCGGCGACGCGGTCACGCACGCGGTCGCCTACCTGCTGCTCGCGATGTCGGTCGCGAGCTGGTGCTTCCTGCTCGTGAAGGCCTGGGTGCTGGTGCGCGCGAAGCGCCAGGGCCCGGCCGCGCTCGCCGCGTTCTGGCACGCGTCCACGCTCGACGACGGGATCGCCGCGCTGCGCGCGGCGGATCGCGAGCGGGTGTTCGCGCCGCTCGCCGAGGCCGCGCGCGACGCGGCGGCGGCCCGCGACGCCGAGCCGCAGGCGCTCGCGGCGCGCGTCGAGCGCGGCGAACGCGTGCTGCGCGCGCTGCGTCACGCGCTGCGCCGCTCGCAGCGCCGGCTCGAATTCGGCCAGGTGCTGCTCGCGTCGATCGGCAGCACGGCGCCGTTCGTCGGGCTGCTCGGCACCGTCTGGGGCATCTACCACGCGCTCGGCAGCATCGCGGCGAGCGGCCAGGCGCAGATCGAGAACGTCGCGGGGCCGGTCGGCGAGGCGCTGATCATGACCGCGTTCGGGCTCGTCGTCGCGATTCCTGCCGTGCTGGCCTACAACATCCTCGGCCGGCTCGTGCGCCAGCTCGTCGAGGATCTCGACGGCTTCGCGCGCGACCTGCACGTATTCGTCTGCGGCGAGGCCTGAGCGGCCCGCGCGCACGGAGATTGCCATGGCATTCGGCGGCCTCGACCACCAGGACACGGCGGCGCCGATCGCGGACATCAACATGACGCCGCTGATCGACGTGATGCTCGTGCTGCTCGTGATCTTCATCCTGACCGCGCCGCTCCTGACCCACGCGATCCGGCTCGATTTGCCGAAGGTCGCGGCCGCGCCGTCGCGCGACACGCCCGAGGTGATCACGCTGTCGATCGACGGCGCGGGGCGGTTGTTCTGGAACGACGAACCCATCGCGTCCGACGCGCTCGCCGCGCGCTTCCGCGCGGCGGCGGCGGGCGCCGCCGCGCCCGAGCTGCGCCTGCGCGCCGAGCGCTCGACCCGCTACGAGACGATCGCGCAGGTGATGGGCGCCGCGCAGCAGGCGGGCCTTTCACGCATCGGCTTCGTGACCGAGCCGCCGGCCGCGCCGGCTCCGGCGTCGCGCTGAGCGCGGATTCGCCGCACGGGCGGCCGTGCCGGCCGGCGCGGACGGTATAATCGACGTTTTCCCCGCCCGCCGGGGATGCGCGACTTTCGATCCACTCCGCCGCGTGCGCCAGGCGCGCGCCGCTCCAAGCCTAGTCCGACCACACCATGCACGAAAGATACGTACCCGCCGACGTTGAAGCCGCCGCCCAGAGCGACTGGCGCGCAGTCGATGCCTACAAGACGACGGAAGACTCGCAGAAGCCGAAGTTCTACTGCGTGTCGATGCTGCCGTACCCGTCAGGCAAGCTGCACATGGGGCACGTGCGTAACTACACGATCAACGACGTGATGTACCGCTACCTGCGCATGAACGGCTACAACACGCTGATGCCGATGGGCTGGGACGCGTTCGGGATGCCGGCGGAGAACGCGGCGATGGCGAACGGCGTGCCGCCCGCGCAGTGGACCTACGACAACATCGCGTACATGAAGAAGCAGATGCAGTCGATGGGCCTCGCGGTCGACTGGTCGCGCGAGGTCACGACCTGCAAGCCGGATTACTACCGCTGGAACCAGTGGCTGTTCCTCAAGATGCTCGAGAAGGGCATCGCGTACAAGAAGACCGGCACCGTCAACTGGGATCCGGTCGACCAGACCGTGCTCGCGAACGAGCAGGTGATCGACGGGCGCGGCTGGCGCTCGGGCGCGCTGATCGAGAAGCGCGAGATCCCGATGTACTACATGCGCATCACGCAGTACGCGGACGAGCTGCTGAACGACCTCGACGGCCTCGGCTGGCCCGAGCGCGTGAAGCTGATGCAGCAGAACTGGATCGGCAAGAGCTTCGGCGTGAACTTCGGCTTCCCGTACGAGCTGGACGGCGAGCGCAAGTTGTTGCGCGTGTTCACGACCCGCGCGGACACGATCATGGGCGTGACCTTCTGCGCGATCGCGGCCGAGCACCCGCTCGCGACCCGGCTCGCGCAGGATCGCCCCGAGCTGCTCGCGTTCATCGACGAATGCAAGCGCGGCGGTGTCGCGGAAGCCGACATGGCGACGATGGAGAAGAAGGGCGTCGCGACGGGCTTCGAGGTCAGCCACCCGCTGACGGGCGAGCCGGTCGAGGTGTGGATCGGCAACTACGTGCTGATGAGCTACGGCGAGGGCGCCGTGATGGGCGTGCCCGCGCACGACGAGCGCGATTTCGCGTTCGCGCGCAAGTACGGCCTGCCGATCAAGCAGGTGATCGCGGTCGAGGGCGAGACCTATTCGACCGAGGCCTGGCAGGAGTGGTACGGCGACAAGGACGCCGCCGCGTGCGTGAACAGCGGCAAGTACGACGGCCTCGGCTATGCGGCGGCCGTCGACGCGGTCGCGGCCGACCTGAAGGCGGGCGGCTTCGGCGACAAGCAGGTGACCTGGCGCCTGCGCGACTGGGGCATCTCGCGCCAGCGCTACTGGGGCACGCCGATCCCGATCATCCACTGCCCGTCGTGCGGCGACGTGCCGGTGCCCGAGGCGGACCTGCCCGTCGTGCTGCCCGAGGATCTCGTGCCGGACGGCTCGGGCAATCCGCTCGCGAAGTCGGAGGCGTTCGTCAACTGCGCGTGCCCGAAGTGCGGCGCGGCGGCGAAGCGCGAGACCGACACGATGGACACCTTCGTCGATTCGTCGTGGTATTTCTCGCGCTACGCGGCGCCGGATGCGACGAGCATGGTCGACGCCCGCACCGACTACTGGATGCCGATGGACCAGTACATCGGCGGCATCGAGCACGCGATCCTGCATCTGTTGTATTCGCGCTTCTGGACCAAGGTGATGCGCGACCTCGGCCTCGTCAAGTTCGGCGAGCCGGCGAAGAACCTGCTCACGCAGGGCATGGTGCTGAACGAAACCTTCTACCGCGAAGACGCGGCCGGCAAGAAGACCTGGTACAACCCGGACGACGTCACGGTGTCGCATGACGACAAGGGCCGGCCCGTCGGCGCGGTGCTCAATGCCGACGGCCAGCCGGTCGTGCTGGGCGGCATCGAGAAGATGTCGAAGTCGAAGAACAACGGCGTCGATCCGCAGGTGCTGATCGACCAGTACGGCGCCGACACCGCGCGCCTGTTCACGATGTTCGCGGCGCCGCCCGAGCAGCAGCTCGAGTGGTCGGGCGCGGGCGTCGAGGGCGCGAGCCGCTTCCTGCGCCGGGTGTGGAGCTTCGGCATCGCGAACGAGGCGGCGCTGCGCGCGCGCGGGTCGTTCGACGCCGCGCAGCTCGGCGACGCCGACAAGGCGCTGCGCCGCGAGATCCACAGCGTGCTGAAGCAGGCGGATTTCGACTACCAGCGCCTGCAGTACAACACGGTCGTGTCGGCCGCGATGAAGATGCTGAACGCGCTCGACGGCGCCAAGGGCGCGACGCCCGCGGTGCTGCGCGAGACCTACAGCGTGCTGCTGCGCGTGCTGTACCCGGTGGTGCCCCACGTCACGTACCAGCTGTGGCGCGAGCTGGGCTATGCGGACGAATCGGGCGCGCTGCTCGACGCGGCCTGGCCGAAGGTCGACGAAGCGGCGCTCGAGCAGGCCGAGATCGAACTCGTGCTGCAGGTGAACGGCAAGGTGCGCGGCGCGCTGACGGTCGCGAAGGACGCGAGCCGCGAAGCGATCGAGGCGGCCGCGCTGGCCGACGAGAGCGTCGTGAAGTTCGGTGAAGGCAAACCGGCGAAGAAGATCATCGTCGTGCCGGGCCGGCTTGTGAACGTCGTCGTCTGACAACGAACCAGAAGGAGCGAAGGTGATCCGCAGATCGTTTCTGATGCTCGCGGGCAGCGCTGTGCTGCTGTCCGCGTGCGGTTTCCAGCTGCGCGGGCAGCAGAACTACGTGTTCAAGCGCCTCGCGGTGACGGGCGCGCCGCCTGCCGTGGCGGCGCGGCTCACGCGCATGATCCAGGGCGGCAGCGATACCGTGATCGTCAAGACGGTCGCGGAAGCGGACGCGGTGCTGGGGGTCTCCGAATCGCGCGGCCAGAGCACGCTGACGCTCGACCGATACGGTTCTGTCCAGGAATACCAGCTGAACTACTCGTTGAACTACACGCTGACGAATCGCGACGGCGCGGTGCTGATCGCGCCGAGCGTGATCGCGCTGAATCGCGCGATGACGTACAACGCGCAGTTCACGAACGCGAAGGCGCAGGAAGCCGACATCCTGTTCGCGGACATGCAGAACGACGCGGTCGACCAGCTGATGCGCCGCTTCGCGATCGTCCGCACGCTGGAGCCGGCCGGGCCGGAGGACGCGGTGCCGGGCGTCGCGCCACGCGCGCCGCTGCCGCCGCCGCCGCTGTAAAGCGAGCGGCGTCTTTTCGACCGACCGAAGCCACGAACCGATGCAATTGCGACTGGACGCACTCGAGCCGCACCTCGCGAAGGGGCTCGCCGCACTGTATGTCGTGTACGGCGACGAGCCGCTGCTCGCGCAGGAGGCGTGCGACCGCATCCGCGCGGCCGCGCGCGCGGCCGGCTTTACCGAACGCAACGTGTTTACCGTCGAGCGCAGCTTCGACTGGAGCACGCTCCTGGGCGCGAGCCAGTCGATGTCGCTGTTCGGCGAGCGGCAGCTCGTCGAGCTGCGGATTCCGTCGGGCAAGCCGGGCAAGGACGGCGCCGAGGCGCTCAAGGCGCTCGCGGCCGCCGGCAATCCCGATGTGCTGACGCTCGTCACGCTGCCGCGGCTCGATGCCGCGACGCAGAAGTCCGCGTGGTTTACCGCGCTCGCGAATGGCGGCGCCGCGCTCAAGATCGACCCGGTCGAGCGCGTGCAGCTGCCGAACTGGATCGGTCAGCGGCTTGGCCTGCAGGGGCAGCGCGCCCCGGCGGGCGAGGAAGGGCGCCGCGCGCTGCAGTTCATCGCGGAGCGCGTCGAGGGCAACCTGCTGGCCGCGCACCAGGAAATCCAGAAGCTCGGCCTGCTCTATCCGCAGGGCGCGCTCACGCTCGAACAGATCCAGGACGCGGTGCTCAACGTCGCGCGCTACGACGTGTTCAAGCTCAACGAGGCGATGCTCGCGGGCGACGCGGGCCGGCTCGCGCGCATGATCGACGGCCTGAAGGGCGAGGGCGAGGCGCTCGTGCTGGTGCTGTGGGCGGTCGTCGAGGAATTGCGCACGCTGCTGCGGATCAAGCGCGGCGTGGCGGCAGGCAAGCCGCTCGCTGTGCTGGTGCGCGAGAACCGCGTATGGGGGCCGCGCGAGCGGCTGATCGGGCCGGCGCTCGCACGCGTGTCGGAGCGCGTGCTCGAACAGGCGCTGGCGTTCGCCGCGCGGCTCGATCGTCAGGTCAAGGGCCTGTCCGGCGCCGCGCCGCACGGTCGCGACGCGCCGCCGCCGGACCCGTGGGACGGCCTGTTCCAGCTGGCCATGACGGTGGCGGGCGCGCAGGCCGCGCCACCGGCTGCGGCATCGCGTCGCCCGGGCTGAGCGGGCTTCGCGCGACGCGCTTACAATCGCGATAGCGACGGCGCGCGGGCTGTCCGAAGCCCGCGCCCCTTTCCCCCCAATCGTTTGTGCCGCATGTCGCGGCCCGCCTCTCGAGTTTCACGATGGATATCGATCAATACATGACGGACGTCGGCCGGCGCGCGCGGCACGCCTCGCGCGCGATGGCGCGGGCGTCCACCGCCGCGAAGAACGCGGCGCTTGCCGCGGTCGCGACGGCGATCGAACGCGACGCCGCGGCGCTCAAGGCCGCCAATGCGCGCGATGTCGCGCGCGCGCGCGACAAGGGGCTCGACGCCGCGTTCGTCGACCGTCTCACATTGTCCGACAAGGCGCTCGCGACCATGATCGAGGGCCTGCGCCAGGTCGCCGCGCTGGCCGACCCGATCGGCGAGATCAGCAACCTCAAGTACCGGCCGAGCGGCATCCAGGTCGGCCAGATGCGGGTGCCGCTCGGGGTGATCGGCATCATCTACGAATCACGCCCGAACGTGACGATCGACGCGGCGGCGCTGTGCCTGAAGTCCGGCAACGCGACGATCCTGCGCGGCGGCTCCGAGGCGCTCGAATCGAACACCGCGCTCGCCGGGCTGATCGCCGAAGGGCTGCGCGCGGCCGGCCTGCCCGAGGATGCGGTGCAGGTGGTCGCGACCGCCGACCGCGCGGCGGTCGGCAAGCTGATCACGATGACCGAGTACGTCGACGTGATCGTGCCGCGCGGCGGCAAGAGCCTGATCGAACGCCTGATCAACGAAGCGCGCGTGCCGATGATCAAGCATCTCGACGGCATCTGCCATGTCTATGTCGACGACCGCGCGGATCTCGCCAAGGCGCTGGCCGTGTGCGACAACGCGAAGACGCATCGCTACGGCACCTGCAACACGATGGAGACGCTGCTCGTCGCGCGCGGCATCGCGGCTGCCGTGCTGCCGCCGCTGGGCCGGCTCTATCGCGGCAAGGACGTCGAGCTGCGCGTCGACGCGGCCGCGCGCGCGGTGCTCGCCGAGGCGGGCGTCGGCCCGCTCGTCGACGCGACCGAGGAAGACTGGCGCACCGAGTATCTCGCGCCGGTGCTCGCGATCCGCGTGGTGGACGACCTCGACGCGGCGATCGAGCACATCAATACGTACAGCTCCGCGCATACCGATGCGATCGTCACCGAAGATCACGATCGCGCGATGCGGTTCCTGCGCGAAGTCGATTCGGCGAGCGTGATGGTCAATGCGTCGACGCGTTTCGCGGACGGCTTCGAGTTCGGGCTCGGCGCGGAGATCGGCATCTCGAACGACAAGCTGCATGCGCGCGGGCCGGTCGGGCTCGACGGGCTCACGTCGCTGAAATACATCGTGCTCGGGCACGGTGAAGCGCGTCAATAAGGGGGGGCGAGTCGACCGATGGCCATGCTCTGGGTCAAGACCTTTCATATCGTGCTGATCGCCGCGTGGTTCGCCGGCCTGTTCTACCTGCCGCGCATCTACGTGAACCTCGCGATGGAAACCGAGCCGGCCGCGGTGCGCCGGCTGCTGATCATGGCGCGCAAGCTGTTCCGCTTCATGAGCTTCATCGCGGTGCCGGCGCTCGCGTGCGGGTTGTGGCTGTGGCTCGCGGTCGGCATCGGCCAGGGGCAGGGCTGGGTGCACGCGAAGCTCGCGGTGGTCGTGCTGCTGCTTGTCTACCACGCGTATTGCGGGCACCTGCTGGCGGTGTTCGAGCGCGGCGAGAACCGACGCTCCGACAAGTGGTATCGCGTGTTCAACGAACTGCCGGTGCTCGGCATGCTCGTGGCGGTCGCGCTCGCGGTGATCAAGCCGTTCTGAGCCTGGTTCGTCCCATGTTGTTCAAGACGGCGCCTGCGGGGCGCCGTCTTGCGTTTACGTCGGCGATATCAAGCCGACGGCGCGGGAGCGCGGGCCTCAGCCTTTCGCGTCCTTCGCGTCGGGGTCGATGCGGCGCCGCGTGATCGCCTCCTTCGCGCGGCCGAGCCGGTCGACCAGCTCGGGGCCGCGCTGCAGCGCGACGCCCACCGCGAGGATGTCGCCGATCGCGAGGTGCGACACGCGCGAGGTCATCGGCGAGAACACGTCGGTCTCCTCGGCGATGTTGGCTGCGAGGCTCACGGTCGCGAGCTTCGCGAGCGGCGAATTGCTGTGGGTGATCGACACCACCTGCGCGCCGCACGCGCGCGCGGAGCGCGCGGCGTCGACGATGTCGCGGGTGCGGCCCGTGTTCGAGATCGCGACCACCACGTCGCGCGGGCCGAGCAGCGCGGCCGACATCGAGAAGGTGTGCGGATCCGAGTAGGCGACGCTCGGCACGCCGAGCCGGAAGAACTTGTGCTGGATGTCCTGCGCGGCGATCCCCGAGCCGCCCGCGCCGTAGAACTCGATGCGCGCCGCGTTCGCGAGCAGCGCGATCGCCTCGGCGACGCTGCTCGCCGACAAGCTGTTGCGCACCTCGATCAGCGCGCCGATGGTGCGGTCGAACACCTTGCCGATGATGCCGGGCGCGGGCTCGTCGGGCTCGACGTCGCGATACACCGAGGGCACGCCGGGCGCGATGCTCTGCGCGAGCCGGATCTTGAATTCGCGAAAGCCGCTGCAGCCGAGCGCATGGCAGAAGCGCGCGATGGTCGGCTGGCTCACGCCCGCGCGCGCCGCGAGATCGGTCATCGACAGGTCGAGCACTTCGCGCGGCGCGGCCAGCACGTAGTCGGCCAGCTTGCGCTCGGACGGACGCAGTTGCGCGCGTAGCGCTTCGATTCGAGGGAGCATGAGGCGACGGAGAAAAAAGGGTTCGGGTGGGCGCTAGTATCGCAGGTTGTATTGTAGAAAATCTACAAGCCCGGATCGTGATTTGTTCGGCGCGCTCATTGTCGTGACCTAGGGTTTTTACTTAGTAATTGGCCGTATTTATTGGGCTGTTGGCTGATTCATCCCAATCCGCGCTGCACTGCTAGATTGCGATTCTGTAGTTTTTCTACTAGACTCGACGCGTTCGATCGCCGATGGCGACGTCCCCACGATTCCAGCCTGCCGGCCACGGCCGGACCTAGAGGAGCGCTCAGCATGGCCTCGCTGCACCCCACCCTCGCGACAGTGACCGAGCGCGTGATCGCGCGCAGCCAGCCGACCCGGTCGGCCTACCTCCGGCGCATCGACGATGCGCAGGGGCGCTTTCCGGCCCGCGGCGCGCTGTCCTGCGCGAACCTCGCGCACGGTTTCGCCGGCCTCGAGGGCAACGACAAGTTTGCGATCAAGGCGATCCGCGAGCCGAACATCGGCATCGTGTCCGCCTACAACGAGATGCTGAGCGCGCATGCGCCGTACAAGAGCTATCCCGATCTCATCAAGGCCGCCGCGCGCGAGGCGGGCGGCGTCGCGCAGTTCGCGGGCGGCGTGCCGGCGATGTGCGACGGCGTGACCCAGGGCAACCCGGGCATGGAACTGTCGTTGTTCTCGCGCGAGGTGATCGCGATGAGCACCGCGGTCGCGCTGACCCACAACATGTTCGACGCGGCGCTGTGCCTCGGTATTTGCGACAAGATCGTGCCAGGCCTGCTGATCGGCGCGCTGCAGTTCGGCCACCTGCCGACCATCTTCGTGCCGGCCGGTCCGATGACGAGCGGCCTGTCGAACGACGACAAGGCGAAGATCCGCCAGCAGTTCGCGACCGGGCAAGTGGGCCGCGACGCGCTGCTGGAGGCCGAATCGGCGGCATACCACGGGCATGGCACCTGCACCTTCTACGGCACCGCGAACAGCAACCAGATGCTGATGGAGGTGATGGGGCTGCATCTGCCGGGCTCGGCCTTCGTGCATCCGCACACGCCGCTGCGCGACGCGCTGACGGCGCAGGCCGCGCGGCGCGTGCTGGAACTGACCGTCGAGCGCGGCCACTACACGCCGATCGGTCACGTGGTCGACGAGAAGGCGGTCGTCAACGGGATCGTTGCGCTGCTCGCGACGGGCGGCTCGACCAATCACACGATGCACCTCGTCGCGATTGCGCGCGCGGCCGGCATCCTGATCGACTGGGACGATTTCGACGCGCTGTCGGCCGCGGTGCCGCTCCTCGCGAAGATCTACCCGAACGGCAAGGCCGACGTGAATCACTTCCACGCGGCGGGCGGCATCGCGTTCCTGGTGCGCAACCTGCTCGAAGGCGGGCTGCTGCACGGCGACGTGACGACCGTCGCGGGCAAGGGGCTCGCGCACTACACGCACGAGCCGAAGCTGCTCGACGGCGCGCTGCAGTGGGTGCCGGGCGTGGCCGAGAGCCAGGATCCGAAGGTGCTGCGGCCGATCGGCGAGCCGTTCCAGGCGGACGGCGGGCTGCGTCTGATGCAGGGCAAGCTCGGGCGCGGCGTGATCAAGATTTCGGCGGTCGCGCCCGAGCACCGCACGGTGCGGGCGCCTGCGATCGTGTTCGATTCCCAGGAGGCGGTGCAGGCCGCGTTCGATCGCGGCGAGCTGCAGCGCGATTTCGTCGCGGTGGTGCGCTTCCAGGGCGCGCGTGCGAACGGCATGCCCGAACTGCACCGTTTGACGCCGCTGCTCGGGGTGCTGCAGGATCAGGGCTTCCACGTCGCGCTGGTGACGGACGGCCGGATGTCGGGTGCATCGGGCAAGGTGCCTGCGGTGATCCACGTGTCGCCGGAAGCCTTGCTCGACGGTCCGCTCGGCAAGCTGCAGACGGGCGATCCGCTCGTGATCGACGCCGGGGCGGGCGTGCTCGACGTCGAGCTCGACGCGGCCGAGTGGGCGGCGCGCCTGCTCGCACGACCGGCGCACCAGGCGGACAACGAGGTCGGCTTCGGCCGTGAACTGTTCGGCGTGTTCCGCGCGGCGGCTGCGCCCGCCGAGCAGGGCGCGTCGGTTTTCGGGGCGCTGGTCGGCGAAGCCGCCGGCGTTCGCGCATGAACCAAGGAGTCGCATAGATGAAGACGATAGGCGAGATCGTGAAACTGGGCCCGGTGATTCCGGTGCTCGCATTCGAATCGGTGGAGCAGGGCGAACAGGTGTCGCGCGCGCTGCACGCGGGCGGCGTCAAGGTGCTCGAGATTACGCTGCGCACCGCGGCGGGGATTGCCTCGATCGAGCGCGCAAGCCAGCTCGCGGACGACATCGTCGTCGGCGTCGGCACGATCACGAAGCCCGAGCAGTGCGCGCAGGCGAAGCGCGCGGGCGCGCAGTTCGGCGTGTCGCCGGGGCTCACGCGGGAGATTCACGAGGCCGCGCGTGATGCGGGTCTGCCCTTGCTGCCGGGCGTGATGACGCCGACCGACATCATCGCGGCGCTCGAACTCGGCTACGAGATCGTCAAGTTCTTCCCGGCTCAGCAGGCGGGCGGCGTGCCGATGCTGCAGGCGTTCCACGGGCCGTTCCCGGAGCTGAGGTTTTGCCCGACGGGCGGCATCAGCGCGGCCTCCGCGCCGGACTTCCTGACGCTGCCGAATGTCGTGTGCGTGGGCGGTTCGTGGCTCACGCCGAAGGCCGCGCTCGTTGCGCAGGACTGGGCCGAGGTCACGCGCCTCGCGCAGGCGGCGAGCCAGCTCGCGCGCTGAGCGCGCGCGTCGCACCGGCAACGCAGATGCGCCGTCGCGTGGCCGATCGGCCCGACGACGCGCGTTTTGACCCTGCGTTGCGTTTTACCGCCGCGCTGGCTCGATGGGCATGGCGCGGCGGAATCCCTGCGCGCAGGGCGGCTGATTCGAGCCTGGCCGAGCGCGCCAAGTTTTTACATTCTTCAGCTTTCTCGGTCGCATCCGCCGATTTCGAGACCAGGCTCATCACCGCGCCAGGGCGGCGCACCGCCGCCGCGGCACCCGCCACGCGCGGATTTCCCCGGATGCCTTGCCAGACCGACGCATGTCCGGCGTCGAGTTCCATTTCGCCCGCTGTCGACCGCCAATGCCCCTATGCGGCGGCATGCGCCATCCGGCCGACTGGTTGCGGGTGGTGCTTGCCTGTACGTTGAGACGGACCTGCCCGGGCGCTTCGACCTCTGTGGCAGGCGTGCTTGCACCTGTCTTCGGATCTGGCGCGCGCGGCCGTACGGGGGCTCCTGTCATGCAGGAATGCAGGAGCGATAGGTCGAATTGCGAAAAGATAGCAAATTTGCTAATATGGCATTCGATTGGACGATCGTTTACTACAACGAACGCGTGAAGCGCGATGTGCTTGCGTTCCCGGTCGGGATTCTGGCGGACTACCTCAGGCTGTTGGACCTGATGCAGGAGTTCGGCGCAGATCTGCGCATGCCGTACTCCCGCGCCATGGGTAACGGGTTGTTTGAACTGCGTCCAAAGGGTAGGGAAGGCATCGGGCGAGTGTTCTATTGCACGCATGTGGGGCGGCAAGTCGTCGTGCTGCACGCCTTCGTCAAGAAGACTCAGGAAACGCCGCCGCATGAGTTGCGGATAGCGCAAATACGTTTGAGAGAGGTTCGTCATGGCTGAGGAAAAAGCAGGAAAGCGTGTCCGCGCGGCGGGATTCAATCCGGTTCCGCATACGGCGGACGATACGGCACGTCTGCTTGCCGCCGGC
The DNA here is from genome assembly GCF_058803765.1 of Burkholderia sp. GW821-FHT14F03. Classification (NCBI taxonomy): domain Bacteria; kingdom Pseudomonadati; phylum Pseudomonadota; class Betaproteobacteria; order Burkholderiales; family Burkholderiaceae; genus Burkholderia; species Burkholderia sp. GW821-FHT14F03. The sequence goes on from NZ_JBXAPG010000015.1 coordinate 120,907, forward strand.
GGGGTCAAGGAGGCGTACGACGCGCTGGAGGATGAATACACCGCGTTGCGCGCCATCCTGTCCGCGCGCCGGGATGCCGGGCTGACCCAGGCCCAGATCGCGGAGCGGATGGGAACGACGGCGTCGGCGGTGTCGCGCCTCGAGGCGTCTCTCGCCAGCGAAAAACATTCGCCGTCGTTCGCGACGCTCAGAAAATACGCCGCGGCTTGCGGCAAGCGTCTGGTGATTTCATTTGCTTGAAGGCGCGTCCCGGTGTCGCCGAGCGCGCGGCGTCGCGCCATTCCGCTGCGCTGAAAAGTCTGATCAATCGCAAGCCCCGCGCGATTCCGCGCCAGGATGCCGCGCCCGGGTTCTCGTCCGGTCCGTCCATCCTTCCTTCACCCCCTGGAAACCGGCTCCCCGTCCGGCTCCATGGCCCCGCCCCAATCCGCTAATGCTTGTTTCATAAGGGTTTTTGCCTATGGAACCGGTTCTATCATTGACGGCTAAACGAAAGTAGAATTCAGCGTCCTTACAGACGGGGTACGCTCGGCCTGTTTCGGAGACCTGCATAGATAGCCGGACACCACGCGCACGACGCGCGTCCGGTACAAACCATTCGCAAGGAGGAGTGCCTCATGGGGGCTGTCCAAGGCAGCATGCTGCTGATCTATACCGTGATCGCGATCGCGGCGCTGATCCTGATGATCGCGCGCTACAAGATCTATCCATTCCTGGTCCTCATCATTGTTTCGCTCGGTCTCGGTCTCGTCGTCGGCATGCCGATGGACAAGATCGTGAAGTCGTTCGAGACCGGCAACGGCAACACGCTCGGCCATATCGCGATCGTCGTCGGCCTCGGCACGATGCTCGGCAAGATGATGGCCGAATCGGGCGGCGCCGAACGCATCGCGACCACGCTCATCAGTTGGTTCGGCGAGAAGAACATCCACTGGGCGATGATGTTCGTCGCGATCATCGTCGGCCTGCCGGTGTTCTTCGAGGTCGGTTTCGTGCTGCTGATCCCGATCGCGTTCAACGTCGCGAAGCGCACCGGCAAGTCGCTGCTGCTCGTCGGCCTGCCGATGGTCGCCGGCCTGTCGGTCGTGCACGGCCTGATCCCGCCGCACCCGGCCGCGCTGCTCGCGGTCCAGCAGTACGGCGCCGATATCGGCAAGACGATCGCCTACGGCCTGATCGTCGGCGTGCCGACCGCGATCATCGCGGGCCCGCTGTTCGCGCTCCTGATCAACAAGTACGTGAAGTTGCCGGAGAACAATCCGCTCGCCGCGCAGTTCGTCGAGTCGCAGGCCACGGCCAACCGCACGCGCGAGTTGCCGAGTTTCGGCATCACGCTGTTCACGATCCTGTTGCCGGTCGGCCTGATGCTGATCGGCAGCTGGGCCGACCTGGTGTTCGAGCCGAAGAGCCTGCCGAACAACCTGCTGCGTTTCGTGGGCACGTCCGACGTCGCGCTGCTGATCGCGGTGCTCGTCAGCTTCTGGACCTTCGGCGCGAAGCAGGGCTTCAACCGCGACCAGATCCAGAAGTTCTGCAGCGAGTGTCTCGCGCCGATCGCCGGCATCACGCTGATCGTCGGCGCGGGCGGCGGGTTTGGCGGTATCCTGCGTGACAGCGGCATTTCGCAGCAGATCGTCGCGACCGCGTCGCAGGCCCATCTGTCGCCGCTCCTGCTCGGCTGGTTCGTCGCCGCGCTGATCCGTCTCGCGACGGGTTCCGCGACGGTTGCGATGACCACCGCCTGCGGCATCGTTGCTCCGATCGCGGCCGCCTCGGGCGCGGCGGTGAAGCCGGAACTGCTGGTGCTCGCGACGGGCTCGGGCTCGCTGATCTTCTCGCACGTGAACGACGGTGGCTTCTGGCTGATCAAGGAATATTTCGGGATGACGGTCGGCCAGACGTTCAAGACCTGGACGCTCTGCGAAACCATCATCTCGGTCGTCGGGCTGGCATTGACGATGCTGCTCGCGGCCGTTCTGTAAGAAGGGGTAGGGAATGATTCTGATCGCAATGGGCGTCTCGGGCGCGGGCAAGACGCGCATCGGCGAATTGCTGGCCGAGCGCCTCGGGTGCAGCTTCACCGACGGCGATACGCTGCACAGCGCCGCCAACAAGGAGAAGATGCACGACGGCATCCCGCTGACCGACGACGATCGCTGGCCGTGGCTGCGCGCGATCCGCGCGGTCATCGAGGAAAAGCAGCGGGCGGGCGAGACGGCCGTGTTCACGTGCTCGTCGCTCAAGCGCTCGTACCGCGACGTGCTGCGCGGCGGCGATCGCGACGTGCGTTTCGTCTACCTGCGCGGCACCTTCGAGGTGCTGCGCGAGCGGCTCGACGCGCGCACCGACCACTTCTTCAACCCGTCGCTGCTGCAAAGCCAGCTCGACGCGCTGGAAGTGCCGGGGTCCGACGAAGCGATCGAGGTCAGTATCGAGCTGACGCCCGAGCAGATCGTCGACGAGGTCATGCGGCAGGTCGCCGAGTCGCAGCAGCGCGACTGACGTTTCGCAAGCGTCGCGCGACGCATCGATTGGAAGGCGCCCCTCGGGGCGCCTATTTTTATTCCGGGAACGCAGTGGCGCCGCTCGCGCCCTGGCGGGCGATGCCGTCGAGCAGCACCTCCAGCATCGTGTCGTGGACGTGCGTCGGATCGAGGTGCGCGTACAGCGGTGCGGCCTCGCGCACGAGCGGATGGCCGGCGGCGGGCAGCGCCGCGATTTCCGCGAGTTCGACGTCGTTGGCGGGCCGGGTCAGCCCGCCCGTCTCGGCCGCCGCGAGCCCGATCACGCTCGCGTACCAGCCGACGCACACGCACGGCCGCGCCGCAGGCGCGATGCCGGCGTCGGCCAGCGCGCGGTGCACGGTCTCGATGTGGGCGAGATCGGCGGGGCCGGTGCTGACGTGGCGCAGCAGCAAGCCGAACGCAGCCGGATGCGCGAGCGCGAGCGCGCGGTACTGGCGCGCGAGATCGAGCAGGCGCGCGCGCCACGGCAGCGCGGGGTCGGCCGGCACGAGCGAGCGCGACAGCGCATTCGCGATCGCGCGGCTCAGGCCTTCCTTCGACTTGAAGTGATAGAGCACGCTCATCGGATCGCAGCCGATCGTCTGCGCGAGCTTGCGCACGCTGAACGCGGCTTCGCCGACCTCATCGAGCAGTTGCAGCGCGGCCGCGACGATCGCGTCCTTGTCGAGGCCGCGCGGGCCCTGGGCGGGTTTGTCCTTCATGGCGTGAAACGGCGGCGCGGCAGCGCACCCGGCCTGTAATCTTGACGAAAGCTATTCTACAACGTAGAATTATTTCTGCGGTGTAGAAATTGGGTGTCCCGGCCGCCTTCAAACGTGCTCGCGCACATGTCCGGGAATCATGCGGCTCCTTGCGGAGCTGCCGTCAACATGGCCTTCGCGCCGTCTCTTTCGTTGACACCCAAGTGGAACCGGCTGCCCCACCCGCGATGCCAGGATGGCAAATCGATGGCGGCCCAAGACCATGCAAGTGCGAACATGACTTCGAATGCTCCTTTGATCCTCGACGACGCGCGTTTCGGCGCGACGCGTCTGAATCTCGAATCCAGCAACTGGAACTGGTGCGATCCCGCGCGCTACGACGGCGCGCATCCGGCCAACTACTACGAGGCGTCGCTGTCGCGTTGGGATAACGCCGCGCCGCTTGCGTGCGACGTGCGTTGCGACGTGCTCGTGATCGGCGCGGGCCTGCTCGGCGCCTCGGCGGCGCTGCATCTCGCCGAAGCCGGTGTCGAGACGATCCTGGTCGACAAGCATCAGACCGGCTCGGCGGCGTCGGGCCGCAACGGCGGCCAGCTGACGCCGGGGCTTGCGCGCTGGGAAGCCGCGGACATGATCGAGCAGCTGTCGCACGACGACGCGAAGCGTCTGTGGCGCTTCGCGTCGTCGGAGTCGATGGAACTGATCGACGCGCTCGGCGCGCGCTACGCGCTGGACCTCGACCGCCAGCGCGGCCATGTCACGGCCGCGGTGCACCCGGGCCACATGAGCGCGCTGCTCGACGGCGCGGACGCGCGCCGCAGCCTCGGCGATGCGAGCGTCACGCTGGCCGGCAGGCACCAGCTGCGCGCCGAGTACGTGCGCTCGGCGCTGTACCACGGCGCGGCGATCGACGCGCTCGGCGGCCAGCTTCACCCGCTCGCGCTGGCGCGCGGCCTGGTCCACGGTTTCCGGCTGAACGGCGGCGCGCTGTACGAGGGCACCGAGGTGCTCAGTCTCGACGAGACGCCGCAAGGCGTGGTCGCGACGACGCCGGGCGGCACGATCACTGCGCGCAGGGGCGTGGTGCTCGCGCTGCACAACACGACGTTCCGGCTGCTCGACGACGGGGCCGCGACGACCGTGCCGTTCTTTACCTACGTGAGCGTGACGAAGCCGCTCGACGTCGATCTGGCGGAACTGATGCCGGCGGGCATGCCGGTGTACGACACGCAGTTCCAGATCGACTACTACCGGCCGGTGCGCGGCAACCGCCTGCTGTTCGGCGGCCAGGGTACCGGCAGCTGTTGGGCGCAGCCGGAGGTGATCGCATATCTGCTCGAGCGTCTGCGCACGGTATTCCCGCAGGCCGCCGACGGTTTCGCGCTCGACTCCTGCTGGAGCGGCGTCAGCGATTTCACGTTGAACGGCGCGACCGACAGCCGCAAGACCGACAGCCGCGTGCCGATGTACATGGTGCAGGGCTGGAGCGGTCATGGCGTCGCGCAGACGGTGCGGATCGGCAAGGCGATCAGCGACGACTTCGTCGGCCGCAACGACGACTTCTCGATGCTGACCGCGATCGACCATCGCGCGATTCCGCTGGGCCGTCAGCTGTCGCCGGTGGCGATCCCGGCCGCGAAGGCGGCGATGAGCGTGATGAGCGCGCTCAATCCGGGCAAGATGATTTCGTTCTGATCGCGGGCGGCCCGTCGTCACGCACCAATGAAAACGCCCGGCGCGCAAAGCGCCGGGCGTTTCGTCATGCGGGGAAACGTCGCGCGTCAGGCGATCCGCTTCGCCAGCTCGACGGCCTTGCCGATGTAGGAGCCCGGCGTCATCGCGAGCAGGTGGTCCTTTGCGTCCTGCGGGATCGCGAGGCCGTTGATGAAGACCTGCAGCGCGTCGCGCGTGATGCCCTTGCCGCGCGTCAGTTCCTTCAGCTGCTCGTACGGATTCTCGATGCCGTAGCGGCGCATCACCGTCTGCACCGGCTCGGCCAGCACTTCCCAGCAGTTGTCGAGATCGTCGTTCAGGCGCTGCGGATTCACCTCGAGCTTGTCGAGGCCGCGGATCAGCGAGTCGTAGGCGAGCAGCGAGTAGCCGAGCGCGACGCCGATGTTGCGCAGCACGGTCGAGTCGGTCAGGTCGCGCTGCCAGCGCGACACGGGCAGCTTGTCGGCGAGGTGGCGCAGCGTCGCGTTCGCGAGGCCGAGATTGCCTTCCGAGTTCTCGAAGTCGATCGGATTGACCTTGTGCGGCATCGTCGACGAGCCGATCTCGCCCGCCTTGGTCTTCTGCTTGAAATAGCCGAGCGCGATATAGCCCCACACGTCGCGGTCGAGATCGAGCAGGATCGTGTTCGCGCGCGCGACGGCGTCGAACAGTTCGGCCATGTAGTCGTGCGGCTCGATCTGGATCGTGTACGGGTTGAACGCGAGCTTCAGGCGCTGTTCGATCACGTCGCGCGCGAAGCGCTCCCAGTCGAATTCCGGATAGGCGGACAGGTGCGCGTTGAAGTTGCCGACCGCGCCGTTCATCTTGCCGAGGATCTCGACCTTCTCGATGCGCTCGATCGCGCGCGCGAGGCGCGCCGCGACGTTGGCGATTTCCTTGCCGAGCGTGGTCGGGCTCGCGGGCTGGCCGTGCGTGCGCGACAGCATCGGCTGCTCGGCCTGCGCGTGGGCGAGCGCGACGAGGCGCTGGTGGACGGTGCGCAGCGCGGGCAGGATCACGTGCGTGCGCGCGCCGGCCAGCATCATGCCGTGCGAGGTGTTGTTGATGTCCTCGGAGGTGCACGCGAAATGGATGAATTCGCTGGCCTTCTCCAGTTCGGCCTGGCCCTTGACCGATTCCTTGAGCCAGTACTCGACGGCCTTCACGTCGTGGTTCGTGACGCGCTCGATGTCCTTGATGCGTGCGGCGTCGTGCGCGGTGAAGCGCTCGACGAGCTGCAGCAGGAACTGCTCGGCCGCCTCGGAGAAGCGCGGTACTTCGGCGAAGCCGGCGCGCGACAGCGCGATCAACCAGTGCACCTCGACGGTGACGCGGTGGCGCATGAACGCGGCTTCGGACAGCCACTCGCGCAGCGCGTCGGTCTTGCTGGCGTAGCGGCCGTCGAGCGGCGACAGCGCGGTGAGGGCGAAAAGGGTATCGGGACGGGTGTCGGACATGATCGGGCGGGGCGCGTGGCCGGTTCGAGCGTGAAGGGGAGAACCGCCAATTTTACCATCGGCGCGCGCCGGCCCCGCGATCGCGCGGCCCGGCGCGCCGCGCCGTAGAATGCGGGCTTCCCACTTGTCCGCACGCGCAGCAAAGGCCCGCATGGAACTGAAATGGCTCGAAGACTTCGTCTCGCTCGCGGAAACCCGCAGCTTCAGCCGCTCGGCCGAGCTGCGGCACGTGTCGCAGCCGGCGTTCTCGCGCCGCATCCAGGCGCTCGAGGCCTGGCTCGGCACCGAACTGATCGATCGTTCGGTCTATCCGACCCGCGTCACCCAGGCCGGGCAGGTGTTCTACGAGCAGGCGCTCGCGATGCTGTCCCAGGCGCACGAGGCGCGCACGCTGCTGCGCGGCCATGTGGTGGCGCCGGTGCCGACCATCGAGTTCGCGGTGCCGCACACGCTCGCGCTCACTTATTTCCCGCGCTGGCTGCAGCGGATCGAGGCGAAGATGGGCCAGGTGCATACGCGGCTGCGCGCGCTCAATGTGCACGACGCGGTGCTGTCGCTGGTCGAGGGCGGCTGCGACCTGGTGATGGCCTATCACCATCCGAGCCACCCGGTCGCGCTCGATCCGGCGCGCTACGACATGCTGACGATCGGGATCGAGCCGATCAGCCCGTTCTCCGCGCCGGCGCGCGCGGGCCGCGCCCGCTACGCGCTGCCGGGCGAGGCGGACGCGCCGGTGCCGTACCTGTCGTATACGCCGAACGCCTACCTGGGCCGGATGACCGAGGTGATCATCGCCAATGCGCGGATGCCGCTGTTCCTCGACAAGGTCTATGAAACCGACATGGCGGAGGGCCTGAAGGCGATGGCGCTCGCGGGCCACGGCATCGCCTTCCTGCCGCACAGCGCCGTGGAGGACGCGGTCGCGGGCGGCCGGCTGATCCGGCTCGACCGGCCGGCCAAGGGCGGCGCGGAGCCGTTCACGCTGACCATGGAGATCCGCCTGTATCACGACAAGGTGGCCGCGCAGGGCGACGAGCCGCGCCAGCGGCTGGTGCGCGCGCTGTGGGACGTGGTGCGCGACGAACTCGAGCGCGGCGCGCGCTGAGCGGTCCGGGCCCGCGCAATCGCGGGTCGATTGCCGCCGTTCGCGCGGCATGCACGGGGTTTTTCACGCAAAAGCCCGATCATGCAAGAAACGCATAATCGAATAAGCAAACGGCATTGGATTTCGCCAGGCGCTTTTTCGACAATGTGCGCACTCGTTGACCGTTGGAGAATCCATGTCTTCGCAATTGCAGTCCATCCCGTCCTACCTGCACGCCGACGATCTCGGCCCGTGGGGCAACTATCTGCAGCAAGTCGATCGCGTCGCGCCGTACCTCGGCTCGCTGTCGCGCTGGCTGGAAACGCTGAAGCGCCCGAAGCGCATCCTGATCGTCGACGTGCCGATCGAGCTCGACAACGGCACGGTCGCGCACTTCGAGGGCTACCGCGTGCAGCACAACGTGTCGCGCGGCCCGGGCAAGGGCGGCGTGCGCTACCACCAGGACGTGACGCTGTCGGAAGTGATGGCGCTGTCCGCGTGGATGTCGGTGAAGAACGCGGCGGTCAACGTGCCGTACGGCGGCGCGAAGGGCGGCATCCGCGTCGACCCGCGCAAGCTGTCGCGCGGTGAGCTGGAGCGCGTCACGCGCCGCTACACGAGCGAAATCGGCATCATCATCGGCCCGAACACCGATATTCCGGCGCCGGACGTCAACACCAACGAACAGGTGATGGCGTGGATGATGGACACCTACTCGATGAACCAGGGCCAGACCGCAACCGGCGTCGTGACCGGCAAGCCGATCGCGCTCGGCGGTTCGCTGGGCCGTAAGGAAGCGACGGGCCGCGGCGTGTTCGTGGTCGGTTGCGAAGCGGCGCAGAAGAAGGGCGTCGAGATCAACGGCGCGCGCATCGCGGTGCAGGGCTTCGGCAACGTCGGCGGGATCGCCGCACGGCTGTTCCAGGAAGCGGGCGCGAAGATCGTGGCCGTGCAGGACCACACCGGGACGATCCACCAGCCGGCCGGCCTGGATTCGGTCAAGCTGCTCGATCACGTGGCCCGCACGGGCGGCGTCGCGGGCTTCGAGGGCGCCGAGCCGATGCCGAACGACGAGTTCTGGACGGTCGAGACCGAGATCCTGATCCCGGCCGCGCTCGAGAACCAGATCACCGAGAAGAACGCGGCGAAGATCCGCACCAAGATCGTCGTCGAGGGCGCGAACGGCCCGACCACGACGGCCGCGGACGACATCCTGACCGCCAACGGCGTGCTGGTGATCCCCGACGTGATCGCCAACGCGGGCGGCGTGACCGTGTCGTACTTCGAATGGGTGCAGGATTTCTCGAGCTTCTTCTGGACCGAGGACGAGATCAACCATCGCCTGGAGCGCGTGATGCGCGAAGCCTTCACGGGCGTGTGGGCGGTGGCCGAGGAGCACAAGGTGTCGGTGCGCACGGCGGCGTTCATCGTCGCGTGCAAGCGGATCCTGATGGCGCGCGAGCTGCGCGGTCTGTACCCCTGATCAATCGACGACGATCACTTGATGCTGCGGCCGGAAGGCTGCATCATGTCCCTTTCGCGGGCGGCGCCGGTTCCGGCGCCGCCCGTTTGCGCATGCGGGCCCCGGGTCCGCCGCGCACCCGCACCGAAGTATGGTTAAAAGCATTACTTTCAGAAAAATTACTTTGATAAACTGGCGCGGGTTTTCGCCAAGGAGATGACCACAATGAAGTTCCAGAAAGCAATTCTGATGGCCGCCGCGCTCAGCGCCTTTGCTGGCGGCGCCATCGCGCAGGAGACCGGCACGCTCAAGAAGATCAAGGATACGGGCGTGATTGCACTGGGTCACCGCGAATCTTCGATTCCGTTCTCGTATTACGATGAAAAGCAGCAGGTGGTCGGCTACTCGCGCGACTTCCAGATGAAGGTCGTCGATGCGGTCAAGAAGAAGCTGAGCCTGCCCAACCTGCAGGTCCGCAACATTCCGGTGACGTCGCAGAACCGCATCCCGCTCGTGCAGAACGGCACGGTCGACATCGAGTGCGGCTCGACGACGAACAACCTCGATCGCCAGAAGCAGGCCGCGTTCTCCGACACGATCTTCGTGATCGGCACGCGCCTGATGACGTCGAAGGATTCGGGCATCAAGGACTTCCCGGACCTGAAGGGCAAGACCGTCGTGACGACGGCGGGCACCACCTCGGAACGTCTGCTGCGCGCGATGAACAACGAAAAGCAGATGGGCATGAACATCATCAGCGCGAAGGATCACGGCGAATCGTTCCAGACGCTGGAAACGGGCCGCGCCGCCGCGTTCATGATGGATGACGCGCTGCTCGCGGGCGAGCGTGCGAAGGCGAAGCAGCCGGGCAACTGGGTGATCGTCGGCACCGCGCAGTCGCAGGAAGCGTATGGCTGCATGATGCGCAAGGACGATCCGGCGTTCAAGAAGCTGGTCGACGACGCGATTTCGGACGTCGAGAAGTCGGGCGAGGCGGTGAAGATCTACTCGAAGTGGTTCGAGAACCCGATCCCGCCGAAGGGCCTGAATCTGAACTTCCCGCTGTCCGATGCGATGAAGAAGCTGTACGCGAACCCGAACGACAAGGCGCTCGACTGATTCCGCGTCCATCCATGCACTGAAAGCGCTGACGAAACGGAAGAGGCACGGCTTCTTCCGTTTCTTTTTGTTGGAGTCTTGCTATGTCTTACCACTGGAACTGGGGCATCTTTCTGAGTCCCGTTTCGACGGGCGAGCCGGCCACCTACCTCGGCTGGCTGATGTCGGGGTTCTGGGTGACGATCAAGGTATCGCTCGTCGCGTGGGTGATCGCGCTGATCGTCGGCTCGCTGTTCGGCGTGCTGCGCACCGTCCCGAACAAATGGCTGTCCGCGCTCGGCACGCTGTACGTGTCGATCTTCCGGAACATCCCGCTGATCGTGCAGTTCTTCATCTGGTACTTCGTGATCCCGGAGCTGCTGCCGAAGGCGATCGGCGACTGGATCAAGCAGCTGCCGCCCGGCACGCAGTTCTTCACCGCCTCGATCGTCTGCCTGGGCCTGTTCACCGGCGCGCGCGTCTGCGAGCAGGTGCGCTCGGGCATCAATGCGCTGCCCAAGGGCCAGCGCGCGGCCGGTCTCGCGATGGGCTTCACGCAATGGCAGACCTACCGGTACGTGCTGTTGCCGGTGGCCTACCGGATCATCGTGCCGCCGCTGACGTCGGAATTCCTGAATATCTTCAAGAATTCGGCGGTCGCGTCGACGATCGGCCTGCTCGACCTGTCCGCGCAGGCGCGGCAGCTCGTCGACTACACCGCGCAGACCTATGAGTCGTTCATCGCGGTGACGCTCGCGTACGTGGTCATCAACCTGGTCGTCATGACGCTGATGCGCTGGATCGAAAGCCGCTCGCGTCTGCCCGGCTACATCGGAGGCAAATGATGCATCAGTTCGACTGGAGTAGTATCCCCGGCGCGCTGCCTACCCTGTGGACGGGCGCCGTGGTGACCTTCAAGATCACGGTGCTCGCGATCGTGATCGGGATTCTGTGGGGCACGCTGCTCGCGCTGATGCGGCTGTCGGGCGTCAAGCCGCTGCAGTGGTTCGCGCAGGGCTACGTCACGGTGTTCCGCTCGATCCCGCTCGTGATGGTGCTGCTGTGGTTCTTCCTGATCGTGCCGCAGGTGCTGCAGGGCGTGCTCGGTCTCGCGCCGACCGCCGACATCCGGCTCGTGTCCGCGATGGTCGCGTTCTCGCTGTTCGAGGCCGCGTACTATTCGGAAATCATCCGCGCCGGGATCCAGGCGGTGCCGCGCGGCCAGGTGAACGCGTCGTTCGCGCTCGGCATGAACTACGCGCAGGCGATGCGCCTCGTGATCCTGCCGCAGGCGTTTCGCGCGATGGTGCCGCTCCTGCTCACGCAGGCGATCGTGCTGTTCCAGGACACCTCGCTCGTGTACGTGATCAGTCTCGCGGACTTCTTCCGCACGGCCGCCAACATCGGCGACCGCGACGGCACCAACATCGAGATGATCCTGTTCGCCGGCGCCTGCTATTTCGTGGTGTGCGTGATGGCTTCCGCATTGGTCAAAGGTCTCCAGAAAAAGGTCACAAGATGATTTCCATTAAGAACGTGTCGAAGTGGTACGGCCAGTTTCAGGTGCTGACCGATTGCACGACGGAAGTGAAGAAGGGCGAGGTGGTCGTGGTGTGCGGTCCGTCGGGGTCCGGCAAGTCGACGCTGATCAAGACGGTCAACGGTCTCGAACCGTTCCAGCAGGGCGAGATCCTGGTCGACGGCCAGTCGGTCGGCGATCGCAAGACCAACCTGTCGAAGCTGCGCTCGAAGGTCGGCATGGTGTTCCAGCATTTCGAGCTGTTCCCGCACCTGTCGATCACCGAGAACCTCACGCTCGCGCAGATCAAGGTGCTCGGCCGCAGCAAGGACGAGGCGAACGACAAGGGCCTCAAGCTGCTCGATCGCGTCGGCCTGAAGGCGCACGCGCACAAGTATCCGGGGCAGCTGTCGGGCGGCCAGCAGCAGCGTGTCGCGATCGCGCGCGCGCTGTCGATGGACCCGATCGCGATGCTGTTCGACGAGCCGACCTCGGCGCTCGATCCCGAGATGATCAACGAGGTGCTCGACGTGATGGTCGAGCTGGCGCAGGAAGGCATGACGATGATGTGCGTGACCCACGAGATGGGCTTCGCGCGCAAGGTCGCCCATCGCGTGATCTTCATGGACAAGGGCGCGATCGTCGAGGACGACCGCAAGGAAGACTTCTTCGCGAATCCGAAATCGGACCGCGCGAAGGACTTCCTCGCGAAGATCCTGCACTGAACATCGGGTGCGCCGCCGCTTCGCGCGGCGGCCCAAGCGCCTGAAGCCTGAATGAAAAACGCCCGGCTTGCCGGGCGTTTGGCGTTGGAGCGGGGCGCGCTCAGTCGCCGAGCGTGTCGTCGGCCAGCTCGATCACGGGCAGCGGCGCCGCGCGGCACGGCGCCGACGCGGAAGGATCGAGCGTGGGATTGCGCAGCTTTTCCAGCACGATCTCGGGCACCGGGAGACGCGTCTTCGCGGCGACCTCGCCGCACTGGAACATCAGCAGCTCGCCGGGCTCGAACGCGGTCCAGACCTCGTCGTCGGTGAGCGGCTGCGTGGCGATCACGGCGACCCGGTCTTCCGGCGTGGTGTACTTCGCGAAGTCGATCGACAGGTCTTCGTCGATCAGGTGCGCGGTCGAGAACGGCCAGCGCCGCACGAGATAGTGCAGGCGCGTCGAGCAGTGCGCGAACAGCGCCTGGCCGTTCGACATCAGGAAATTGAACACGCCGTGCGCGGTGATGTCCGCCGCCAGCTCGCCGACCCGCTCGAACAGCTCGGGCAGCGGCGGCTGCGCACCGGGGAAGGTGCTGCGCAGCCCGTGCATGAGCGCGCAGAACGCGGCTTCGCTGTCGGTGTTGCCGACCGGCTGGTAGACGCTGCCCGAGAGGTCGGGCGCGTAGTGCGGCAGGTCGCCGTTGTGCGCGAAGATCCAGTGCCGCCCCCACAGCTCGCGCAGGAACGGGTGGCTGTTCTCGAGCAGGATGCGCCCTTGAGTCGCCTTGCGGATGTGCGCGATGGTGTTCTTCGACTTGATCGGATAGCGCTTCACCATCTCGGCGATCGGCGAGGTGGCGGACGCCTGGTGATCGATGAACAGCCGGCAGGCCTTGTCCTCGAAGAACGCGATCCCCCAGCCGTCGGCGTGGTGGTCGGTGAGCCCGCCGCGGGCCGCGAAGCCGGTGAACGAGAACGTGACGTCCGTCGGCTCGGCGCAGTTCATTCCGAAGAGTTGGCACATGTTGCTGGAGCAGCGGAGCTGGCAAGGGAACAGACCGGGCGGACCCGGTACAATGACGGCTTCAAGCATATCACCTAGCCCTGAGCGGCAAAAAGCGGAATCCGCGCGTACGCGGCCCCGTGTTGCGGTTTGCCGTCACCGGGCGCCGCGCCGGCGTTCCGCCGCAGCCGCCGCCATCCTCACGATGCCCGCCATGACCGCTTCGAACGCCTCTTCCCCCGCTTCGCTCACGCTCGCCCGCCCCGACGACTGGCACCTGCACGTCCGCGACGGCGACATGCTGGGCGCGGTGCTGCCGCATACGGCCCGCCAGTTCGGCCGCGCGATCATCATGCCGAACCTGAAGCCGCCCGTGACGACCACCGAGCAGGCGCGCGCGTACCGTGGGCGGATTCTCGCCGCGCTGCCGGCGGGCATGACGTTCGAGCCGCTGATGACGCTCTACCTGACCGACAACACGCCGCCCGACGAGATCCGCCGCGCGCGCGAGAGCGGTTTCGTGCATGGCGTGAAGCTGTATCCGGCGGGGGCGACGACCAACTCCGACGCGGGCGTCACCGACCTGCTCGGGCGCTGCGCGAAGACGCTCGAGACGATGCAGGAAGTCGGCATGCCGCTCCTCGTGCACGGCGAGGTCACCGACGCGGCGATCGACCTGTTCGACCGCGAGAAGGTGTTCATCGACCAGGTGATGACGCCGCTGCGCCGCGCGTTCCCGGCGCTGAAGGTGGTGTTCGAGCACATCACGACGAAGGACGCGGCCGACTACGTGCGCGACGCCGACGCGGCGCCGGGCCTGCTGGGCGCGACGATCACCGCGCATCACCTGCTGTACAACCGCAACGCGCTCTTCGTCGGCGGGATCCGGCCGCATTACTACTGCCTGCCGGTGCTCAAGCGCGAGACCCACCGCGTCGCGCTGGTCGAGGCGGCGACCTCGGGCAATCCGCGCTTTTTCCTCGGCACCGACAGCGCGCCGCACGCGAAGGACGCGAAGGAGACCGCATGCGGCTGCGCGGGCTGCTACACGGCGCTGCACGCGCTCGAACTGTACGCGGAAGCGTTCGATCAGGTGGGCGCGCTCGGCCGGCTGGAGGGTTTCGCGAGCTTCTTCGGCGCCGATTTCTACGGCCTGCCGCGCAGCGCCGAGACCGTCACGCTCCAGCGCGAGACCTGGGAGCTGCCGCGCGAGATCTACGCGGGCGACACGCCCGTGGTGCCGCTGCGCGGCGGCGAGCCGATCGGCTGGCGACTCGCGTGAGCGGGCCCGGGCCGGCGCGCGGCGCGTCAGCCGGCCGGGCCGGCGAGGCGTCGGACGGCGGCGCGGCATTTGCGCGGATCGACTGGTCCGCGCGCTGGCTGGCGAGCTTGGCCGAACCCGGGCGGCGCTGGCAGGCGGCCGCGGAGCACGGTGACGCCGCGTTTGTCGCGGCGCTCGATGCGCACGCCTCTGCCGCGCCCGTGCCGACCGGCCGGGGCCGGCCGCTGCGCTTCGTCGCACAGGCGGCGCTGCCCGCGGGCGTCGCCTACGAAACCCACATCGCCGCGACAGGCGAGGTACCGACCCGGCACAACCTGCACGATTTCTTCAATGCGCTGGTCTGGTGCGCGTATCCGCGCATCAAGGCCGCGCTCAACGCGCGCCAGGCCGCGGCGATCGATGCGCTGGGGGTGGGCGCGGTGCGCGGCGGCGTGCGTGATGCCCTGACCCTGCTCGACGAGAGCGGGGCAGTGTTCGCCACCGCCGATCCGGCGCTCGCCGCCGCGCTGCGCGGTTTCGACTGGCCCGCGCTGATGCTGGCCGGGCGCGCCGCGTGGGGGCGCCGCTGCGAAGCGCGGCTCGTCGGGCATGCGCTGTTCGAGAAACTGGTCGACCCTTACAAGGCTTGCACCGCGCACGCGTGGATCGTCGAGGTGCCCGCCGTCTATTTTGATTGGCCGGACGACGCGCGCCGGGCCTGGCTCGACGCGACGCTGGCGGAGCGCCTCGCGGCGCGGCTGGCCGACGCCGCGTCGGCCAGCCGCGGCTTCTCGCCGTTGCCGGTGCTGGGCGTGCCGGGCTGGTGGCCGGAGAACGAGGATCCGGCGTTTTACGCGGATCCGCGCGTGTTTCGCGCGGGCCGCCGACGAGCGGACTGACGGCGGCGCGCGCGGCGGTGCTAGAATGACGGCCGCAAAGCGGGCCAGGCAGTCGCGGCTTCGCCGGTTCGCGCCGGCGGGGGCGAGGAAAGTCCGGACTCCACCAGGGCAGGGTGATGGCTAACGGCCATCCGTGGCGACACGCGGAACAGGGCAACAGAAAGCAAACCGCCGATGGCCCGGCGCAAGCCGGGATCAGGTAAGGGTGAAACGGTGCGGTAAGAGCGCACCGCGGCTGCGGCGACGCAGACCGGCACGGTAACCTCCACCCGGAGCAATTCCAAGTAGGCAGGCGCGCATCCTCGGATGCAGGACGGTGCCCCCGTCTCGTCTGCGGGTAGGAAGCTTGAGCGCGTCAGCAATGGCGCGCCTAGAGGAATGGCTGCCACGCGCCGCGCGTCTTCGGATGCGCGGCGCGCACAGAATCCGGCTTATCGGCCCGCTTTGCCGCTCCGATCAAGAACAAAGGCCCGCGCCGAACCGGCGCGGGCCTTTTTCGTTCCGGCCGTGCGTGGGCGTCAGACCGCGACGATCTCGAACGAGTGGGTGAGTTCGGCCGTCTTCGCCAGCATGATCGACGCCGAGCAGTACTTGTCGTGCGACAGGTTGATCGCACGCTCGACGGTCGCGGGGTTCAGGTTGCGGCCCGTCACCGTGAAGTGGAAATGGACCTGCGTGAAGACCTTCGGATCTTCGCTCGCGCGCTCGGCCTTGAGCGCGACCGTGCAGCCGACCACTTCCTGACGGCTTTTCTTGAGGATCAGCACGACGTCGTACGCGGTGCAGCCGCCCGTGCCGAGCAGCACCATTTCCATCGGGCGCGGTGCGAGGTTGTGGCCGCCGCCTTCGGGCGCGCCGTCCATCGTGACGAGGTGGCCGCTGCCGGTCTCGGCGGCGAACGACATGCCGTCCTGCCCCATCCAGCTGACTTTGCATTCCATGCTTGTGCTCCAGCGTTGCCTGATTCAATAGCGAACCGGCATTGTAGCCCGCCGCGCCGGACCCGGCTGATGCGGCGCATGATGCCGCGCGGCGGATACGGGGCGCGCGACGATTCGACCCGCAAATCCGCATCGGCTTTAGGGGTTTCCCTCTAGTCAAGCAAGCGAATTGATTCGGTCGATGATGCTATGCAATTGATTCGTAAAGAAAAATCTCAATTCGAGACATATGTCTCGAAATTTCATATTGTGATGTGATGTTTCGTAATGCAGTTTTTCTTGTGTGGGCGAGGGCGGGTTCGTATAATCAGACTCATTGGTTGTCGCGGTGCGGCAACCTCCGCATGTCTCCTCCACCCTCCTCCTTTGGTGGATTAAGCCCGAACAAATGGTTCGGGCTTTTTTTCGTCCCATGCAAGCCCGGACATGCCCGCGCGGCGGCCCCCGCCGCGTTCCAAGCGAAAATTTTGACCGGGTACCCCGAATTCCTTTATAATTCAGGGTTTTCCGCATTCATGCCCGCGGGAAGAAACCAGGGAGAGCCTGCACCGCGCCTTGAAGCGCACATAGCCAAGCAGGAAAAAATACAGGGCACTGAGCATTTCATTTTTGGATCGATCATGAAGACGTTTTCCGCAAAAGCCCATGAGGTGACGCGTGAATGGTACGTGATTGACGCGACGGATAAGGTTCTCGGACGTGTCGCCAGCGAAGTGGCACGCCGTCTGCGCGGCAAGCACAAGCCCGAGTTCACCCCGCACGTCGACACCGGTGATTTCATCATCGTTATCAACGCGAGCAAGCTGAAGGTCACGGGCAACAAGACGCTGGACAAGAAGTACTACCGTCACTCGGGCTACCCGGGCGGTATCTATGAAACGACGTTCGGCAAGATGCAAGAACGCTTCCCGGGCCGCGCGCTCGAGAAGGCGGTCAAGGGCATGCTGCCGAAGGGCCCGCTCGGCTACGCAATGATCAAGAAGCTGAAGGTCTACGCTGAAGCCACGCATCCGCATTCGGCCCAACAGCCGAAGGCGCTCGAGATCTAAGGGGAGCCCACATGATCGGTAACTGGAACTACGGTACGGGCCGCCGCAAGAGCGCAGTCGCTCGTGTCTTCATCAAGGCAGGCAAGGGCGATATCATCGTCAACGGCAAGCCCATCGCTGACTACTTCTCGCGCGAAACGTCGCTGATGATCGTGCGTCAACCGCTGGAACTCACGAACCACGGCCAGACGTTCGACATCAAGGTGAACGTGACGGGCGGCGGCGAAACGGGTCAGGCAGGCGCAGTGCGCCACGGCATCACCCGTGCGCTGATCGACTACGACGCGACCCTGAAGCCGACCCTGTCGAGCGCAGGCTTCGTCACGCGCGATGCGCGTGAAGTCGAGCGTAAGAAGGTTGGTCTGCGCAAGGCACGCCGCGCGAAGCAGTTCTCGAAGCGTTAAGCATTACCGGCCGCTCCGCCTGGCGGAGCCCGGCCGCGAAAAACCGCCAGTGTCCGCACTGGCGGTTTTTTTATGGGCGCGTGGATGATCGCGGCCGGCCCTGGATAGGCCGCCCGGGCGCGTGGGTTTTCCACGGAGTTTCCCCAGGTCTGCTACCATGAGCCGGTTAATTGCCGTTTATTTGCTCGAGATCATGCGGCGCGACTGCCGGTGTGCACGTCCTCCGCTTCGGGCAAGGCCGGCCAAGGCTATTGGAGAGTTCGAATGAACGCAGTCACCGAATCCCCCGTGACGACTGAAATGCCGGTTCCGTTCGTCTTCACCGACGCGGCTGCCGACAAGGTCAAGCAACTGATCGAAGAAGAAGGCAATCCCGAGCTGAAGCTCCGCGTGTTCGTGCAAGGCGGCGGCTGCTCGGGCTTCCAGTATGGGTTCACGTTCGACGAAGAGGTCAACGAGGACGACACCGTGATGGACAAGAACGGCGTCCAGCTCCTGATCGATTCGATGAGCTACCAGTATCTGGTGGGCGCCGAGATCGACTACAAGGACGATCTCAACGGCGCGCAATTCGTGATCAAGAATCCGAACGCATCGACCACCTGCGGCTGCGGGTCGTCGTTCTCGGTCTGATCCCGAACTAGCGGAAGCATCTGGCTGAAAGCCGCCCGGTCGCCGACCGGGCGGCTTTTTGTTTTTCCGACCCGACCCGACCTGGCGGGGCTGTGCGACCCGGACTCGCGGATGGGTCCCGCGCGCGGCCGCGCTCAGCGCGGATACAGCGCGCCCAGCACCCGCTCGCCCGCCGCGCCCGTGACCGTCGCGAGGTTGCCCGGCGCGCGCGCGTTGAAGCGGTGCGCGAGCCAGGCGAACGCCAGCGCCTCGACCTGCTGCGGCGGCACGCCGAGCGCGGCCGTGGTGGCGACGCTCGCGCGGCTGCCGTGGCCCGCGAGCGCCGCGCCGAGCGCGTCGAGCAGCACCGGGTTGCGCGCGCCGCCGCCGCATGCGAACACCCGCGTGCAGTCGGGCGCATGCCGCGCCACGTCGCGCGCAACCGTGACGGCGGTCAGCGCGACGAGCGTCGCCTGCACGTCCTCCGGCGCGAGCGCCGCGAAGCCCGCGAGCTTCGCATCGAGCCATTCAGGATTGAACAGGTCGCGGCCGGTGCTTTTCGGCGGCGGCAGGCGGAAGTAGGGTTCGTCGAGCAGCGCGTCGAGCAGCGTGTCGTGCGCCTTGCCGCGCGCGGCGAAGCGGCCGTCGTCGTCGTAGGGCTTGTTCAGGTGGCGATGCACCCAGGCGTCGAGCAGCGCGTTGGCCGGCCCGCAGTCGAAGCCGTGCACCGGCGCGTCCGCGCGGGCGGGCAGGATCGTGATGTTGCTGATGCCGCCCAGGTTGCAGACCACCCGCGTCTCGCCGGGCGCGCCGAACACGGTCGCGTGGAAGCCGGGCGCAAGCGGCGCGCCCTGGCCGCCCGCCGCGACGTCGCGGCTGCGGAAGTCCGCGATCACGTCGACGCGCGTGAGTTCGGCGAGCAGGGCCGGATTGTTGATCTGCCGCGTATAGCCGCGCTCCGGGCGATGCCGCACGGTCTGCCCGTGCACGCCGATCGCGCGGACGTGGTCCGGCGCGAGCCGGGCGCTGCGCAGCAGTTCGTGACAGCACACCGCATAGCGCGCGGCGAGCCCGTTCGCGGCGAGCGCCTCGCGCTCGATCTCGTTGTCGCCCGGCTGCTGCAGCGCGAACAGCGCCTCGCGCAGCGTGTCGGCGAAGCCGACGAACGCCTCCGCGAGCACGACGGGCGGCTTGCCGGTCTCGAAACGGGCGGCGATGCCGTCGACGCCGTCCATGCTGGTGCCCGACATCAGGCCGAAGTACACGCCATCCGCGGGATGGCCGGGTTGCGTGCGTTGTGGCGCCACGGGTTCGCTCCGTCAGGTCGGGGTTGGGGCGCCGGCCAGGGTCCGCCGGCGTCATCGCGCCTGATTATCCGCGCAAGCGCGCGCGCCGTTAAGCCCATTGAACGGCTCGCGCGCAACTTATGGGAAAATCGCTCTTTTCGCGACATTCTCCCTTCCGCACCGATGAGCACCGAACCCACCGCCCAGCCCGCTTTCCCGATCACCGACGAAGTCCGGCATGCGCTCGCCGTCACGAAGCGCGGCGTCGACGAGCTGCTGGTCGAGGAGGAATTCGCGCAGAAGCTCGCGAAGAGCGCGGCCACCGGCACGCCGCTGCGCATCAAGCTCGGCCTCGATCCGACCGCGCCCGACATCCACCTCGGCCATACCGTCGTGCTGAACAAGATGCGTCAGCTGCAGGACCTCGGCCACACGGTGATCTTCCTGATCGGCGATTTCACGTCGCTGATCGGCGACCCGTCGGGCCGCAATGCGACCCGTCCGCCCCTCACGCGCGAGCAGATCGAGAGCAACGCGAAGACCTATTTCGAGCAGGCCGCGCTCGTGCTCGACCGCGACAAGACCGAGATCCGCTACAACAGCGAGTGGTCGCTGCCGCTCGGCGCGGACGGCATGATCAAGCTCGCGTCGCGTTACACGGTCGCGCGGATCCTCGAGCGCGAGGACTTCACGAAGCGCTTCCAGGGCGGCGTGCCGATCTCGATCCACGAGTTCCTGTACCCGCTCATGCAGGGCTACGATTCGGTCGCGCTCAATGCCGACCTCGAACTCGGCGGCACCGACCAGAAGTTCAACCTGCTGGTCGGCCGTGAACTGCAGAAGCAGTACGGGCAGGATCAGCAGTGCATCCTGACGATGCCGCTGCTCGAAGGCCTCGACGGCGTCGAGAAGATGTCGAAGTCGAAGGGCAACTACATCGGCATCAGCGAGAAGCCGACCGAGATGTTCGGCAAGCTGATGAGCATCTCCGACACGCTCATGTGGCGCTACTTCGAGCTGCTGTCGTTCCGCAGCCTCGAGGAGATCGCGCAGTTCCGCGGCGAGACCGAGGGCGGCCGCAATCCGCGCGACTTCAAGGTGCTGCTCGCGCAGGAGATCGTCACGCGCTTCCATTCGCAGGCCGGCGCCGAGCGCGCGCTGGAGGATTTCAATCACCGCGCGAAGGGCGGCGTGCCGGACGACATCCCGGCCGTCGCGCTCGCGGGCGCGCCGCTCGCGATCGGCCAGCTGCTGAAGCAGGCGGGGCTCGTGCCGTCGACCAGCGAGGCGCTGCGCAACATCGAGCAGGGCGGCGTGAAGATCGACGGTGCGACCGTGTCCGACAAGGGGCTCAAGGTCGAGGCCGGCGAATTCGTCGTGCAGGTCGGCAAGCGCCGCTTCGCGCGCGTGACGCTGAGCGCATGACGGCCCGCGCCACGCACCGCGCCTGTCCGGCGGGGGCGCGATGATCGCATTGATCCAGCGGGTCCGGCGCGCCGACGTGCGGGTCGGCGAGCGGGTGACGGGCGAGATCGGCCCCGGGCTGCTCGCGCTCGTCTGCGCGGAGCGCGGCGACACCGAGGCGGCGGCCGACAAGCTGCTCGCCAAGGTGCTCGGCTACCGCGTATTCAGCGACGCGGCGGGCAAGATGAACCTGTCCGTGTCGAATCTCGACGGCGAAGGCCGCGCGGGCGGCCTGCTGCTCGTGTCGCAGTTCACGCTCGCGGCCGACACCCAGAGCGGCCTGCGGCCGAGCTTCACGCCGGCCGCGCCGCCCGACGAGGGGCAGCGCCTGTTCGACCACTTCGTGCGCGCGGCGCGCGAGCGGCACCCGATCGTCGCGACCGGCGAATTCGGCGCGGACATGCAGGTGTCGCTCGTCAACGACGGCCCCGTGACGTTCTGGCTCCAGACCAAGCCCTGACTTCGACCGACGCGATGACGACAACCGAAATCCTGTTCATCCGGCACGGCGAGACCGCGTGGAATCAAATCAAGCGGATCCAGGGCCATATCGATATCGCGCTCGCCGACAGCGGCGTCGCGCAGGCGCGGCAACTCGCGGCGCGGCTCGCTCGCGAGGCGCGCGACGGATTGCGCATCGATGCGATCTATTCGAGCGACCTGCAGCGCGCGCAGCAGACCGCGCAGCCGATCGCGGACGCGCTCGGCCTGCCGCTGCACCTGCGCGATGGGCTGCGCGAGCGCGCATACGGCGTGTTCCAGGGGCATGACAGCGCCCAGATCGAGGCGCGCTTTCCGGACGCCTATGCGCACTGGCAGACCCGCGACCCCGGCTTCGCGCCCGAGGGCGGCGAATCGCAGCGGGCGTTCTATCACCGCGTGCTGCATGCATTGGAGCCGATCGTCGCCGCGCATCCGGGCGGCCGCATCGCCTGCGTCGCGCACGGCGGCGTGCTCGACTGCGTGTATCGCTACGCGACCGGTCTCGAACTGGCCGCGCCGCGCCAGTACGTGCTGCTCAACACGAGCATCAACGTGGTCGAGTTCGAGGCGGGCGCGGCGCGCGTGGTGCGCTGGGCCGACATCGATCACCTGAGCGGGACGAGCGACGACGACGGCTACCGCAAGGTGCTGTAAGCGGATGTGGAGCGCGGCTCGATCGGGCCCGCCCCGTCTCCATCTCAGCGCAGGCCGTGACGCGCCTTGTAGTCGAGCGCGTAGGCGAGCTTGCCGGGCTTGTCCGCATCGATGGGCTGGCGCAGCTTGTCGAACTCCCCCTTGCTGTATTTCCTGCCGGCATTGAGCGCGTCGAGGCGGCCCAGGTCGGCGCCCGTCTTGCCGTCGATGATCGGATCGGTGGCCGCGACCATCCGCGTCGAGGCGTTCCAGACTGCGTTCAGGTAGCCCGCATCCGCTTTCGCCGGATCGGGATCGGTCGCGCCGGCGCGCGCCAGGTCGTAGCGCGCGAGGTCGAAGCCCGCCGGCTTCCGGCGCAGCCAGTCGGCCCAGTAGAACTCCAGGTAGTCGGTGGCCTGCGCCGGCTTGCTGTAGCCGATGTCGCGCGTGAAATAGACGAGCGCGCGGAACCGGTCGTCCTGCATCCCGTGTTTCAGCCCGAGTCCGGCCGGCAGCTGCGCCGCGCTGATCGGCCGTCCCTCGCCGTCCTTCAGGCGCGTGTAGCCGCGGCTCTGCATCTGCTGCCAGAACGCGGCGCCCGAGTAATCGCTGAGGTTGTCCTTCACCACCACGTGCACGTGCAGCGCGGCGCCGCCGTCGGGCGTCTCGTAGTAGGTCGACAGCCCGTGATGGCCGTCCGTCACGTACAACGTGTCGCCGTTCGGCCCGATCACCACCGGATTCAGCACGCTGCGGTCGCGCGCGGCCGGATCCGTGGTCGTGCAGGCATAGCTGGTCGGGTCGCCGAGCCGCGAGCGCGGGCCCGAGCCGTTCGGCGCGAGGCCGCCGAGCCCTTCGTCCGCACAGAAGTCGTCGAATTTCTTGTCCGGCTGCAGTTCGTAGCGGCCGAGCTTGTAATAGATCTGGTCGTAGCCGAGCGCGCCCTGGGTCGGATGCAGGTCGCCCAGGGTGATGTCGAGCAGTTCGCCCGTGCGCACGGCGCGCCATTTGCCGGGCGCAGGCGTGGCGGGCGGCGCCGGTTCGGCCGCGATGGGCGTGCTCGCGCCCGGCGCGGGGGCGGCCCCGCGCAGATCCAGGGCGACGGGCGCGGTGCCGTCGCCGCCGCAGGCGGCGAGCAGCGTGAGCAGGCCGGCGGCGGTTAGGCGGGCGAACGGGGTCGGCATCGGGCAGGCGCTCCGGAACGAGAGGGCGATGGGCGCGGCAAGCGCGCCCGCTGATGCGTCAGCTTAGCGAATTCGTATGACAGCCGGTTGAAAGTATTGCCGGCGCGCGGCTCAGCGCTGATCCGGATCGGCGGGGGCGGCCGCGCGCCGGCGCGCGCGCTTCGACGCGCCGTTGACGAGCGCCCAGCGCAGCACCGGCGCGACGGCGCGCACGCTGGGCCGCACCAGCGCGCGGCGCAGCGGCGCGAACGTGGCGACGCCGAGCATCTGCTGCGCCCAGGGCGGCAGCAGGTCGAGGCCGGCGTTCAGGATCAGCGACGCGGCCGGGCGCAGCGCGGGCCTCGGCACGGGCGCGTCGAACAGCACGCGGATCACTTCATGGGTGCGCTCGCTCGCGACCAGCTCGGTGCGCATCGCGCCGAAATAGGCGGCGACTTCCGCGCGCGACGCGGGCACCACGGTCGCGCCGAGCAGCTGCGCGATCCGGGCCGTCTCGGCGTAGTAGCGGTCCTGTTCGGCGCCCGGCAGGCGTGGGTTCACGTAGCGCAGGTGCGCGGCCAGGAAGCTCGACACTTCCGCGACGTGCACCCAGGTCAGCAGGGCCGGGTCGCTCGCGCGGTAGGCGCGCCCGTCCGGGGCGACGCCCGTCACGCCCGCGTGGATCGCGCGGACCCGCTCGATCAGCCGCAGCGCGTCGGCGCGGCTGCCGAACGTGGTGCCGGCGATGAAGGTGGAGGTGCGCCGCAGCCGGCCGAGAATATCGGTGCGAAACGTGGAATGGTCCCACACGCCGGCGAGTGCGAGCGGATGCAGCGCCTGCAGCAGCAGCGCCGAGATGCCGCCCGCCATCATCGAGGTGAAATCGGCATGGACCTTCCAGCACACCGCGTCCGGCCCGAACAGGCCCGGATCGCCTGGCGGAGAGGCAAAGTCGAGGGTCGGGCCGCCGCCGCCCGACGTCAGGTGCGTGATGCCGCCCGCGATGCGGGCGCGCAGGCGGGCGAGGCGGGGCGCCTGCGCGGAAGGGGTATCGGGCGAGGCG
This sequence comes from Burkholderia sp. GW821-FHT14F03, assembly GCF_058803765.1. NCBI lineage: Bacteria > Pseudomonadati > Pseudomonadota > Betaproteobacteria > Burkholderiales > Burkholderiaceae > Burkholderia > Burkholderia sp. GW821-FHT14F03. The sequence goes on from NZ_JBXAPG010000015.1 coordinate 145,431, forward strand.
GACATCGGTGCGGCGGGCGTCGGTCGGATCAGCGCGGCGGATCCGACGTGTCCCACATGCCGCGCACCGGGCTGGCCGCGTCCGGCGCCGCGAGCCCGAAGTGGCGGTAGGTGAGCAGCGTCGCGACGCGGCCGCGCGGCGTGCGCTGCAGGAAGCCCTGCTGGATCAGGTACGGTTCGAGCACGTCCTCGATCGTGTCGCGCTCCTCGCCGATCGCGGCGGCGAGGTTGTCGACGCCTACCGGGCCGCCGTCGAACTTGTACAGGATCGCTTCGAGCAGCTTACGGTCCATCAGGTCGAAGCCGACCGGGTCGACGTCGAGCATCGCGAGCGCGGCGTCCGCGACCGCGGCGGTGATGTTGCCGTCCGCCTTCACCTCCGCGTAGTCGCGCACGCGGCGCAACAGGCGGTTCGCGATCCGCGGCGTGCCGCGCGAGCGCTTGGCGATCTCGAGCGCGCCGCTCGGGTCGATCTGCGCGTTCAGCAGCGAGGCGGAGCGGCGCACGATGCGCGCCAGTTGCTCCGCGTCGTAGAACTCGAGGCGCGCGACGATCCCGAAGCGGTCGCGCAGCGGGTTCGTGAGCATCCCGGCGCGGGTGGTCGCGCCGACCAGCGTGAACGGCTGCAGGTCGAGCTTCACGCTGCGCGCGGCCGGCCCCTCGCCGATCATGATGTCGATCTGGTAGTCCTCGAGCGCCGGATACAGGATTTCCTCGACGACCGGCGAGAGCCGATGGATTTCGTCGATGAACAGCACGTCGTTGGCTTCGAGGTTGGTGAGCAGCGCGGCGAGGTCGCCCGCGCGTTCGAGCACCGGGCCGGAGGTCTGACGCAGGCTCACGCCCATCTCGCGCGCGATGATGTGCGCGAGCGTGGTCTTGCCGAGGCCGGGCGGCCCGAACAACAGCACGTGGTCGAGCGCTTCCGAGCGGCGCTTGGCCGCCTCGATGAAGATTTCGAGCTGGCCGCGCACCTTTTCCTGGCCGACGTATTCGTCGAGCTGGCGCGGTCGCAGCGCGCGTTCGAACGCTTCCTCGTGCGACGAGGCGGGCGTGGCGGCAATGATCCGCTCGGCGGCGAGTTTGTCGGTTTCGATCATGCGGGCATTGTACCGCGCGCCGGTCGCGCGGCCCGCATGCGCCACCGGGGTGTGGCGCGCTTCGGGGCGGCGGGCGGGGCGATCGTCCGGGCCGTGCTTCGTGCGGTGGAGGCGTGCCCGGCGGACCGGAGAGAGGCCGGCACGGGCAAGGCGGACCGGAAGCGAGGCGGATCGAGGTGAGGCGGACTGAGGCGGCCTGATCAAGGCAAGGCGGACCGAGGCAAGGCGGATCGAGGCAAGGCAGACCGGGGCAAGGCGGGCCGAGGCAAG
>NZ_JBXAPG010000015.1:146896-148633 GCF_058803765.1 Burkholderia sp. GW821-FHT14F03
AAGGCAGACCGAGGCAAGGCAGACCGAGGCAAGGCAGACCGAGGCAAGGCAGACCGAGGCAAGGCAGACCGAGGCAAGGCAGACCGAGGCAAGGCAGACCGAGGCAAGGCAGACCGAGGCAAGGCAGACCGAGGCAAGGCGGACCGAGGCAAGGCGGACCGAGGCAAGGCGGACCGAGGCAAGGCAGACCGGGGCGCGATAGACGGGACCGCAGCCGATCGGGCGCCCCGGTCTTGGACGGCGCCGCCCGTCAGGCCTTCGACAGCGCCTTCAGCGACAGCTTGATGCCCTCGGACACGCCGGTGCCGGCCGGCACGTTCTTGATCGCGGCGAGCGCTTCCTTCTCCGAATAGCCGAGCGCGAGCAATGCGTTGAGGATGTCCGACGCATGGTCGGACGGCGAGGCGGCACCCGCGAGCGGGCCGAGGTCCGCGCCGAGCTTGCCCTTGAGTTCGAGCAGCAGGCGCTCGGCGGTCTTCTTGCCGATCCCGGGCACGCGCGTCAGGCGCGCGGCGTCCTGCAGCGTGACCGCCTGCGCCAGATCCTGCACGCTCATCCCGGACAGCACCGCGAGCGCCATCCGCGCCCCGACGCCGGTGATCTTCAGCAACTCGCGGAAGGTCGAGCGTTCCTGCGGCGTGAGGAATCCATACAGCAGGTGGGCGTCCTCGCGGACGATCAGCTGGGTCAGCAGCACGACCTGCTCGCCCGTGTGCGGCAGGTTGTAGAACGTGCTCATCGGCACGTCGATCTCGTAACCGACGCCGTTGCAGTCGACGAGGAGGTGGGGCGGGTTCTTTTCGAGCAGGGTGCCCGCGATGCGACCGATCATGGAGGAGCGGAATACGTGACGGAAAGCGCGAGTGTAGCGCACGCCGGCCGACCGGCGCGGCGGCGCGGGCGTGCTCCCCTGCACCCGGCGGGGCGCGCCTGGGCCGGCCGGGTCAGAGCCTCCATGCCGGAGCGGCCGCACCAGGGTTCGTCGAGGCGAGCCGGCTGCGTCCGAGCCGGGCCCAGGTCGCGGCCGCGTCTACCCGACGAGCCGGCCGCGCCGCACGCGCAGCCCGCGCCTGGCGAGCGCCGGCGCGAGTTCGCCCAGCGTGCCGAGCGTGGTGCCGCCGTGCGCATGGCAGATCGCCATGCCGAGCGCGTCGGCCGCGTCCGTGCCCGGCAGGCCGGACAGGCACAGCAGCCGCGCGACCATCTGCTGCATCTGCTCCTTGGTCGCGCGGCCGTAGCCGACCACCGCCTGCTTGAGCTGCAGCGCGGTGTACTCGGCGACCGGCAGGCCGCCCGACACCAGCCCGCAGATCGCGGCGCCGCGCGCCTGGCCGAGCAGCAGCGTCGACTGCGGATTGACGTTGACGAACACCTTCTCGATCGCCGCCTGGTCGGGCGCGTGCTGGCGGACCAGCGTCGATACGCCGTCATAGATCGTGCCGAGCCGGGTGGGGAGGTCGGCGGTGGCGGTCTTGATCACGCCGCTCGCGACGTAGGCGAGCTGATGGCCGCTCACGTCGATCACGCCGAAGCCCGTGACGCGCAAGCCGGGGTCGATGCCGAGGATTCGCATGGAAAAGCCGGAAGAACTGCGTGTTAGCGATACTACAACGATTGCGGCGTGCCGCACGGCACTGCGCCGCCGCCTGCGCGGGCCAATAAAAAGGTTCATCGCGGATTACCGGGGAAGGCAGCGCGGATCTTGAGGAAGAAGTATTCCTCATCCCGGTAGCCGTA
>NZ_JBXAPG010000016.1:0-146562 GCF_058803765.1 Burkholderia sp. GW821-FHT14F03
GACCTTCGACTGGAAATCCGCGATGAACCAGTTTGCTATTCTGTTCGGGGAGCGATTTACGCAAGCCCGCTGATCACTGGTTGTTCAACCGCCTCGCCCACAAAAATGCGGACAGGTCCCTCCCGGATTCCAGTCAAATAATTCGCATATCGACGCGATGACTGATTCAATCGAGCGAGTGGGGCCGCATAAGGACATGGAAGATCCGTAAGAATTCTGTTTTACTAGGTGCAATCAGATAAAAATCAACGAGGGCGTAAGTGGAGACGATACGGTCGACGGATCTAAAAACCATCCTGCATTCAAAACGCGCGAACCTCTACTACCTGGAACATTGCCGCGTACTCGTGAATGGCGGGCGCGTCGAATATGTGACGGATGCGGGCAAGAAGAATCTGTACTGGAATATTCCCATCGCCAACACCACCAGTATCCTGCTCGGTACCGGTACATCGATTACGCAGGCGGCGATGCGCGAGCTGGCCAAAGCAGGTGTGCTGGTGGGTTTTTGCGGCGGGGGCGGCACGCCGCTGTTCAGTGCCAACGAGGTCGATGTCGAGGTGGCTTGGATGTCTCCGCAAAGCGAATATCGACCAACAGAGTATTTGCAGGCATGGGTGCGTTTTTGGTTCGATGACACATTGCGCCTACATGCTGCCCGGCAACTACAGATAAGCCGCCTGAAACGATTGCAGCAGGTATGGGGCGCGCGAACGTTGCGTGAGGCGGGTTTTGCAGTTGACGTCGAGCGTGTGCAGAAGCTGGTGCAACAATTCAGCGGCCAGATAGCCGATGCGCAGGACGTGACGACGCTGCTGACCGACGAGGCGCGTCTGACCAAGGCGCTGTTCAAACTTGCCGTGGATGCGGTGGGTTACGGCGAATTCACTCGGGCGAAGCGTGGCGGCGGGACCGATGCTGCCAACCGATTTCTCGATCACGGCAACTATCTCGGCTACGGCCTGGGTGCCACGGCTACCTGGGTGCTGGGTTTGCCTCATGGATTGGCCGTCTTGCACGGCAAGACGCGACGCGGAGGTTTGGTATTCGACGCGGCTGATTTGGTCAAGGATGCGGTTATCTTGCCGCAGGCATTTCTATCAGCCATGCGCGGTGACGACGAGCAGCAATTCCGTCGCCAGTGCATCGAGGCTCTGACGCGCGACGAATCATTGGACTTCATTATCGACACGCTAAAGTCTATTGCGATGGACACGGCGCGCCTGGCTCACGCACCGGAGGCACAGCCGTGAACGTGTTGTTCGTCTCACAATGCACCAAGCGTGCCCTTACTGAAACCAGGCGTATTCTCGACCAATTTGCCGAACGGCGCGGCGAACGTACTTGGCAAACCCCGATTACTCAGGCGGGGCTCGATACGGTGCGCAAGCTGTTGCGGCAGAGTGCGCGAAAAAATACCGCGGTGGCGTGCCATTGGATCCGCGGCCGCGATCATAGCGAGTTGTTGTGGGTCGTCGGCGACGCCCGTCAATTCAACACCGAGGGGGCCGTGCCGACCAATACAACGGCAAGCGACGTGTTGCGTGTCGGAGATGAAAGCACGTGGCACCATCTTCCGTTGATGACGGCGATGACTGCATTGGCGGCGCTGTTGCACGATCTTGGCAAGGCCACGGCAGCATTTCAGGGCAGGTTGCGCAGGCCGGATCTGCGGGAGCGCAACCATTACCGTCACGAGTGGGTATCCGTGCGCTTGTTCCAGGCGTTTGTCGGCGATGCGCAGGATGATGCCGAGTGGCTTGATCGCCTGGCAGCCTGCTCGGATCCGGACGTGGATCGACAGGCTTTCGAAGCGCAATGGCTTGACCACCATGCAGGCCGCCTTTTGCGCGATGGGTTGGACGAACCGGCCGCGAGTCGGTTGCCGTTCGCAACGCTGCCCCCGTTGGCGCAGGCCGTGGCATGGTTGGTGTTGACGCATCACCGAATGCCTTGCAAGCCAGTCCGGAACAACGACGGCAGCACGGACGACGATATCGATCAGCAGGATTATCGTTGGCGGCGTTTCGGCGCCCACGTCGGCAGCGTCAACGCGCATGAACTGCTGGATCTGTTTCAGAACATCAATGCGGACTGGAACGAACCTCGTGAGAACGTGACGGGTTCCGTCTTGGCCGCCCATTGGCATTTCCCAGCCGGCCTGCCGGTTGTCACCGACCCTTGGCGCAAGCAAGCGGCGCGATACGCGCGCAAGCTGCGGGAACTGGCCCGACTCTCGGCTATTTCTTCGCCGCTGGACGATCCATTTGTGGCGCATGTGTCGCGACTCTGCCTGATGCTGGCTGATCACCATTACTCCAGTATCGAAGACGAGACTCGCCGCAAGCCTTATCGGAATCCAGGCTATCCGCTATACGCCAATACGCTGGGCAAACGGAGCATCGACCGGTTGCAACTGACGGGCGAAGGACCATTTTTCAATCAAACGCTCGACGAACACCTGCTTGGCGTACAGGCTCATTCTTCGCTGGTAGCGCGTTCGCTGCCGACGCTGGCGCGTAGTCTACCGACGCTACTGAATCACCGTGGCCTCAAGAAACGCAATACGAACGCGCGCTTCCAATGGCAGGACAAGGCTGCGGACCTGGCCGCGGGCGTGCGGGCGCGTGCGGCTGAGCAGGGCGCTTTTATCGTCAATATGGCGTCCACCGGCTGCGGCAAGACATTGGGCAACGCCCGCATCATGAATGCACTTGCGGATCCGCAGCACGGTATGCGCTGCGCGTTTGCGATCGGGTTGCGCACACTCACACTGCAAACCGGGCGTAGTTTTCAGCGCGATCTGGGACTGAACGACGATCAACTCGCAATCAAGGTAGGCGGCGCGGCCAGCCGTGCACTGTTCGAATACTGGGAAACCCAGGCTGAAGCTAGCGGTTCCGCATCGACGCAAGCATTGCTCGATGAAGGGGGGCAGGTATTGTTCGAAGGCAACGACCAACATCCTCTTCTGCAGCGATTGACTGACGATGCGCAGGTGCGTTCGTTGATCGCTGCGCCGCTACTGGTCTGCACGGTTGATCATCTGACACCGGCTACCGAAAGTTTGCGTGGCGGGCGCCAGATTGCACCCATGCTGAGGTTGATGACCAGCGATTTGGTTCTGGACGAACCCGACGACTTTGATATGGCCGATCTACCCGCCCTGACGCGGCTGGTGCATTGGGCCGGATTGCTGGGCTCGCGCGTGTTGCTGTCCTCCGCCACGCTGCCGCCGGCGCTCGTGGAAGGCCTGTATCGAGCCTATCTGGATGGTCGGCGTTACTACCAACGCAATCGCGGCGAGCGGCCGGAGGCATTGCCGTGTGTGGCGTGTCTGTGGGTAGACGAATTCGCGCAATTGCATGCGGATTGTGCCGATGGCAAACACTTTGCCGACATGCACGAGCGCTTCGTGCAAAAGCGTTGTGTGCAGCTGGCCGCGGCAGAGGTCCGGCGACGAGCGGAGTTGATGCCGTTTCCTGACGAGTGGGTGTCGATGGGGAAGGAGGCGCGCCGTCAGGCGTTCGCCGAAGCCGCATTGCAGCGGGCATGGACCCTGCATCAGGATGCGCAGAATCACAGCATTGATGTTGCGACCGGCAAGCGCGTGAGCTTTGGGTTGATTCGCATGGCCAATATCGACCCGCTGTTCGATGTTGCGCTGGCAATGTATCGGCACGGTGCGCCGGTGTCCAATGTCCGCGTTCATTTATGCGTGTATCACGCGCAGTTCCCGCTGCTGGCGCGCTCGCATATTGAAAAGCAGCTGGATGCCGCATTCGATCGCCGCAAGGAGAAGGGGGGCGATGATCAGGCCTTGTTGCGTCCTGAGGTGCGAGCGCTGCTCGATACGCATCCCGAACCTCACCAAATGTTCGTCGTGCTGGCGTCGCCGGTTTGCGAGGTCGGTCGGGATTGGGACGCCGACTGGGCGATTGCCGAACCTTCGTCGATACGCTCGCTAATTCAACTCGCCGGGCGGGTGCGGCGTCATAGGCCGGGATCCGTGGCTCGGACGAACATGGCGGTATTCGAGACGAACCTGCGATATTTCGAGCGAGGCGAAGCAGCCCAGCCGGTGTTCTGCAAACCTGGATTCGAAATGGCTCGCGTTCCTCCTCTTCCTCCGAATCGGGATAAATCGGAAAGACAGGATGCGTCGATTCATTTTTATCTGCGCTCGCATCGCTTGGCCGATTTGTTGAAACTGCCTGAGGGGGAAAAGACGTGGCCCGTCGATGCCCAGCCGCGTATCCATCAAGCGGCAAAGCTGCAGCCTAAGTCCAGCCTGATCGATTTGGAGCATGGCCGGATGCGCGACACGATGCTGCCGCGCGACGAGACCCATCCGCTCTATACGCCCGTGGCGCGTGACGCTACTCGACATTGGTACCAGCGTGACGCCGGTCGCGGCGGGCGGGTTTGGCTGACCGGCCTGTTGCCGCAGATCCAGCGCTTTCGTCATGACCGGCAAAGACGAGAGGAAGTCGTGCTGTTGCCTACGGAGGATGAGGACGCGTTGCGTTTGCACCGGGTTATCGGTCGGCGTGAGAGCGGGGGAACACCCTACGCGGATATTCGCGAATTGCTGGTGCCTGTACCTGATCGCAATTTGGACGGCCCGGGCATCGGACCTTGGTGCCACGTCGATCTGATGGATTTGCTGCATCAGTGGGCCGACGCGCAAGGGCAGAGCGTATATGCCAGCGCGGAAAGCGTTGCCACTGCCAGCTTGCCTGAACCGAGGGTGATGTCAGGCTGGGTGTTTCACTCGGTGTTGGGGTTCAACAAAGAATGAATGAGCCCTCTGCTCCTGGACACGCTTAAATCGTGGGCGGCCAGTCATTGAACTTGTCCAATCGGATTGTTTGGTCAAGCGGACTGGTGATGGCGCATGCTCGTAATTGAAGTCGAATTTCAAATTGAGAAATTAAAAATTAATTTCTAATTGGCAGAGACAATGATGAATTTATGAATAAAATGAACCGTTCCGTGTGAAATTGCTCGTTCTGTAATTAATTGAGTGGATATATTTATAAATTAAAACAATCGCGACTTCCGTGGCGAGACGTGTGGCAGTGAGCCTTTGTGTCCGGAAGCGTGTAGGACTGAGAAGTCGGTCAGTGTTATCCCGTTGGCGGGTATGCATTGACGGGGGGATTTTTCATTATCTTCGTTTCGAAGGAGACCGGATGTCCGATTCACTTGTAACGAGTGGCCGCTCCAGCTTCCGTGCGGCTATCGACGCATTCCTGCATGACCGCCTCCAAGCCAAGCTCGACAAACTCCAACCTGATGACCCGAAGCGATCGGAACTGATCGCAGAACATCAACGCGACCTGTGGCTGGAAAGTGCGGCCAAGCGCGTCAGGCAGATTCAGGCTGTCACGCATTCACTTAAGCCTATTCACCCGGACGCACGTGGCACCAATCTCTACGTCGCGCCCACTGATTTGCCCGCGCTCAACGAATTGGGCAGTCATGCGCTTGATCAGCGTTTTGTCACGGATGTGGTGGGCAACGCGGCAGCGCTCGACGTGTACAAACTGCTGAAACTCAACGTCGACGGCCGAAGCCTCTTGCAGGCTCTCCATGCCAACGATGCGGACGCTTTGCACGCACTCAGCGATGATCCGGCCGAAGCACGTACCTTGCGCGATGCACTGGTCAGTCTGACTGCGGAGCGGCAAGACCGCGTCAGTTCGCATGTGCGTGCCAAGCAGGTGTACTGGCTGGTCGGCGACGATGCCGACGATGATGCGCAGTACCACCTGCTTGCGCCGCTGTATGCCACTTCCTTGGCCCAGGCCGTTTTCGAGGACGTGCAGGACGTGCGCTTTGGCGAAGCCAATAAGTTGGCTCGCCAGGCGCGTCGAGAAGGCTTGCCGTACGACGGGGTCTATCGCGAATACCGCGACCTCGCGGTACAGAAGATGGGCGGCACGAAACCCCAGAATATTTCGCAGCTCAACAGCGAACGTGGCGGGAACAACTACTTGCTGGCTTCCCTGCCGCCGGTCTGGCAGGGGCAACGCAGCTATTTTCCGGTCAATGCGAGATCCATCTTCGAGCGCAGCTTTGGGGCGCGCGCTTCGGTGCGTGTCGCCGTACGCGAGTTTCAGGCGTTTCTGCTGAGCGATCCACCGGCAAACCTCCATACCAGAAATCGAGTCGAGGATCTGACGGAGAGGCTCGTCGACGAGTTGGTGATCTATGCCGGCGAGTTGTCGCATCGTCCCGCCGGCTGGACTCGCGACTCATCCTTTGACGAACTCGCCGACGAAGAGAAACTCTGGCTCGATCCATTGCGCGCGGAATTGCCGGAAGAGGGGGAGTTCGCTGCACGTTGGCTGTCGATGGACTGGCCTGTCCGGATAGGCGAACGCTTCGGCAAATGGCTGAATACGCAATTGCGGGACAAATTTCCAGACGTCGGCTATGCCCACTCCCGAGAGTGGAGCAAGGTATTGCTCGACGACGACAGCGCCTGGATGAACCAGCTGCGACAGATACGCGAGCGGGTCGATATGCCGGAGCGCACCCCATCACGCGACGGACAGGAAGAGTCGACGGCGCGACAGGAGGGGCGATGAATCACTCGACGCTGACTACCGTTGCCAAAGCGCTGCTTGTCCTGCCGCATCTTCGTGTGCAAAACGCCAATGCGATCTCAAGTCCGCTCACGCATGGCTTTCCATCCATCACTGCGTTAACGGGTTTGATGTGGGCATTGCAACGCCAGCTCGCAGCAGTTGGAATTCCGCTGAAGTTGCAACAAGTGGGCGTGATCTGTCATCAGCATGAGGAGCAGGTGGCCGACGGTTACGTCAAGACTTTCCGGCTGACACGCAATCCCGTGGACAAGGACGGCGGCACCGCCGCGATCGTCGAAGAGGGCCGGATTCATCTCGATGTCACCGTGGTGTTTCAGGTAACGCACGTGGTCGGGCAGGATGCCGGCTCTGCCCTGACGCCGGGCCATGACGTTCAACTGGACGAATGGGCCGCGCAGATCGGCGAGATTGTCGGGCGCATGCGGTTTGCCGGCGGGACGTTGCTGCCCGGGTCTCCGAGGCCGGGGCGGCGCACTCGCCCGTGGATGGCCGTGCTGCCGGAGGAGCATGGGGAGCAGGCGCGGGTCTTCGTTCGTTGGCGCCGCCAGTGGTTACCTGGCTACGTGCTGGTCGGCCGTGACGATTTGCTGGAGGCGCGACTCCGTGCTCTGCGCGTCGAATATCCGGACTCCACGTTGCTGGATGCGTGGCTTCATGCGGCGCGATTCAATCACCAGCCGGTGGGGGACGAGATGCCCGAGGGCGAGGCACGGCCTGGTTCCGCCAAGAGGCAGCGTTGGGCGGATCCCGCTAGGCAAAAGGGCGGTGGCTGGACCGTACCGATACCCGTGGGCTACGCGGCACTGACTAAACCGCTGCCCGCCGGCACTGTTGCCAATACGCGCGATGCATCCACGCCTTGTGTGTTTGTGGAGTCGGTCTACTCGTTCGGCCAATGGATCAGCCCGCATCGGCTGAATGACGTGCATGAACTGTTGTGGCGCCCTGAGTTCGATACCGCCACCGGCCTGTACCGCTGTCGTAGCGGCTACGTGCATACCAGTTCGGATTCCGCATGGGCCGATGACGATATACCCGATTTTGATTGAGCTGGCTGAGCCAACGCAGGCGACCCGTTCGAGGCTGCGCTGTTTGCCTTCATTCCATTTTTTTGCAGGATATTTACCATGCCCGAGAAACTGACTACTGCTTCCGTCCTCGCTTTCGAACGCAAATTGGATCCGTCTGACGCGGTTTTTCATTCAGGTCGATGGGACGAACGTACCGATCGTTCGACCTGGAATCCGATCCGTATTCGAGAGAAATCGGTACGAGGAACGATCTCCAACCGCCTAAAGACCAAGGATCAGGATCCGGCAAAACTGGATGCAGGTATCGTGAATCCCAACCTTCAGACCGTCGATGTCGCTACGTTGCCGGCCGATGCCGATACGCTCAGGGTGCAGTTTACGTTGCGCGTGCTGGCAGGCGCTGGGACGCCGTCAGCCTGCAACAGCGCAGGATATCGAGCCAGGCTGCAGGATGTGGTGAGTGACTATGTCGCGCGACAAGGCTTTAATGGATTGGCCAACCGATACGCGGCCAATCTGGCCAATGGACGCTTCCTGTGGCGTAACCGGATGGGTGCGGAGGACGTTCGGGTGGAGGTGGCGCAACTGAAGAACGGTCGACCTTCGCAGACCTGGTCATTCGACGCGTTGTCGTTGAACCTGCGTGCCCTGGACGAATGCGATTCGGAAGTCGCGGCGTTGGGTGGATTGATTGCTGAGGGTCTGGCTGGACGTGCGCATGTGCTGCTGCGGGTAACGGCTTATGTGCGCCTTGGAAATGGACAAGAAGTGTTTCCTTCCCAGGAGCTGATTCTCGACAAGGGGAGCAGTCGGAAGAGCAAGACGCTGTATCACGTGCAGGACGTGGCCGCAATCCATTCGCAGAAGATCGGCAATGCGGTGCGGACCATCGATACCTGGTACGAAGACGCGATGGAGTTGGGGCCGATCGCGGTGGAGCCCTATGGATCGGTTACCACGCAGGGTAAGGCTTATCGTCAGCCCAGGCTCGGGCAGGATTTCTACTCCCTGCTGGACGGCTGGCTGCTCAAGGACAAGGCGCCACCGGTGGAGCAACAGCACTTTGTCATGGCCGTGTTGATCCGCGGCGGGGTGTTCGGCGACGCGAGCTGACGGCCATGACGACCCACTACATCGATATCACGCTGCTGCCCGATCCGGAATTTAGTCACGCTCACTTGCTGGGTGCGCTGGTGGCCAAATTGCATCGGGCTCTGGTGCAGCTTCGGGCCGACAACGTTGGGATCAGTTTTCCGGGATATAGCCTGCGTCCGCGTTCGTTGGGGCCGGTGCTGCGTTTGCATGGCGGGCAGGCCGCTTTGCAGAGTCTGATGGCGCAACCTTGGTTGCACGGCATGCGGGATCACGTGACGCTGACGGAGGTCGCGGTCGTGCCGTCGGGTGCGACGCATCGTGTTGTGCGACGGCGTCAGTTCAAGACCAATGTCGAGCGTTTGCGCCGCCGTCGGATACGGCGCAAGGGGGAGAGCGCCGAGCAGGCGGCGGCCGCAATTCCGGATGGGGTCGAGCGCCGGCCCGATTTGCCTTATGTACAGCTGCGTAGTGCTAGTACGGGACAGCCGTTTTGCCTGTTCATCGAGCAGGATGTAGAGCCTGGCGGGGCGGTGCCGGGAGCGTTCAATAGCTATGGCCTGGGGCAAGGGGCGACGGTGCCGTGGTTTTAACCCTTTTCTTGGGGGTGTTTGGGTTTTTATAAGAATCAATGGGTTAGAGGTGGGGTGGAAATTTGGGGTAGTCAGGTCTTAGGGGGGGAGTTCTTTAAAAATCAAGGTGTTGGGATTTTGGGGCTCTAGTGTGCTGCCGCGTAGGCAGCTTAGAAATGGGATCCGGACCAGAGTCCGACGACCACTGTGGTGTGCTGCCGCGTAGGCAGCTTAGAAATGCGTGAGATTGAGGCTCGTCGAGAGCGTGCCGTGTGCTGCCGCGTAGGCAGCTTAGAAAGCAGGAAAACCAGCAGACGATGCGCTGATCGGTGTGTGCTGCCGCGTAGGCAGCTTAGAAACTAGCGTCGCCTCCCATTCCGGGAGTAGTTCAGTGTGCTGCCGCGTAGGCAGCTTAGAAAATCCTTCGTGTACGCCGACGCCCACTCAGCCGGTGTGCTGCCGCGTAGGCAGCTTAGAAAATGAGACGAACGCCGATTTGAGCGCACCGTACGTGTGCTGCCGCGTAGGCAGCTTAGAAATTCGCGAACAGCGCACTACGCAGCGCTGCCTCGTGTGCTGCCGCGTAGGCAGCTTAGAAATTGCGACGGAGCGGGATCAGGACTGGGAGTCCGTGTGCTGCCGCGTAGGCAGCTTAGAAAAGCTCGAGTCGTCGGGCAAGGCCAGGGCGACGGTGTGCTGCCGCGTAGGCAGCTTAGAAATTAGCGGCGGCCAGTTCTTCGGCGCTGAGCTTGTGTGCTGCCGCGTAGGCAGCTTAGAAAGAACGCATGCGCGATGAACTCAGTGATGATGAGTGTGCTGCCGCGTAGGCAGCTTAGAAATCGAGACGATCTCAGCCGAGACGGCAATAGACGTGTGCTGCCGCGTAGGCAGCTTAGAAAACCCCAGTTAGAACCGCAGAGGCCTTTGTAGAGTGTGCTGCCGCGTAGGCAGCTTAGAAAAATTTGCTGCCTTGGCTTTCGTGGGCGCTGCGGTGTGCTGCCGCGTAGGCAGCTTAGAAATGCAACAAAGCGAGCTTGCCCTCGAAACCACGGTGTGCTGCCGCGTAGGCAGCTTAGAAATTCGTCACTTCGAACTCGCGGTCTGCATACCAGTGTGCTGCCGCGTAGGCAGCTTAGAAATTCCGCACTGGCGCAATCCATACCACGTCGTCGTGTGCTGCCGCGTAGGCAGCTTAGAAAACCTCGATGATCGGGATCCAGCGGCCCGGCCAGTGGTGCTGCCGCGTAGGCAGCTTAGAAAGTCGGGTGATGATTTCCATTGCGCGCAGGCCAGTGTGCTGCCGAGTAGGCAGCTTAGAAAAGCCTGTTGATACGTATCAACGCACTTGACGTGCGTGCTGCCGCGTAGGCGGCTTAGAAAATTCAAATTCGAGGGAGCCGTTGCGCTCGTCAGTCAGCTGCCGCGTAGGCAGTTTAGAAAATCCACAGGTCCGACGACGTTGCGCCGGCCGCGTGTGCTGCCGCACAGGCAGCTTAGAAATTCATGAAATGGACATTGGCCTGCGAATTTCAAGCAATTGACCGCTTTTAGCGATTCATTGACCGAAGAAAGCAATAGCGATTCTCATTCTCAAAATAAGATGACGAGCCACGGCGGCATCCGCTCGCGATAGCCCGGAGGGCCCGAGAATCGATCCGGGGTTCAGCCACCGAGGCATCGAGCGTGTCAACCGCGAAGCGACCACCGCCGCCCAACTTTCCAGGAGCCCAGCATGACCCTCGACTCATCCCAGTTCCGTCTCCACGACCTCAGTCAATTCCCCATGTGCCTGTTCCGCTCGGCCGAGGCCACGGAAGGCTACGCGTCCACCTGGATCGCGGAAATGGAGGCGCTCGTCGCGGCGGGCAAACCCTTCACGGTGGTCTATCAAGCCCTGGGCGACGAAGCCCACGAAGACCGCAAGCAGCGCGGCCTCTGGCTGAAGCGGAACAAGGTCGAACTGGGCGCGGTCTGCCAGGCCACGATTACCGTCGAACCCGACGCGAAGCGTCGCGCCGAACTCGAAGCCTGGGCGGAGGGCGCGGTCAAGGCATTCGGCATCCCGCACAAGGCGGTTCCCACGCTGGCCGACGCGGCCGCCGTCACATTGGAACTCTGTGTCAACGACACACGCGGCCACGCACCCGCCGACGCCTGACAGCAAGCCCCGGCCGACTCGCGGCATTCACTCATCCCGCCCCTGGGCAATCGACGCAAAATACTTCGCCGGCGGTTTGCCCAGCGCCTTCCTGAACATCGTGATGAACGCGGTAACCGAGTCATAACCGAGCATATCGGCCACGCGCTGCACGGTCTGCCCGGCCGCAAGCTGATGCAGCGCGACCATCAGATGCAGCTGCTGCCGCCAGCGCCCGAACGTGAGCCCCGTCTCATCGCGCACGAGGCGGGCGAGCGACCGTTCGCTCATCGCGACGAACTTCCCCCATTCCGCGAGCGTGCGCCGATCGGCCGGGTCGTCGGACAGCGCTTTGGCGATCCTCTTCATCCTCGGCTCGTCCGACGTCGGCAGATGCAGATGCTCGACAGGCATCCGAGCCAGTTCCTCCAGCAAGACCCCGACGAGCCGCCCGGTCGGCCCCTCGGCCGCATAGTCGGGCGGCTGCGCGGCCATATGCAGCACCAGTTCGCGCACGAGCGGGGTGATCGCGAGCGTGCAGCAGCGCTCGGGCAGCGGCGCAGCGCCGGATTGCACGAACAGGTGGCACATGCGCGCGTTCGCGGTGGCGCGGATGCTGTGCGGCGTGTTGCCGGGCACCCAGACCGCACAGGTCGGCGGCACCATCCAGATGCCGCTCGGCACTTCGCAGGTCACGCCGCCCTTGAGCGCGAGCACCAATTGCCCGTGCCTATGCTGATGCACGGGGAATTCGCGCTTGTGATCGACGGCCTCGACATGCATGCCGACGGCGGGCCCGGGCACGGACGTGAGGTCGAACGACGGACGGGAGAGGTCGAGTGGACGGGCGGCCATGACGGCAGGATTCAGCGATTTCCAGCCATTCTATTGGGATTCGCCTCGCGCGCCTATGCTCGCCGGCCGCGAACAAGCACCGCGTCACCCGACGCACCCGCCTGCGGGCGCCACGCCGCCCGCCCGACGGCAAGGCACCCGAAAGCCAGCCCGAACCCGCCACCCGCCCGCCGTCCCGCGTCAAGCAGCCCATCCCGATCCGCACTATCCTACGGGGCGGCGCGGTACCCACCGCGCCCCCAGTCATTCAAACAACAGGAGAGGTTCCCATGTCGCTCTCGATGTATGAAGTCTCGGTTCCCGTGCTCAAACGCGGGTTGTCCAGTCTGTCGGGCTTGCTCGACAAGGCCGATGCGCACGTGCGGGAACGTGCGATCGACGCATCCGCGCTGCTCGACGCGCGTCTCGCCGACGACATGTTTCCGTTCGTGCGCCAGGTGCAGATCGCGAGCGACGCGGCGAAGGGCACGGGCGCGCGGCTCGCGGGTCTCACGCCGCCCTCGTTCGAGGACACCGAAGCGAGCCTCGCCGATCTGAAGGCGCGCATCGCGAAGACGATCGCCTTCCTCGACACCCTCACGCCGGCGCAATTCGAAGGCAGCGAGTCGCGCACGATCGAACTACCGATGAAGCAGGGCACGCTGACGTTCGACGGCAAATCCTATCTGCTGGGCTTCGCGCTGCCGAACTTCTATTTCCACGTGACGACGGCCTACGACATCCTGCGTCAACAAGGCGTCGCGATCGGCAAGCGCGACTATCTGGGCGGCCTGTAACGCGGGCCGTCGACATCCACCTACGTATCAAGGAGCGCACCGTGCTGGGCAAACGCAAGCTGGGCCGCCAGGGCCTGGAAGTCTCGACGATCGGACTCGGCTGCATGGGCATGAGTCACGCCTACGGCACGCCGGACGATACGGAGTCGATCGCGACGCTGCATCGCGCGATCGATCTCGGCTGCACTTTTCTCGATACGGCCGAGATCTACGGGCCGTTCGCGAACGAGGAACTGCTCGGCCGTGCGCTGGCCGGCCGGCGCGACGAGGTCACGCTCGCGACCAAGTTCGGTTTCCTGATCGATGACGGCAAGGCGGCCGGCACCGACAGCCGTCCCGCGCATATCCGCGAGGTGGTCGATGCGTCGCTCAAGCGCTTGCGCACGGATCGGATCGACCTGCTGTATCAACATCGCGTCGATCCGGCCGTCCCGATCGAGGACGTCGCGGGCACGGTGAAAGACTTGATCGCGGCCGGCAAGGTGCTGCACTTCGGCCTGTCGGAAGCGGGCGAGGACGTGATCCGCCGCGCGCATGCGGTGCAGCCGGTGTCGGCGCTGCAAAGCGAATACTCGATCTGGGAACGCAACCTGGAAGTGCGCATCCTGCCGGTGCTGCGCGAGCTGGGCATCGGGCTCGTGCCGTTCAGTCCGCTGGGGCGCGGCTTCCTGACGGGGCTCGCGAAGCGCGCCGACGAATACGGCGAGCGCGATTTCCGCGCGAGCCAGGATCCGCGTTTCCAGCCGGAGAACTTCGATGCGAACCAGCGGATCGCGGCGCGGGTGGCCGAGATCGCCGCCGCGCGCGGCGCGACGGCCGCGCAGGTGGCGCTCGCATGGGTGCTGCACGCGGGCGGCGATGTCGTGCCGATTCCGGGCACGAAGCGTCGCACCTATCTCGAAGCCAATCTCGCGGCCGCCGATCTCGCGCTGACGCCCGATGAACTGGCGCGTCTCGACGCGGTGCTCGACGAAATCGGCGTGTCGGGCGCGCGCTACACCGCGCGCGGCCTGTCGATGGTCAACCGCTGAACGGCGCGGCGCGCCGGCTCACCGGGGCAGTTCGAGGCGCGCGAGCGCCGCGAAGTAGCGCGCGCCCGTCGTCAGCACATCGTCGTTGAAGTCGTAGGTTGCGTTGTGCAGCGGCGTGCCGCCCGGCTGGTCGGGCGCGCCGTTGCCGATCAGCACGAACGCGCCCGGCACCACCTGCAGGAAGGCGCCGAAATCCTCGGAAATCATCAAGGGCGCGAGGTCGCCGTCCACCCGTTCCGGGCCGACCACCTCGCGCGCCGCGGCGAGCGCGATCGGCACGCACGCGGGCCAGTTCACGGTCGGCGCGAATTCATGTGTGTAGTCGACTTCGCACTGCGCGCCGTGCAGCGCGCACATCCCCGTCGCGATCTCGCGGATCCGCCGCTCCAGCAGCGCCTGCACGTCGGGCGCGTAGCTGCGCGTGTCGCCCTTGATCACGACATGCGTGGGCGTCGCGTTGCGAATCCCGTCGGTGATGAATTCGGTGCAGGACACCACGGCGCTCATGCCCGGATCCAGGTTGCGCGCCACGATCGTCTGCAGCGCCAGCACGACCTGTGCGCCGATCACGAGCGGATCGACGCCCGTGTGCGGCCGTGCCGCATGCGCGCCGCGGCCGCGGATGCGGATCGTGAAGTTGTCCTCGCTCGCCATGATGCCGCCCGCGCGCGTCGCGATGTGGCCGGCGGGCAGGCCGGGCAGGTTGTGCGCGCCATACAGCGCCTCGATGGGGAAGCGCTCGAACAATCCGTCCGCGATCATGGCTTTCGCGCCGCGTCCATGTTCCTCCGCCGGCTGGAAGATGAAATGCACGGTGCCGTCGAAGTCGCGGCGCTCGGCGAGCAGGCGCGCCGCGCCGAGGATCATCGCCATGTGGCCGTCGTGGCCGCACGCGTGCATGGCGCCCGGGAACGTCGAGGCGTACGCGCGGCCCGGCGCGTCCTCGGTGATGGCGAGCGCGTCCATTTCGGCGCGCAGGCCGATCGCGCGCGGGCCGTCGCCGGCCCGCAGCGTCGCGACGAAGCCGGTGCCGCCGATGCCGCGCTCGACCTCCAGTCCGAGCGCGGCGAGGATGTCGGCCGCATAGGCGGCGGTGCGCTGTTCCGCGAAGCCGGTCTCGGGATGGCGGTGCAGGTGATGGCGCCATTCGACCAGTTGCGCGCGCAGGTTCGTGTCCTCGTGATACATGCGACCTCCTTCCTGGGTGAGGGAACGTCAGGCCGCGGCGCGCACGCGCCAGGCTTGTTGACGGCGCAATACCGATTCGGCGGCCTCGCCGGTCAGTTCACGATACACGCTCGGCGCGGTGGCGCCCTCGGTGTTGACGAGCAGTACGCGCGAGGCGGCGTCGAGTTCGAGCTGCGCGGCGGCGGCCGGGTCCGCGCACAGCGCGATCAGGCCCGCGAGTCCTGCCGCGCCCGATTCGCCGGAGACGATCGGGATGTCGAGCGTGTTGCCGGCGGCGAGCATGCGCATCGCGATGCCGGCGTCCTGATCGTCGATGGTCAGGAAGGCGTCGATGCTGTGTTCGAGGAAATCCCAGGCCAGCGGCGACGCCGCGCCGCACGCGAGGCCGGCCATCACTGAATCGACGCTGCCGAGCGTGTGCGCGGCGCGGCGCACGCGCGCGCTTTGCAACAGGCAGTCGGCCTGCTGCGGTTCGACCACGATGAAGCGCGGGCGCTGCGCGCCGTGGTATTCCCACAGATAGCTCGCGATCCCGGCCGCGAGACCGCCCACGCCGCCCTGGATGAGCACGTGCGTGTGGGACGGCGCGTCGGCGCGCGCGCCGGTCTGCTCGACCAGTTCGGCGGCGATCGTGCCGTAGCCCTGCATCACGTCGCGCGGCACGGCTTCGTAGCCGTCGTACGAGGTGTCGGACACCACCTCCCAGCCGTTGCGCGCGGCGAGCCGCGCGGCTTCGGCGACGGACTCGTCGTAGTTGCCGGCGATCCGCACGATGCGCGCGCCGAACGCGGCGATCGCACGCTCGCGTTCGGCGTCGACGCGCGCATGCAGCACGATCACGCAGCGACAGCCGACGCTCTGCGCGGCGGCGGCGAGCGCGCGACCGTGGTTGCCGTCGGTCGCGCTGATCACGGTGAACGCGCTCAGCGATTCGCGGTGGCGGCCGGTGATCAGGTCGACCGGGGTGTAGCCCGCGCGCGGAAAGCGGCGCATGACGAGCCGCAACAGCGCGATCGGCGCGCCGAGCGCCTTGAAACTGCCGAGCGGCGAGCGCACGGATTCGTCCTTGAGGTCGAGCGCCGCGAGGCCCAGCGTATGCGCGAGGCCCGTCAGCGGGTAGAGCGGGGTGGCCTCGGGCAGCAGGCGATCCCAGTGCGCGAGCCACGCGCGGCTCTCATGCGCGCGGGCGATGTTCAGGATGGCGGCGAGGGCGGCGGGATAGGGCGCGCGATGCGCGGCGGGGTTGACGATCAGCATGCGGGACTCCGAAAGAACGGGCGCAGCAGGGATCTCGCTGCCGCCCGGTTGAACCGATTAGGAATAATATTGCGCAAGTGATTCGTTTTTTTCGCGTTGTAGCCGATCGATTTGCAACGTTTTTGCAATTTTGGCCGGCTATCCACGATTCGATTGTTCCTGCCGAGACTTTCCCGATGCCGACCGACCTCGACGCGTACGACCGCAAGCTGCTCGCGGAGCTGCAACAGGATGCCCGCCTGCCGCAGGGCGAGCTGGGCGAGCGTGTGAATCTCTCGGCCGCGGCCGTCAATCGGCGGCTGAAACGTTTGCGCGACGAGGGCGCGATCGAGAAGTACACGGCCGTGATCGCGCCCGACGCGCTCGGTTATCCGTTGACCGTGATCGTGGAGGTGGAAGTCGAGAACGAGCGGATCGACCTGCTCGATGCGATGAAGCAAACGTTTTCGGCCTGTCCGCAGGTGCAGCAGTGCTACTACGTCGCGGGAGAGTGGGATTTCGTGCTGGTGCTCGCGGTGCGCAGCATGGAGCAGTACACCGAGCTGACGCGCGCGTTGTTTTTCGGCAGCAACAACGTGAAGCGCTTCAAGACGCTCGTCGCGATGAGCCGCGTGAAGACGGGCTACGGCGTGCCGATCGATATCGATGCCCCGCCCGACGGGGCTTGAGCGTCAGAAGCTCATGCGGGTGCCGCATCCGCCGGCATAGCCGCCGTTGGTGCCGGCGCCGCCGCAGAATACGCCGCAGCCGGACAGGACGAAGGCCAGCGCGAGGGCCGCGGCGGCGAGGCGAAGGCGGTATTTCATCGCGAAAAAGGTTCGTTTACCTGAGCAAGCGGAGGGTTTGCCGGCAAGGATACCGTCTTTCGCCATCGCGAGTCCGAATCTGGAGCATTTGCTCGACAGGGGGTGGAGTTCGGCGGATCCCCTGCTAGAATCCGCATGCCGCATTGTTTTGAATTGCCGATGAGACTGCTTGACGCCTTGGTCGAACAACGTATTGCCGCCGCCGCCGCGCGGGGCGAGTTCGACGCTTTGCCGGGAACCCCCGCACCGACGACGCTGGACGACGATCTGCTCGTCCCCGAAGAGGTGCGCGCCGCGAACCGGATCCTGAAGAACGCGGGCTTCGTGCCGCCCGCGGTCGAGCAGCTGCGGGCGCTCCGCAATCTGCGGGACGAATTGCGCGCGGTCGACGACCGCGCGACCCGCTGCCGGCTGCAAGCGAAGATGCTGGCTCTCGATATGGCCCTGGAATCCTTGCGCGGCGGCCCGCTGGTCGTGCCGCGCGAATACTGCCGCCGCATCGCCGAGCGTCTGTCCGAGCGCGTGCTCGTCGACGGCCCGGGTGAAGCGGGGCCGATGTGAAGCCGGACGACACTGTTACGCCGCCGTCCGAACCGGGCGACGCTCGCGACCGCTATTTCATGCAGCTCGCGCAAGCCGCGGCCGACGAGGCCCGCGCGGCGGGCGAGGTGCCGGTCGGGGCGGTGCTGGTGCGCGGCGACGAGGTGATCGCGCGCGGCTTCAATCATCCGATCGGCGGCCATGATCCGTCCGCCCACGCCGAAATGGCCGCCTTGCGCGAGGCGGCGCAGATTCTCCAGAACTACCGGATGCCCGGCTGCGAGCTGTACGTGACGCTCGAGCCTTGCCTGATGTGCGCGGGCGCGATCATGCACGCGCGCATCGCGCGCGTGGTGTTCGGCGCGCACGATCCGAAGACGGGCGCGTGCGGCAGCGTCGTCGACGCATTCGCCGATCCGCGCCTCAATCACCACACCCGCGTGACGGGCGGCGTGCTCGCGGACGAATGCGGCGCGGCGCTGAAGTCGTTCTTCGCCGACCGCCGGCGCGCGCTGCGCGAAGCGCGTCGCGCCGACACGACCCCGCCCGCCGAGGCGTGAACCCGGCGGCGCGGGGCGCCTCTAACACGTCCGATCCCTTTTATCGAGCCCTGTTCATGTCCGTCCCGCCGATCGCTCCCCGCACCATCCGTCTCCTTGGCCCGTCCGGCTACCCGCACGATCCCGATGCGATCGCGCGGGCGCTCGCGCGTCTCGGTGACGCGCAGCATCGGGTCGAGAACCTGGAGGCGACGCAGCGCCGCTACCAGCGCTTCGCGGGCACCGACAGCGAGCGCGCGGGCGACCTGAACCGGCTGGCCGACGCCTCGCAGCCGCTGCCCGACATCGGCCTCGCGGTGCGCGGCGGCTACGGCGCGACGCGGATCCTGCATGGTCTCGACTATCGCGGTCTCGAAAGCCGGCTGCGCGACCAGCCGATCGCGCTTGTCGGCCACAGCGATTTCACGGCGATCCAGCTTGCGCTGTACGCGAAGGCGCGCATCAAGACTTTCGGCGGCCCGATGCTGTCCGCCGATTTCGGCGCCGAGACGCCGAACGATTTCACGATGCAGCAGTTCTGGAGCACGCTGACACAGCCGAGCGCGACCTTCGTCGCGGAGGTGCCGCAGGCCCAGTCGGTGAATGTGTCGGGCACGCTGTGGGGCGGCAACCTGGCGATTCTCGCGTCGCTGGCCGGCACGCCGTACATGCCGCGCATCGACGGCGGGATCCTGTTCATCGAGGACGTCAACGAGCAGCCGTTCCGCATCGAACGGATGATCTACCAACTGCATCTCGCGGGCCTGCTGGCCGGCCAGCAGGCGCTCGTGCTCGGGCAGTTCACCGGCGCGCGGTCGTTCGACTACGACAACGGCTACGATATGCAGACGATGATCGACCAGCTGCGCGACGTGATCCGCATTCCGGTGATCACCGGGCTGCAGTTCGGCCACGTGCCGGATCTGTTGACGCTGCCGTTCGGCGCGCATGCGCAATTGGTGGCCAACAGCCACGGCTTCCGGCTCACGGTGTCCGACTATCCGCATCTCGCGTGAAGCGGGGTGGACAAGGCGGACAAGAAGGCGGGCAACCGCCTTTTTGTTTGTCCGGAGTTGCAACTAACGGGCAAATTAAGCCAGCTGCCGCGACACGAGGCATGCACAAAATCGGCGCTGGATTGTCAACAAAAGAGCGCGACAGGGCGACTCTGATTAATTGAAATCACGCTGCCTGTCGTGACGTGATGGGCGTTTCCGGCGCATACGCACCGTAATCGAGCGTCTTCGTGCATCGCGATTGTGCAAAATCTATCCAAAGAATTGTTGACAATATTTATGTCCAACCTAGGATGCTGAACATAACGAGATGCGAATCATGACGAAGAACGATCCCGCACAGGCGGGTGCGACGAGTCCGGAGGCGATCGCCGAGCGCATCCGGACCGCGATCCTCGAGCATCGCCTCGCGCCGGGCGCGAAGCTGACCGAGGCGCAGTTGTGCGAGGTGTTCGGCGTGAAGCGCGGGCCGATCCGCCAGGCGCTCGCGCTGCTCGCGACGGACCGGCTCGTGGATCTCGAGCCGAACCGCGGCGCGTTCGTCGCGAGTCCGACCTTGCAGGACGTGCACGAGGTGTTCGAGATGCGGCGGATCATCGAGCTGGCGGTGATGGAGCGGCTCGCGGGCGGCCCGGGCGCGAAGCGCCTGAAGGGCGTCGCGACGATGATCGAGCGCGAGCGCCGCGCGTTCGAGCGGCGCGATTTCCCCGCGTGGATCCGCCTGTCGGGCGAATTCCACACGGCGCTCGCCGCGCTGACCGGCAACACCGTGCTGTGCGGCTGTCTCGACGGCCTCGTCGCGCGCTCGACGCTGATGTCGGCGCTCTACGAGTCGCACCGCAGCCCGTGCTCGTTCGACGAGCACGCCGAGATCCTCGCCGCGCTGGAGGCGGGCGATGCGGCCGACGCCGCGCGGCGGATGGCGCATCACCTGCAGCACGTCGAGCTGAGGATGCTCGACCGTCCCGCGCCCGGCGCGGTCGATTTGCGCGACGTCTTCGGCGGCGTGGGATAACGCGCCCCGGCCGCACCGCGCCCTGAACTGCGAATGTCGGGCGGCAGCGCACGCTGCCGCCGGCCGGTGCGGTACCGGACCTCGACGCCCGGGCCGCGATTTGAAGCGACGATCGCGCGGCCCAGCCGCGGGCAAGGAGAGGTCATGGCTCAGTTCAGTGCGGCGCCGGGCAGCGCGCCGTATCACGTGCAACAGACGAGCGCCGACACGGCGCTGCCGGACGGCTACAGCGCGCGGCTCTACAACGCGGATCTCGCGCCGCTCGAACCGCAGACCTGGGGCGCCTACAACATCTTCGCGTTCTGGATGTCCGACGTGCACAGCGTCGGCGGCTATGTGTTCGCCGGCAGCCTGTTCGCGCTGGGGCTCACGAGCTGGCAGGTGCTGGTCGCGCTGCTGATCGGGATCGGCCTCGTCAACGTGTTGTGCAACCTGATCGCGAAACCGAGCCAGCAGCTCGGCGTGCCGTACCCGGTCGCGTGCCGCGCGACCTTCGGCGTGCTCGGCGCGAACGTGCCGGCGGTGATCCGCGGCCTGATCGCGATCGCGTGGTACGGCATTCAGACCTATCTGGCCTCGAGCGCGCTCGTGATCGTGGTGCTCAAGTTCGTCCCGCAATGGATGCCTTACGCGCAGGTCCACCAGTACGGCTGGCTCGGGCTGTCGGCGCTCGGCTGGGCCGGCTTCATGTTGTTGTGGGTGCTGCAGGCGCTGGTGTTCTGGAACGGGATGGAGACGATCAAGAAGTTCATCGACTTCGCCGGGCCCGCCGTCTATGTCGTGATGTTCGCGCTGGCGGGCTACATGGTGTGGCGCGCCGGCTGGCGCAACATCGGCCTGAATCTCGGCGGCGTGCGCTACCACGGCGCGCAGGTGATTCCGGTGATGGTGACGGCGGTGTCGCTCGTGGTGTCGTATTTCTCCGGGCCGATGCTCAACTTCGGCGACTTCTCCCGTTACGGCAAGAGCTTTCGCAGCGTGAAGCGCGGCAATTTCTGGGGCCTGCCGGTCAACTTCCTCGCGTTCTCGCTGGTCACCGTGATCACCACCGCCGCGACGCTGCCGGTGTTCGGAGAACTGATCACCGATCCCGTCGAGACGGTCGGGCGCATCGACCATCCGACCGCCGTGATCCTCGGCGCGCTGACGTTCACGATCGCGACGATCGGCATCAACATCGTCGCGAACTTCGTGTCGCCGGCGTTCGATTTCTCGAACGTCGCGCCGCGCCTCATCAGCTGGCGCGCGGGCGGCATGCTCGCGGCCGTCGCCTCGGTGTTCATCACGCCGTGGAACCTGTTCAACAACCCCGCCGTGATCCACTACACGCTCGACGTGCTCGGCAGTTTCATCGGGCCGCTGTACGGCGTGCTGGTCGTCGACTTCTACCTGATCAAGCGCGGCGCGTTGCGGCGCGACGATCTGTACACGATGTCGCCGCAGGGCGCGTACTGGTATCGCGGCGGGGTGAACCGGCGCGCGGTGCTCGCGTTGCTGCCTGCGGCAGCGATCGCGGTCGCGTGCGTGATGGCGCCCGCGCTGAACGGGCTCGCGAACTTTTCATGGTTCGTCGGCGCGGCGCTCGGCGCGTTGTTCTACCGCGCGCTCGCGCGCGCCTGACGGAGCATCCGATGAAGATCAAGCTGATCAACCCGAACACGACGATGCGCATGACCGAGGCGATGGGTCGCTGCGCGCGCGAGGTGGCGGCGGCCGGCACCACGGTGATCGCGGCCAGCCCGTCGATGGGGCCGCCGTCGATCGAAGGCTATTACGACGAGGCGCTCGCGACGCCGGGCCTGCTCGCCGAGATCGCGGCAGGGGAGCGCGAAGGCTGCGACGGCTATGTGATCGCCTGTTTCGGCGACCCCGGTCTCTATGCGGCGCGCGAGCTGGCGCGCGGCCCCGTGGTCGGCATCGCGGAGGCGGCGATGCATGCGGCGAGCGTGCTTGCGCCCGGCTTCTCGGTCGTGACCACGCTGGCGCGCACCTGCGGGATGGCCTGGCACCTCGCCGAGCGCTATGGCATGCGGCGCTTCTGCCGCAACGTGCGCGCCACCGAGGTCGCGGTGCTCGATCTCGACCGGCCCGGCTCGGCCGCGCGGCGGATCATCGTCGACGAATGCCGGCGCGCGCTCGACGAGGACGGCGCGGAGGCGATCGTGCTCGGCTGCGCCGGCATGGCCGAATTCTCGCGCGAGATCGAGCACGCGATCGGCGCGCCGGTGGTGGAGGGCGTGACGGCGGCCGTCAAGTGGGCCGAGGCGCTCGTCGCGCTGCGGCTGTCGACCGCGAAGCGCGGCGAGTATGCGCGGCCGCTCGCGAAACGCTACGACGGCGAATTCGCGCGCTTCAGCCCGGCGGCGGGCCCTGACGCGCGCGGCGCCGACGGCTTTTTGCCGCAGGCGCACATACATCCGGTCTGACCCGCACTATCTGCGCCGCTGTATGGGCGCTGGTGCGCGTTTTCGCTACACTGGGCCATCCCTCGCATCGGCGCGCCGGGCCCGCCAGTCAACGCCGGGCCGTCGATGCGAACCCCATTCAACGGGCCTTTATCCGCTCCAACCATGCCACTCGATCCCCATTACCCGCGCGATCTCGCCGGCTACGGCCGGCATCCGGTTCAGGCGAACTGGCCGGGCCGCGCCCGCGTCGCGGTGCAGTTCGTCCTCAATTACGAAGAAGGCGGCGAGAACTGCGTGCTGCACGGCGATCCGGGCTCGGAGCAGTTCCTGTCGGAAATCGTCGGGGCCGCCGCGTATCCGGCGCGCCACATGAGCATGGAGTCGATCTACGAATACGGCTCGCGGGCCGGCGTGTGGCGGATCCTGCGCGAGTTCGAGAAGCGCGGGCTGCCGCTCACGGTGTTCGGCGTCGGCATGGCGCTCGAACGCACGCCGGAGGTGGCGCGCGCCTTCGTCGAGCTGGGCCACGAGATCGCCTGCCACGGCTGGCGCTGGATCCACTACCAGGACATGACGCCCGAGCGCGAGGCCGAGCACATGCGGCTCGGCATGGACGCGATCGAACGGGTCGCCGGGGTGCGGCCGCTGGGCTGGTATACGGGACGCGACAGCCCGAACACGCGTCGCCTCGTCGCCGAACACGGCGGGTTCCTGTACGACTCCGACTACTACGGCGACGACCTGCCGTTCTGGACCGACGTCGCGGTGTCGAGCGGCGCGACGGTGCCGCAGCTGATCGTGCCGTACACGCTCGACACGAACGACATGCGCTTCGCGACGCCGCAGGGCTTCAATACCGCGGATCATTTCTTCCAGTATCTGCGCGATGCGTTCGACGTGCTGTACGAGGAGGGCGACGAAGCGCCGAAGATGCTGTCGATCGGCATGCATTGCCGGCTGCTCGGGCGCCCGGGCCGGTTCCGCGCGCTGCAGCGCTTCCTCGATCACATCGAACGGCACGAGCGCGTGTGGGTGACGCGCCGCGTCGACATCGCGCGGCACTGGCGCGAGCATCATCCCCATCCGCTCTCCACTCAACGCGAACCTCAAGCATGAAGGCGATGCGCTATACCCTGGACCAACTGAACACGATGTCGTCGGACGCGTTCGTCGCGGCGTTGTCGGGCATCTTCGAACATTCGCCGTGGGTCGCCGAGGCCGCGGCGCCGGCGCGGCCGTTCGCCGACGTCGAGGCGCTGCACGCGACCATGTCGCGGGCCGTCGAGACGGCGGGCGAGGCGCGGCAGCTCGTGCTGATCAACGCCCACCCGGAGCTGGCCGGCAAGGCCGCGGTGCGCGGCGAGCTGACCGCCGAGTCGACCCGCGAGCAGAGCGGCGCGGGCCTCGACCAGTGCACGCAGGACGAGTTCGACGCCTTGCAGCGGCTCAACCGCACTTATCGCGACAGGTTCGGCTTCCCGTTCATCCTCGCGGTGCGCGGCTACGACCGGCACGGCATCATCGCGAACTTCGAGGCGCGCGTCGCCCATACCCGCGCGGAGGAATTGCGCGCGAGTCTCGACCAGATCTACCGGATCGCCCGGTTCCGGCTCGACGACCTGATCGACGCGTGACGCTCGCCCGCCGCGCCGGCCTTGCGCCCGCGCGGTCCGCGCGACGCCCGGCGCCCGCAGCCCGCAGCCCGGCGCGTCGCGCTTCATCCCGGCTGCCCGTCGGCAGCATCTTTTCACGATAACCATATCAAGGACGACATCATGGCTGTTCCGCTTCTCGATCCCAATGCTCCCGACTTCACGCGCCGCTACGTGAATCTCGCCGATCCGCGCCTGGGCGCGCAGGCGCTCGAGGCGAGCGACGACTTCTTCGCGCCGAAGGAGCGGATGCTGAACCCGGAGCCGGCCGTGTTCATCCCGGGCAAGTACGACGACCACGGCAAGTGGATGGACGGCTGGGAAACCCGCCGCAAGCGCACGACGGGCTACGACTGGTGCGTCGTCAAGCTCGCGCGCCCGGGCGTGCTGAAGGGCCTCGATCTCGACACGAGCCACTTCACCGGCAACTTCCCGCCCGCCGCGTCGGTCGAGGCCGCGTACGTCGCCGACGGCGCGCCGAACCAGTCGACGCAATGGGTCGAGGTGGTGCCGTCGACGACGCTGCAGGGCAACAGCCACCACTATGTCGAGGTGGCCGACGCGCGGCCGTTCACGCACCTGCGCGTGAACATCTACCCGGACGGCGGGATCGCGCGGCTGCGCGTGTACGGCCAGCCGCAGCTCGACTGGGCGGGCGCGAGCGCGGCGGAGGTGTTCGATCTCGCGGCGATGGAGAACGGCGGCTACGTGGTGGCGGCGAACAACCAGCATTTCGGCCCGGCCTCGCAGATGCTGCTGCCGGGGCGCGGCGTGAACATGGGCGACGGCTGGGAAACCCGCCGCCGCCGCGAGCCGGGCAACGACTGGGCCATCATCGCGCTCGCGCAGCCGGGCGTGATCCGCAAGATCGAAGTCGACACCGCGCACTTCAAGGGCAACTATCCGGACCGCTGCTCGATCCAGGCGGCCTACGTGTCGGGCGGCACCGACAGCTCGCTCGTGACCCAGGCGATGTTCTGGCCGGTGCTGCTCGGCGAGCAGAAGCTGCAGATGGACAAGCAGCACTATTTCGAGGCCGAGCTGGCCGCGCTCGGCCCGGTCACGCACATCCGCTTCAACATCATTCCCGACGGCGGCGTGTCGCGCGTGCGCGTGTGGGGGACGCTCGACAAATGAAGACGCTGGCGATCGAAGCCCTGACCCCCGAGGCGTTCGCGCCGTTCGGCGACGTGATCCAGACGGAGGGCGCGAAGCAGATTCCGATCAACCTCGGCACGACGATCCGCTTTCACGATCTCGCGAAGGTCGATGCGGCGGATGCCGGCGGGCGCACGCTCGTGAACCTGTTTCGCGGCCAGCCGCGCGCGCTGCCGTTCGAGGTCAGGATGCTCGAACGCCATCCGCTCGGCAGTCAGGCGTTCGTGCCGCTCAACGACAAGCCGTATCTCGTCGTGGTGGCGCCCGCCGGCGATCTCGATCCCGCGCGGATCCGCGCGTTCGTGACGCAGGGCTGGCAGGGCGTGAACTACGCGAAGGGCGTGTGGCATCACCCGCTGATCGCGCTCGGCGAGGTCAGCGACTTCATCGTCGTCGATCGCGGCGGCGAGGGGCTGAATCTCAACGAAGAGGATCTGGCCGAGTCGCTGTGGCTCACCGAGGAGGCGCTGCACGCGCTGTCGGCCTGACGCCCCGGCCGTGTCGGCCCGAGGAGGCCCGCGCCCGTGGCGCGGGTTTTTTATTGCGCAGCCGGGATCAGGATGTCGCGCGCCCGGGGTGGGCGCGGCGTCGCCGGTCCGCGACGGGCGCATGCTGCGCCATCAGTTCGGCGATCCAGTCGATGAACACGCGCAGCTTGGCGCTCACGTGCCGGTTGGGCGGGTAGGCCACGTACATCGGCATCGGCTCGAACCGCCACGACGTGAAGAGCGGCACCAGCGCGCCGCGCGCGCGATGCGCGGCGGCCATGTAGTCCGGCAGCCACACGATGCCCAGGCCCGCGAGGCCGGCCTCGAGATAGGCATTGCCGTCGTCGACCGACAGCACGTAGCGCCCCCGCACGTCGACGCGCTCGCCGTCATGCTCCATCGCGTAAGGCAGCGCGCGGCCGCTGCGCGCCCACCGGAAGCCCACGATACGGTGCCGCGTGTCCTCCAGTTCGCGCGGATGCGTTGGCGTGCCGGCGCGCGCCAGGTAGTCCGGCGTCGCATACACGCCGAGCTGCAGGTCGCCGACGCGGCGCGCGGTCAGCGCGTGGTCCGTCAGTTCGCCGCCGCGCACGACGCAGTCCACGTTGTCGCCGATCACGTCCACCACGCGGTCGCTGACGCCCATGTCGAGCTGGATGTCCGGGTAGCGCGCGTGGAACGCGGGTAGCGCCGGGATCAGGATCAGGCGCGCGAACGGGCTGGGCACGTCGACGCGGAGCGTGCCCTGCGGCGAGGCCGATGCGCCGGACAGGCTGGTCTCGGCGTCGTCCAGGTCGGCGAGCAGCCGCACCACGCGCGCGTAGTACGCGGCGCCGTCGGCGGTGACCGCGACCTTGCGCGTGGTGCGGTTGAACAGCTTCACGCGCAGCCGCGCTTCGAGCTGCTGCACCAGCTGCGTGACGGTGGTCCGGCTCATGTGCAGCGTCTCGGCGGCCTTCGTGAAGCTGCCGGCTTCCACCACGCGGGCGAATGCCTGCATTGCATCGAATCGATCCATCGGGTCGGGGCTCCGCGCCGCGCGCAAATTGTTTGCGGCGTGCAAACAGTGTTGGACAGGGTGGCCGGTTTATCCGCCGGGCCGCGGTCCGTAAAGTGCCTTCATCGTGGATGCAGGGGCGGCTTCGCCCCACTGACTGATGGAGGTGTTGGATGGTGAAGCGTAGCGTAGTTTTCCCGCCGGGTCGCCAGGCGCTGTATGACCGCAACCGCTATTCGCCGGCGCTGCGCTCGAACGGCTTCCTGTTCGTGTCCGGGCAGGTCGGCAGCCGCGAGGACGGCTCGCCCGAGCCGGAGCTGGGTGCGCAGGTCCGCCGTGCGTTCGACAATCTGAATGCGGTGCTGCGCGCGGCCGGCTGCGCGTTCGACGACGTCGTCGACGTGACGGTCTTCCTCGTCGATCCCGAAGCGACGTTCGAGCGGATCTGGGCGATCGTCCCCGAATACTGGGGAGATGCGCCGCATCCGACGCTGACCGCCGTCGGCGTGACCTGGCTGTACGGCTTCCAGTTCGAGATCAAGGTGATCGCGCGGCTGCCGGAGACCGTCGACGGGTGAGGCCGCGCCCGCGTCGCGCGTCGGTGCGTTTCACGGCGCGACGCGCGGCTCCCGTTCATGCGCGCGATGCAGCAACGCGGCAAGCGGCCGGGAAGCGGGCAGCGTCGCTGCGCCGCGGCGGCGCGCGGCGATGCCGCGCGTCCACGCATTCATCACGACGGCGTCGGCCATCGACGGAAGGTCGGCCGGCGTCAGCGCGCGTGCGTGCTGCGCCACGCCAAGACGCGCCAAGACGCGCCAGTTGCCGGCGCGCGATTGGCATCGCGCCGCCGCCGTCGCGCGTGCTATCGTGCCGGCTTTGCCACTGCACGACGTCCGGTTACGGGCGCGCCCCGCCGATGAGTCAGCCTGAAAACAACCTCGCCACCCTGTTGCGCACGATGCAGCCCGAACTGCATCAGGGTGCGTACGCCTTCGTGTCGTTGCCGCCCGAGACGGAAGTGTCGTTATCCGAAGCGATCGCGACGTTCCGCGAAACGGAAGGGCTGACGGTCGTCCTCGACGAAGAGGCGGCCGCGCGTCGCGGCTGGCCCGTGCTGTTCCGCGCCGCATGGATCACGCTGACCGTGCATTCGGACCTGCAGGCCGTCGGACTCACGGCTGCGTTCGCGCATGCGCTCGGCGCGGCCGGCATCAGTTGCAACGTGATCGCGGCCGCGTATCACGACCACATCTTCGTGCCGTTCGACGAGCGCGCCCGCGCGATGGATGCGCTGACGGCGCTCCAGCGCGATGCGCAGGGCGGCTGACGGAGCGCCTTGCCCGATCGTCGGCGCGCAGGTGCGGCGCATCTGACACAGGCAAGAAAACGGGCCCGTCGCCGGGCCCGTCCATGCGCCGATGCGCGCCGACCATCGGCGCCCGCCGACTTATTTCGTCGCGCCGCCCTCGAACCACGCGGCGAGCTTCATGCGTTCGTCGTCGGTCATGTGCGTGACGTTGCCGATCGGCATCGCCTTCAGCCGCACGGCCTGCTCGTAGATGCGCTGCGCGTTCTTCGACACTTCATCGGGCGTATCGAACATCACGCCCGCGGGCGCGCTGCCCATCAGCGTCGGCTTGGCCGAGTGGCACTCGATGCAGCGCTGCTGCAGGATCGGCATGATGTCGTTGAGCGCGAGCTTCGGCGCGTTCGCGGCCTGCGCCTGCGGCGCGACCGGGCGCGGCGCCGTCCACACGAGGGCGACGAACATCAGCGCGATGCCGCCGAGCGGCAGATACCACAGTTGCTGGCCGCGATGGCGCATCACGAAGAACTGGCGAATCAGCGCGCCCGCCAGCATGATCAGCAGCAGCACGATCCAGTTGTACTGGTTCGTGTACGTCATCGCGTAGTGGTTCGACAGCATCGCGAACACGACAGGCAGCGTGAAGTAGGTGTTGTGCACCGAGCGCTGCTTGCCGCGCTTGCCGTAGATCGGGTTCGGCTCCTCGCCCTTGAGCATCTTGTCGACCATCTTGCGCTGGCCGGGAATGATCACGAAGAACACGTTCGCCGACATGATCGTCGCGAGCATCGCGCCGACGATCAGGTACGCGGCGCGGCCGGCGAAGATATGGCACGCGAGGTACGCGGCGGCGACCACGTAGAGGCCCACGCAGATCCCGAGCAGGCGGTCCTTGGTGCCGAGCAGCCGGCACAGCGAGTCGTAGACGATCCAGCCCGCCATCAGGAAGCCGAGCGCCGACGCGACGGCGACCACGGGCCCCATGTCGAGCACGTTCTTGTCGATCAGATAGGTGTTCGGCGCGAGCAGGTACAGCACGAAGAACAGCGAGAAGCCCGACATCCAGGTCGTATACGACGGCCATTTCGACCAGTGCAGGTCTTCCGGCATCTCGGGCGGCGCGACCGTGTACTTCTGCATGTTGTAGAACCCGCCGCCGTGGACGTGCCACAGCTCGCCGAACACGCCGCGCTTGCGCTGGTTCGGGTCGGTCGGCGGTTTCAGGCTGTTGTCGAGCGCGACGAAATAGAAGGACTCGCCGATCCACGCGATCGCGGTGATGACGTGCAGCCATCGCAGCGCGAGGTTCAGCCAGTCGGTGATGAAGCCTTCCATGAAACTCCTCCGGACTCAGATCGTTGTCTTGGTATGGGCAGCCGATGCGATGTCAGCTGCCGCGATAGGTGCTGTACGCCCACGGCGACACGAGCAGCGGGACGTGGTAGTGGGCGCCGGCGTCGGCGATGCCGAAGCGCAGCACGACGCGGTCGACGAAGCGGGGTTCGGGCACCGTCACGCCGAGCGACGCGAAATAGTCGCCCGCGTGGAATACGAGTTCGTATTCGCCGGCGGCGAACGCGTCGCCTTCGAGCAGGGGCGCGTCGCAGCGGCCGTCGTCGTTGGTCAGCACGGTCTTGAGCGCGCGGCGGGCCTCGCCGTCCAGCGCGTAGAGTTCCACCTTGAGCGCGGCGCCGGGGCGGCCGTGCGCCGTATCGAGTACGTGGGTAGTGAGCTTGCCCATTCGCAATTGTCCTTGTGTGAATGCGAGGTTCGGCGGCGGCTCGATCCCATGACTGTGCGGCGGATCGAGGCTCCACGTCACGTGGCTACATACCCGTCGGCGAAGATGAAACGAGCGCCGTGCGGGCATTGTAAAAAGGTTCTCCGCACCGAGACGGGTGCGATAGCAAAGATAATGCGCCGCGCATGAATGGCTGTCGACGCCGCGCCCGGCGCGGCGCGCGCCGGGTGGCGGGCGCGCATCGGCCGGTCGGCGCGGCGTACCATATCGAATCCGTGAAGCGCGGTATTCGGGCGCGCGTATTGTGCGCCGCGCGAGCTTGGGCGATGCTCCCGCCGTGCGCGTCGGCCCAGGGCCGACGTGCATCCCGAAGACGGCGAGCACGCCGGGTAACCGGGCCAGGGCGTTCGAACGGACGCGGGCGCCGGAGCGTGCCGCGACGCTGCGTTCGAACGGCTGTACGACCCTTCCCGGGAGCAACGCCCGGGGCAGACCGACGCGGAGAACGCATGAACCCAGAACAACCGGCCGGCGCATCTGAGCGCGCGCCGCGCCTTTCCCCATCCCGCCCGAAAACCCTGCTGGTCCGGCATGCCGACGTGCTCGTGACCATGGACGACGCGCGCCGCGAACTGCGCGACGCCGGGCTCTACATCGAGGACAACCGGATCGTCGCGGTCGGTCCGAGCGCCGAGCTGCCCGACACGGCCGACGAGGTGCTCGATCTGCGCGGGCATCTCGTGATCCCGGGGCTCGTGAACACGCACCACCACATGTACCAGAGCCTCACGCGCGCCGTTCCGGCCGCGCAGGACGCCGAGCTGTTCGGTTGGCTCACCAGCCTGTACCGGATCTGGGCGCACCTGACGCCCGAGATGATCGAGGTGTCGACGCTGACCGCGATGGCCGAGCTGCTGCAATCGGGCTGCACCACCTCGAGCGATCATCTGTACATCTACCCCAACGGCAGCCGGCTCGACGACAGCATCGGCGCCGCGCGGCGCATCGGCATGCGCTTTCACGCGAGCCGCGGCGCGATGAGCGTGGGCCGGCGCGACGGCGGCCTGCCGCCCGATTCGGTGGTCGAGCGCGAACCCGAGATCCTGCGCGACACGCAGCGCCTGATCGAGACCTATCACGATGCGGGCCGCTACGCGATGCTGCGCGTGGTGGTCGCGCCGTGCTCGCCGTTCTCGGTGAGCCGCGAGCTGATGCGCGACGCGGCGATGCTCGCGCGCGAATACGGCGTGTCGCTGCACACCCACCTCGCGGAGAACGTCAACGACATCGCGTACAGCCGGGAGAAGTTCGGGATGACGCCCGCCGAATACGCGGAGGATCTCGGCTGGGTCGGTCGCGATGTCTGGCACGCGCACTGCGTGCAGCTCGACGAGGCGGGGATCGACCTGTTCGCGCGCACGGGCACCGGGGTCGCGCACTGCCCGTGCTCGAACATGCGGCTCGCATCGGGCATCGCGCCGGTGCGCAAGATGCGGCTCGCGGGCGTGCCGGTCGGACTCGGCGTCGATGGTTCGGCGTCGAACGACGGCGCGCAGATGGTCGCGGAAGTGCGGCAGGCGCTGCTGTTGCAGCGGGTCGGCTTCGGTCCCGATGCGATGACCGCGCGCGAGGCGCTCGAAATCGCGACGCTCGGCGGCGCGAAGGTGCTGAACCGCGACGACATCGGCGCGCTGAAGCCGGGCATGGCGGCCGATTTCGCCGCGTTCGACCTGCGCCAGCCGCTGTTCGCGGGCGCGCTGCACGATCCGGTCGCGGCGCTCGTGTTCTGCGCGCCGTCGCAGGCGGCGTACACCGTGGTGAACGGGAGCGTGGTGGTGCGCGACGGGCGGCTCGCGACGCTCGATCTGCCGCCCGTCATCGAGCGGCACAACGCGCTCGCGCGCGCGCTGGTCGAGGCGTCGCGCTGATGCGTTGATGCGCTGCCGCGGCGGCTCCCGGCGCCGCCGCGGTCCACGCGCCGCGCGGCCGTTACGGCTCGATCAGCGTGCGGGTGGCCTCGGCCACGAGGCCGCGCAGCCAGCGTACTTCGTCGGAGTAGTGGCAGCGTTCGTGCCACAGCTGGTAGTACTGCATCGGCGGGAAGTCGAGCGGCGCGGGCACGACCGACAGCGGCAGGAATTTCGCGTAGTGGTCGGCGAACAGGCGCGTCGTCGTGAAGATCAGGTCGGACTTGACCAACACGTAGGGCGCGAGGTTGAAGTACGGCAGCGTGACGACCACGTGACGCTTCAGGCGTTCGCGCGCGAGATGCACGTCGATCGCGCCGCGCTGGCCGACGGAGTACGGCGTCGGCGCGAGATGCGGCGCGTTCAGGTACTGGTCGAGGGTCAGCCCGCCGCGCTTGGCGAACGGATGCGTGTTGCTCATCAGGCAGACGATCTGGTCGACGAACAGGTTCGACAGGTGCAACTGCTCGGGCGGCTCGGGCCAGTTGCCGACCACGATGTCGAGCTTGCCGTCCTCGAGCGCCAGCTCGTAGTCGAAGGCGGGGCCGAGCGAATGGAATTCGAGCGTCGCGTTCGGCGCGGCCTGGCGGAAGCGTTCGACCACGGTCGGCACGAACAGCACGTTCAGGTAGTCGGGACAACCGATCCGATAGCAGCGGATCGAGGTGGCCGGATCGAAATTGTGCTGCTGGAACTTGATGCGTTCGATCTCGCGCAGCGCGTTCTGCACCGGCTCGAGGAGCCGCAGCCCGTATTCGGTCGGCACCATGCCGGACTTGCCGCGCACCAGCAGCGGATCGCCCGTGATGTCGCGCAGGCGGCGCAGCGCGGCGCTGATCGCCGGCTGCGACTGATTCAGTTTGACGGCCGCGCGCGTGACGCTGCGCTCCATCAACAAGGTGTGCAAGACGCGCAAAAGATACGTGTCGATCGCCTCGCGTTGCTGACTCATGATTGCTCCATTTATATGTCCAGGCTGATCGAGGAGGGGGTGGGGTATATCGTTTTTAATATGGTCAGAAAAGAGCGTCAAGGGCGGCTTACCCTCGACGGGGTCGCGCGCGGGCGCGCCGGGCGGTGGCGCGGTGGCGTGGATGGGGCGTGACGGCGAACGGACGGGGCGCGCTCGCGCGCCGCGCTAGTCGTCGAGGCGCAGGCCGACCTTCAGCGTGACCTGCCAGTGCACGACGTCGCCGTTCTCGATGTGGCCGCGCGTGTCGGTCACTTCGAACCAGTGCAGGTTGTGCAGGGTCTTCGCGGCTTTGGTGATGGCGTTGCGGATCGCGTCGTCGCTCGACTGCCGCGACGAGCCGGTGAGTTCGATCAGCTTGTAGACGTGGTCGCTCATGATGCCTCCCGTTCGTTCCGGACGGCCCGATATCCGGTGGTGGCCGGGCGGGCCCTGTTTCAGTGATAGGTATGATGGGCGGCAAGTTCAACCAGGATTCGACATGGACGACATGGACGTGGGATTTTGCGGCCCGGGCCTGATGGGCGCGCCGATGATCCGCCATCTGCTGCGGGCGGGGCATCGGGTGTGGGTGTGGAACCGCACGCGGGAGAAGGCGGACGCGCTCGCGGCCGAGGGCGCGCGCGTGGTCGACACGCCGGCCGAGCTGGCCGGGTGCGCGCGGACCGTGCTGCTGTGCGTGCTCGACGCGCGTGCGGTCGGCGCCGTGACGTTCGGCCCGCAGGGTCTGCTGGCCGGCGATCCGGCTGCCCGGCAGTTGCGGCGGATCGTCGATCATTCGAGCATCGCGCCGGCCGCGACGCGCGACTACGCGGCGCGCGCGGCGGCGCTCGGCGTGGACTGGATCGACGCGCCGGTGTCGGGCGGCGTGCCGGGGGCGCAGGCGGGCACGCTGGCGGTGATGGCGGGCGGCGCGGCGGCCGAGGTCGACGCGGTGCGGCCGCTGCTCGGCGCCTACGCGGCGCGCGTCACGCACCTCGGCGAGGCGGGCGCGGGCCAGACCGCGAAGCTGTGCAACCAGGCGATCGTGACGGCGACCGTCACTGCGATCGCGGAAGCGGTCGGCCTCGCGCAGGCGAGCGGGATCGACGCAGCGCGGCTCGCGGAGGCGCTCGCGGGCGGCTGGGCGGACTCGGTGCTGCTGCAGACCTTCGTGCCGCGCATGACGGGCGCCGCCGCGCCGCCGCTGGGCGCGCTCAGCACGTTCCAGAAGGACGTCGAGGCGATCGCCGATGCGGCGCGCGAGACGGGGGCGGTGATGCCGGTGGCGGGCGCGGTGCAGCAGGTGCTGCGGCTCGGCGCGGCGCTCGGGCTGGCCGACGCGGACTTCGCTGCGCTGGCGCGGATCGTGCGGCCGCGGCCCTGACACGGGCGTGGGCGCGGGATGTGCGGGGCGGTGCCGGGCGTCGTGCGGCGAGGAGCGTGGCGCGGCGCTCGGGCTGGCCGTGACGGACTTCGCTGCGCGGGCCGAATCGTGCGGCTGCAGTCTTGATACGGGCGCGGGATGTGCGGGCGGTGCCGGGCGTCGTGCGGCGAGGATAGCGGCGCGGTGCTCCGGCTCGCCGATGCGGACTTCGCTGTGCTGAGGTGGATCGTGCGGCCGGAACCCTGACACGAATGGCGTACGTGCGGTTGGAGGTGGGCGTCGCGCAGCAAGCAAGGAGCGTGGCGCGGCGCTCGGGCTGGCCGATGCGGTTTCCGCCACACTGGCGCGGATCATGCGGCCGCTGTCCCGGGCGCTGGCGCGCGGCACATGCGATATGACACGGGCCGCTTGCGCGGCCCGTCAGGGGAAGGAGGTCAGCCCAGCGAACGAGGCGTGGTATCGCCGGCGTTCTGTCGGCCGATGCCGCTGCGCAGGCTCGCCTTCACGCCCGCACCAAATTCGGGCAGGATGCGCGCGCGGGCGCGGCTCGCGAACACCAGGAACCCGAAGCCGTTGGCCTCGTACCAGTAGCCGCCGTTCTCCAGGCCATCGATCGGCTGTTCGAGCGCATTCGCGATCGAGTCGATGCAGCGCTTGCGCAGCTCGGCGATCGCCGGGTACGGCGGCTGCGCGCCGCGCACGCTGCACAGCAGGACGTCAAGCCCCGGCAGCACGTGCGCGTACAGCACCGGCTCGTCCTGCGCGCGGGCGCGCGCGATTTTCGTGTCGAGTTGCGCGAACGGCTTCGCATGGCGCAGCACGGCGAGAAACGATTCCTGGCCGTCCGGCTGCGCCCGTCTGCGTTTTTTCGGGAAGGACATAAACACTCGCCTCAAAAACATTTGCAAGAAATGCGGCTTCCTCATGCGACCCACTCCCGGCTATGCGCGCCGCATGTCGATCTTTTATAGCATACGAAAATGCC
Source organism: Burkholderia sp. GW821-FHT14F03 (assembly GCF_058803765.1). Lineage (NCBI taxonomy): Bacteria > Pseudomonadati > Pseudomonadota > Betaproteobacteria > Burkholderiales > Burkholderiaceae > Burkholderia > Burkholderia sp. GW821-FHT14F03. The sequence goes on from NZ_JBXAPG010000016.1 coordinate 35,511, forward strand.
GGCTTCACGAAGCCCGATGGCATCGGACCGCGCCACGCCCAGGAGATCGCCACAGCCAGCGCTATTGCGCCTGCACTGTCGTTTAGTCTCAATAATAGACCTGCTCGTGCCGCGCGTGCGACCGGTGTGCGCAAAAAAATGGGGCGTTACGTCATGCCGGCGGGCGGCGCGCCAAAAAACAAAGCCCGCGCGAGGCGGGCTTCGGAACGGAGCGGGGCGGGGCCGCGTCTCAGCGCTTGTTGAGCGCGTCGCGGATCTCGCGCAACAGCACCACGTCCTCGGGCGTCGCGGCGGGCGCGGCGTCGTCCGGCTTGCGCAGCTTGTTGATGAACTTGACCATCAGGAAAATGATGAAGGCCAGGATGATGAAGTTGATCAGCACCGTGATGAACGAGCCGTAGCCGAACGCCGCGACGCCGGCTGCCTGCAGGTCCTTGAACGAATCGGGATTACCCTTGAAGGTCGCCGGGATCTGGCCGAGCAGGATGAATTTGTTCGAGAAATCGAGGCCGCCGGTCAGCACGCCGATCACCGGCATGATCAGATCCTTCACGATGGAATCGACGATCTTCGAGAATGCGGCGCCGATGATCACGCCGATGGCGAGATCCATCACATTGCCCTTGACGGCAAATTCCTTGAATTCCTTGATGATGCTCATGTGCGGCGTTCTCCTGAGTGAGCAGAAAGAGGGAGCGCGGCCGTGATTCGTGACTGCGCGTCAATGGACGCCATCATAACGAACCCGATCCTTTATCGGTAGTCATCTTAAGAAGCTTGACAATACGGCGTCCCGGAACGAATCAAAAGAAAAATGGGCCATTGCTGGCCCATTTCGTCGTTCTAAGCGTCCGTTCAGCTGTTGCTGCTCCAGTCGTCGCTGCTGCCGAGGTCGACATCCCCGCCGCCGCCGCCGCCCGAATCCCAGTTGCCGCCTTGGCCCATGTCGAAGCCGGGGTCGTCCGCGCGCCGGCCGGGCTCGTTGTTGACGATCACGTCCCGCTCGATCACGCGCTCGCGGCCGCCGGACATGGCCTCGCCGAGCAGCACGCCGGTCAGCAGGCCGCCCATGCCGCCGCCGAACCCGCCGCCCTGCTGCACCACCACGGGCGGCTGTTGCGGCGGCGGGTACGGCGCTTGCTGCGGCGCGCCCGCGAGCCGGTCGGCTTCCTGCGCGTAGACCGAGCCCGCGCCGCCGGCCGCCGGCGCGGCGGTCGCGGTCGGATCGGGTCGACCCTCGACGCGGGCCTTCAGGCTCGCGAACTGGCGTTCGAGTTCGTCGAGCTGGTAGGGCGGCACCGCGTTCTTGCCGTTCGACAGCGCCTCGACCAGCGTGCGCGCCTGGGTCTCGACGTTTTCGATCTCGCCGTTGAACGCCGCGGCGCCGGGCGCCGTCGACAGCCGCGCGTCGAGCTTGAGCGGCCGCACCTCGTTGAGCAGGTCGGTCGCGCGCTTGAGCTGCGCGCGGCGTTCGTCGTCGCCGCGCTGGTTGTCGGACGAGCGCGCGCGGCGCAGCGTCCAGCGCAGCACCAGCGCGACCGCGCCGATCAGCACCGCGAAGCCGATCCACATGCCGGTCGAGGGTTCATGCCTGGGCGCGGGGGCGGGCGCGAGCTGTTGCTGGCCGACCTGCGGCGGCAGCACCTGGCCGCCCGAGGTGGCCGAGCGGCGGGCCTGCGAGCCCAGGCGCTCGGCATCGGCGCGCACCTTGGCCTCGGTCCGCGCGAACTTCGCGGGATCGGTGAAGCGGATCTGCGGATCGAGCGATTTCGCGCGCTCGATCTGGACGAGCGCATCGGCCGGGCGACCCTCGTGATCGAGCACCTGGCCGTACAGGTAGCGTGCGCGCGCATTGTCCGGGTAGGCCGCGATGACCTGCGACAACTGCCCGTCGGCCTGCTGCCAGTTGCCCTGCGAGATGGATTGCTGGATCTGCTGCAGCGACGGCACGGCGGCGAACGCCGAGCCTGACGCGACGAGGAGGGCGAGACTCGCGGCTGCGAGAAGCTTTTTCATGATCGAACCGGGCCGGGGCCCGTCTCCTTGCAAGCGGCGCCGGGCGCGGCGCGCCGGCCATTGGGACAATGCGTTACTGGGCCGGCGTGTTCAGTTGCTTCTTCAGCGCCTCGAGGCGATCGTCGACCGACGGCCCCTTGCTGAGGGCCGCGAGCTTGTCGTCGAGCCCCTTGCCGCTCGCGGTGTCGGCCGAATTGAGGCGGGCGTCGGAACGGGCGTTCGACAGCGTGACCTTGTCCTCGAGCTTCTGGAAATCGCCCGACAGATCCTTGCCGCCGATGCCGCCGAGCGCGGTGGCCGCGACGTCCTTGGCCTGCGCGATCTCCTGCTTGGCCTGCAGGATGTTCGAGCGGGCGTTCAGGTCGTTGCGGCGCTGGCGCATGTCGGCGATCTGCGCCTTCAGCTTGTCGACCGACGGTTCGAGCGTCACGAGTTCGGCGCCGAGCGCATTGCGCTCCGCCTCGGCGTTCGCCTGCGCGCCGAGCGCCTCGCGCGCGAGCGCTTCGTCGCCGGATTGCAGCGCGCGCTTCGCGCCTTCCTCGTACTTGCGCGCCTTGTCGTCGGCCGCGTCGCGCTTGCTGCGCTGGGTGGCGACCTGCGCCTCGATCTCGATCAGCGAGTTTTCCGCGCGGCCGATGCTGTCGTCGAGCTCCCGCACGATCTGGCGTGCGTCGCGCGACGGATCCTGCACCGAATCGGCCGCATCGTTGAGCAGGCCTTTGAGCGTGCGCGAAATAGAGTCGAAGAGCGACATGAATACCTCCGTGGATGAATGGCAATGCGCGCGTCGGCATGGGCCGACGTCGGCGGATATTACACCACCGGTTCGCTTAAAACCCGCTTAAAAACGGGCCGGAAGAAGCGGGCCGGTGAGCGCCAGATAAGGACGGTTGCGTGAATTTCCAGTGGCGTGCCGCAGGCTTTTTTCACGGCGCGTTGCTTTCAATTCGAAAGCATTGCCCGCGCATCGCGCATTCCGCTTCCATCATAGGCGCGCGGCGCGCCGGGCGCGGCCGCGCGGCGTCGGGGCTAAGGATTTTTTACAAAAAATCGAGGAGGGGGCGGGGCGATTTCATTAAAATGCGCTGTTACGTCGCGGGAACGGATCACCGCATGCCGGGGTCTGTCGACGTGATACGCTTCACGGCGCTACGTTCAACGATCCACGCGCGGCTTTCTGCCCGCGCCCGAGGCGCGCGCCACGCGCCCGCCATTCCGACATGCCTATCATTAAACGACCGTCCTCTTCTCGCCCCACGAACGAACACCATTACTCGCTGCGACGGGCGCCGTCGGGCGCCTACTACACCGACGAAGATGACGACGATGCGCACGACGACCGGCGCGGGCGCGGCGGCCGTTCGTTCGGCTCGCGCGTCGCGCTGTGGTTCGCGGGCCTGTTCGCGATCGCCGCGGTGGTCGGCGCGCTGATCGTCGGCTACGCGCTGGTGGTGATGGCGCCGCAGCTGCCGTCGCTCGACGCGCTGACCAACTACCAGCCGAAGGTGCCGTTGCGCGTGTATACGGCGGACCACGTGCTGATCGGCGAATTCGGCGAGGAGCGGCGCAGCCTCGTGCGCTTCCAGGACATTCCCGACGTGATGAAGAAGGCGGTGCTCGCGATCGAGGACTACCGTTTCTACGATCACGGCGGCGTCGATTTCCTCGGCATCCTGCGCGCGGGCGTGGCCGACCTGATGCACGGCGGCGCGCGCCAGGGCGCGAGCACGATCACGATGCAGGTCGCGCGCAACTTCTTCCTGTCGAGCGAGAAGACCTACACGCGCAAGATCTACGAAATGCTGCTCGCGTACAAGATCGAGAAGGCGCTGACGAAGGACCAGATCCTCGAGCTGTACATGAATCAGATCTACCTCGGCCAGCGCGCGTACGGCTTCGCGGCCGCCGCGCGCGTGTACTTCGGCAAGGACTTGAAGGACATCACGCTGGCCGAGGCGGCGATGCTCGCCGGGCTGCCGAAGGCGCCGTCCGCGTACAACCCGGTGGTCAATCCGAAGCGCGCGAAGGTGCGCCAGGAATACATCCTGAAGCGCATGCTCGAGATCGGCTACATCACGCAGCCGCAGTACGACGCGGCGCTCAAGGAGGAGCTTCATACGCGCACGCCGGGCAACCAGTACGCGGTGCACGGCGAGTACATCTCGGAGATGGTGCGCCAGATGATGTACGCGCAGTACAAGGACGAGACCTATACGCGCGGGCTGACCGTGACGACGACGGTCAACGCGGCCGACCAGGAAGCGGCCTACCAGGCGGTGCGGCGCGGCATCATGGATTACGAGCGCCGGCACGGCTATCGCGGGCCGGAAGGCTTCGTCGCGCTGGCGCAGCCGGGCGACGACCGCGACGAGGCGATCGACGATGCGCTCGCCGATCACCCGGACAACGGCGACCTGCAATCGGCCGTGGTGCTGAGCGCCGCGCCGAACGCGGTGCAGGTGCAGTTCGTCGGCGGCGCGACCACGGCGATCGGCGGCGCGGGCCTGCGCTTCGTCGCGGCGGGGCTGAGCCCGCGCGCGTCGGATGCGCTGCGCATCAAGCCCGGTTCGATCGTGCGCGTGATGAAGGACGCGAAGGACGCATGGCAGATCGTGCAGCTGCCGCAGGTCGAGGGCGCGCTTGTCGCGATCGCGCCGCAGGACGGCGCGATCCGCTCGCTGGTGGGCGGCTTCGACTTCAACAAGAACAAGTTCAACCACGTCACGCAGGCGTGGCGGCAGCCGGGTTCGTCGTTCAAGCCGTTCATCTACTCGGCGTCGCTCGAAAAGGGCCTCGGGCCGGCCACGATCATCAACGACGCGCCGCTGTACTTCCCGCCGAGCGTGCCGGGCGGCACCGCGTGGGAGCCGAAGGACGACGACCAGCCGGACGGCCCGATGCCGATGCGCACCGCGCTGCAACGTTCGAAGAACCTCGTGTCGATCCGGATTCTCGCGTCGATCGGCACGCAGTACGCGCAGGACTACGTGACGCAGCGCTTCGGCTTCGATCCGGCGAAGACGCCGCCGTACCTGCCGATGGCGCTCGGCGCGGGGCTCGTCACGCCGCTGCAGCTGGCGACGGGCTACGCGGTGTTCGCGAACGGCGGCTACAAGGTCGATCCGTACCTGATCGCGGAAGTCGACGACGCGCGCGGCCAGGCGCTGCAGAAGGCGCAGCCGCTGGTGGCGGGCAGCAACGCGCAGCGCACCGTCGAGGCGCGCAACGCATACGTGATGAACAGCCTGCTGCACACGGTCGCGACGGCCGGCACTGGGGCGGGCACGAACGCGCTCGGCCGCGGCGACCTGCAAGGCAAGACCGGTACCACCAACGACGCGAAAGACGGCTGGTTCGCCGGCTATCAGTCGTCGCTCGTCGCGGTCGCGTGGATGGGCTTCGACCAGCCGAAGAGCCTCGGCAGCCGTGAATTCGGCGCGCAGCTGGCGCTGCCGATCTGGGTCAACTACATGCGCACGGCGCTCAAGGGCGTGCCCGAGCAGCAGATGCCGATGCCCGACGGCCTGACGACGCTCGACGGCGAGCTTTACTACGCCGATCGCACGCCGGGCAACGGCTTCGTCGCGAGCGTGGACATCAATCCGGCGGCGAACCCGATGAGTGCGAACGACGCGCTCGGCGCGGCGGGTGCGGCGGGCCTCACGCCGCCGCCCGTGACGCAGCAGGAGAAGCAGCAGATCATGGATATGTTCGAGAGCAACAAGCCATGATGGGTTGAGCGCGCGCCTCGCCGGGCGCGCGTCGCGACTTCGAAGGGCGCCCGTGGGCGCCCTTCGTCGTTTGCGGCCGGCTTGCGGGCGGCGGGGTCGTTGAGGAAATGCTGAGGAACCTTGGGGCGCGCGTCGCCGCGCAGGACACTGGGCGCTTTTTTGCACGGGGCGGCGCGCGCCGTCTCCGTCCGAGGAGCCTTGAACCATGTCAGCTGTCATGCCGCCCGTCCGCATGCCGCCCGCGCCGCGCCACCGGTACGACGCGCTGTCGCGCGCCTTGCACTGGATTTTCGCCGCCGTGATCTTCTACACGATGGCGGCCGGATTCTCATTGCACGTCATCGAGCATCCCGCGCTCTGGAAGTTCGTGTCGACGCTCAACATGTCGCTTGCGTCGTGCCTGATCGCGCTGTTTCCGATCCGCTTCCTCTGGTCTTTCTTCCGCGAGGCGCCGGCCGAGCTCGACGCGATCCCGGCTCCGCAGCGCGCGATCGCGCACGTGGTGCATGCGTTGATCTATGCGCTCGTCGCCTTCGTGCTGTTCAGCGGCTTCGTGATGGTGCCCGACGGCTACTGGCTGTTCGGGCTGCTGTATATCCGCACGCCGTATGCGGCGGGCCCCATCACCGAGCACTGGTTCGTATTGCACAAGACATCTCACGCAACGGCGTGCTGAAACGCATGCTGTGAGACCGTGCGCGGTCAGAACGACGCGCAGGTCGGCGCGAGCAGCAGGCCGACCGACTCCTGCTTGAATTGCACGATGTACGCGCGGCGGATCTCGGCGAGACGCGTGTGCGTGGCAGCCGTGTCGGGTGCGATCACGCGGATCACGAAGCTGTCCTCGCGCGTGATGCCGCCGCTCGCGCGGTCGCGCCACTGGCCATGCGTATCCCAGTAGGTGAGCCCGTCCGGAAAGCGCGGCGTGACGACGTCCGCGAGGAACGCCGCGCGTTCGGCGTCACTGACGGGGCCGCGCCCGGCGATGTCGCGGCCGAACAGCAGTTCGGCTTGCAGCGCCTGGCTGCCGCCGGCCTGCGCGCAGGCCGTGGACGAGGTCATGCCCGGGGCGGGTTGGCCGAAGCGGGCCGCGCAGCCGGAGAGCAGGAAGATGCAGAGCACGAGGCCGGGCAGTCGGGTGGACATGATGGCGATCCGAGGCGGGAGGAAGCCGGCGGCGCGCGTTGCGCGACGCGGTTCGTGAGTGTGGCATCGATGGCGAGGCCTTCCAAGCATGCTGTATTGCCGGGCAGTGCGCCGTCGCGGTGGCAGTTGCGTAAAACGTCGCGCGTTCAATGACTTGGGCGCTTGTTCCTTGGCTTATCAACAAGGCTGTCAACACAATCTGTGCATAACTGCGCAGGCGTTCCGGCAGCTCCCGCGCATCGCGGCATGCATGATCGTCCTCCTCGCGGCCGTCGAGACGCGCCTGGGGTGCGGCGAAGAGAAACGTTTTCACGCGCCTCGATGCGCTCGACGTTCGCCTCGCTTCGCCGCGCGTCGCGATCGCGACGGATCTCATGCGCCGGCGGGTCGCCCGCCATGCGGTCGGCCCCGGGTCCGATATATCGGTGTGCTTGATTTCGAGCGCAAGGCAATCCCGCATGCGCGCCGTCTTTGCACGCATGCCGAGGCAATGAAGCAAAACGTTGCGCATTCAAGCGCTTGCGCGTTTCTCCGGGCGGTTATCAACAGGGCTGTCAACACAAAGTGTGCATAACTCGGGTTGCCGGGCGGAGCCGTCGTCACCTGGCCGTTGTTTCTCCGAACCCGCGAACGACACGCTGTTTGGCATCGGCGGACGCGCGCTGAAGCCGTCGAACCCGGCGCAATCGTTGCGGAGACGCGGCGCGCGCGCGGTCGCGCCACCCTGCGCACCAGGCGGCATGAAGCGAGGCGGATCAAGGACTTGGCGCGGCTGCCCCAGGCTTATCAACAGGACTTTCAACAGAAACTGGGGATAACCGACGTGCTTCGCGTCATGCCGCCACGCGCCGGACCGATACCGCGTCGTGCCGGCCGAAGCCGACGCCGAGCAGCACGAGCAAGGCGAGGAGTCCGATCCACAGTGCGCCGAGCGGCACGCCGACTTCGGCCTGCTGCTCGATCACGATGCGCTGATAGCCGAGCCCGTTGGCCCAGATCAGCAGCGCGCCGCACAGCAGCGACAGCATCAGCCGCCGGGCCGTTCCGCCGCGCGTGAAGCGCGCGTAGGCGCGGCCGAACTCCGAGCCGATGAAGAAGGCGAAGACGAGGGTGAGCGCGATGTAGCTCCACGGATGGTCGAGCCATTCGCGCCCGGGCGGGGTGTGGCGCAGGTTCCAGAACGCGGCGCCCAGCGTGCCGGCTTGCAGCGCCCAGATCGTGACGGACAGCCATCGAGTCATGCGAGCTCCATTCGGGCGCGGCGCCGGACGGGCCGGGACCGCTTTTGCGGCGCGATGGAAAAGGGGCGGTGGTTCAACAGCTTAGCGAGCTTGTCAGGCGCTTGTCCACATGCTCTTCAACAGAATCCGGGGATAAGCGCCGGGGTTCAGCGTTGCAGGCGCGCATGTTCGAGATGCGTCGCGAGCGTGACGGGATCGGTGTTGGTGCCCGACAGCAGCACGCCGACCCGCTTGCCCTGCAGCGTCTCGCGCAGCGGGCCGAGCAGCGCGGCCGTGGCCGCCGCGCAGGCCGGCTCGACGGCGACCTTCAGATAGGTGAACAGGAACAGCATCGCCGCGCGCAGCGCATCGTCCGAGACCGTGACGAGCCGGTCGATGTGCCGCCGGCACAGCTCGTAGCTGTATTCCTCGGTGTGCGGCGCGGTCAGCGAATCGGCGATGGTCCGCATCGGGCCGATCTTCACGGTGTGGTTCGCCGCGAAGCTGCGGCTCATCACGTCCGCGCCCTCGGGCTCGACGCCGTACACATGGACGCGCGGATTCGCGAGGCGCAGCGCGGTCGACACGCCGGCCGCGAGGCCGCCGCCGCCGATCGGGAGGATCACCGCATCGAGATCGGGCGTTTGCGTCGCCCATTCGTAGCCGAGCGTCGCGGTACCGAGGATCGTGTGATAGCCGCTGAACGGATGCACGAAGAAGCGGCCTTCCTCGGCCTCGATGCGGCGCACCGCGTCGAAGGCCTCGTCGGGCGCGCCCGCCATCACGACGTCCGCGCCGTACTGGCGGCACAGCGCGATGCGGGCGGGATTCGAGCCGTAGAACATCACCACCTTCGCGCTGCAGCCGAGCCGCATCGCGGCGTAGGCGACCGCGGCCGCATGATTGCCGGCCGACACGCAGGTCACGCCGGCGCTGCGCCGGCTCTCGTCGAGCGCGAGCAGGTTGGTGAACGCGCCGCGCGCCTTGAAGCTGCCGCTCGCCTGCAGCAGCTCGAACTTGAAGTTCACGTGGGTGTTGTCGAGCGCCGGCAGGCCGGTGCGCTCGAATACCGGCGTGCGCGTCACCCACGGCGTGAGCGCGAAGTGCTGCGCGGCAATTTCGTCGAGCGTCGGGATCGGCTCGCCGTTGATCGTCAAATGAGCGTTGCTCTGTTGTGAAGTCGGCATGGCCTTGCGCGGTGGGTGACGAGAGCGCCGGTCGCCCGGCGCGGCAGTGCGTCCGTCGTCGCGGAATCAGACGAGCGTCATGCTGTGGATGAACTTGCGCAGAAAGCGCTCGCATGCGTCGAGCTGATCAAGCGATACGTATTCATTCGGCTTGTGCGCCTGCTCGATGTCGCCGGGCCCGCACACGACGCTCGGAATGCCCGCGAGCGCGAACAGCCCGGCCTCGGTGCCGTAGGCGACCTTGCGCTTGTCCTGGTCGCCCGTCAGCGCGCGCACCAGTTCGGTGATCGCGGCCTGCTCGGTCGCATCGAGCCCCGGCGCGGCGGCGATCTTCGTGAACTCGATCGCGGCGTTCGGGTGTTCCTGCTGCATCCGCGGCAGCAGCGTCTCGCGCGCATAAGCGTCGATGCGCGCGAAGATCCGGTCCGGGTCGAGCGTCGGCAGATTGCGGAACTCGAACGAGAACCGGCATTCGGCCGGCACGGTGTTGATCGCGTTGCCGCCCTGGATCAGGCTCGTCTGCGCGGTCGTGAACGGCACGTCGTACAGCGCGTCGAACGGGCCCTCGGCGCGGAACTGGTCGGCGATGTCGCGGATGTGGCAGATGAGCCGCGCCGCGTACTCGATCGCGTTCAGGCCCTTCGGCGTCAGCGACGAGTGCGCCGCGTGGCCGCGCACGCAGCAGCGGTAGGCGTTGATGCCCTTGTGCGCGATGATCGGCCGCATGCTGCTCGGCTCGCCGACGATGCAGCCGCTCGGCTTGAGACCGCGCTTTTGCAGGTCGGCGATCAGGAGCGGGGCGCCCACGCAGCCGACCTCCTCGTCGTAGGACAGCGCGAAATGGATCGGCTTCGCGAGCCGCGCCGACTGCATCTCCGGCAGCAGCGCGAGCGCCGTGCCGATGAAGCCTTTCATGTCGCAGGTGCCGCGGCCGTACAGCTTGCCGTCGCGGATCTCCGGGCGGAACGGGTCGCTGTCCCACGACTGGCCGTCGACCGGCACCACGTCGGTGTGGCCGGACAGCACGATGCCGCCGTCGGTCGAGCCGTCATGCGCGGGCACGGTCGCGAACAGGTTGGCCCAGCCTTCGCGCGCATCGTGGGTGAGCGTCGAGGCGATGCCGCGCGCGGCGAGCGCATCGCGCACCATCTCGATCAGGCCGAGGTTCGGCACGCGGCTCGTCGTGTCGATCGACACGAGGCGTTCGACCCAGGGCAGGCTGATGCGCGAGGAAGGGGAGGTGGGCGGAGCAGCGGACGGGGCCGTTGCGTCGAGGGTGGACATGGCGAGACTCCGGCTGATCAATCCAAAAATCATACTCAAAAACACCGCGGCCCGCTTCAGCGGGCCGCGGTGCAGCGCAACATTTTTGGTGCGCCGATGTGCCGATGCGCCGATGCGCCGATGCGCCGATGCGCCGGCCGTCGGGCTAGCGGCTCGCCGCCGCGCGCTGCGCGACCGGCTGGCCGAGCGCGCGCAGCGTTTCCTTGACGGTCGACACGCGGATCGCGAGGTCGGGCGTGCGCGTCTCGATGCGCAGCCGGTCCTGGCCGGCGAGCTTCACGTGGCGGTGCTTCTGGACCATGTCGATGATGCGCATCGGGTCGATCGGCGGATTCGGGATGAACTGCAGCCCGATCGCGGCCTCGCTCGCATCGATCTTGACGATCCCGAGCGGCTTCGCGGCGAGCCGCAGGCGGTGCGTCTCGACGAGCGCGTGCGCGGGCGGCGGCAGCTTGCCGAAGCGGTCGATCAGTTCCTCCTGGATGCCGTCGATCGCATCGCCGTGCTCGCAGTTCGCGAGCCGCTTGTACAGCGACAGGCGTTCCTGCACGTCGCCGCAATAGTCGGCGGGCAGGATCGCGGGCGCGTGCAGGTTGATCTCGGTGGTCGCGGCGAGCGGCGCGTTGAGGTCGGGCTCCTTGCCGTTCTTGAGCGCCTTCACCGCGTCGTTGAGCATCTCCGTGTACAGCTGGAAGCCGATCTCGTGGATCTCGCCCGACTGCTTGTCGCCGAGCACCTCGCCCGTGCCGCGGATCTCGAGGTCGTGCATCGCGAGATAGAAGCCGGAGCCCAGCTCCTCCATCTGCTGGATCGCTTCGAGCCGGCGCTGCGCCTGCTTGGTCAGCGCCTGCGGATCGTGCACCAGCAGGTACGCGTAGGCCTGGTGGTGCGAGCGGCCGACCCGGCCGCGCAACTGGTGCAGCTGCGCGAGGCCGAACTTGTCCGCGCGGTGCATCAGGATGGTGTTGGCGCTCGGCACGTCGATGCCGGTCTCGATGATGGTGGTGCACAGCAGCACGTTGGCGCGCTGCGCGACGAAGTCGCGCATCACGCGCTCCAGCTCGCGCTCGTGCATCTGGCCGTGCGCGATCACGATGCGCGCCTCGGGCACCAGCGCCTCGAGCATCGACTTGCGGTTCTCGATCGTCTCGACCTCGTTGTGCAGGAAGTACACCTGGCCGCCGCGCTTCAGCTCGCGCAGCATCGCCTCGCGGATCACGCTGTCCTCCTCGCGGCGCACGAAGGTCTTGATCGCGAGCCGCTTCTGCGGCGCGGTGGCGATCACCGAGAAGTCGCGCAGGCCCTCGAGCGCCATCCCGAGCGTGCGCGGGATCGGCGTCGCGGTCAGCGTGAGCACGTCGACCTCCGCGCGCAGCGCCTTGAGCGCTTCCTTCTGGCGCACGCCGAAACGGTGTTCCTCGTCGATGATCACGAGGCCGAGCCGCTTGAACTGCACGTCGGACGACAGCAGCTTGTGCGTGCCGATCACGATGTCGACGCTGCCCTCGTTGATCTGCGCGATCGCCGCGTTCACTTCCTTGGTGGACTTGAAGCGCGACAGCTCGGCGATCCGCACGGGCCAGTCCGCGAAGCGGTCGATGAAGGTCTGCGTGTGCTGCTCGGCGAGCAGGGTGGTCGGCGACAGCAGCGCGACCTGCTTGCCGCCCATCACCGCGATGAAGGCCGCGCGCAGCGCGACCTCGGTCTTGCCGAAGCCGACGTCGCCGCACACGAGCCGGTCCATCGGCTTGCCGCTCGTCATGTCGCCGATCACCGCGGCGATCGCGGCGGCCTGATCGGGCGTTTCCTCGAAACCGAAGCTTTCCGCGAACTTCACGTAGTCGCGCGGCTCGAGCGCGAACGCGTGGCCCTCGCGCGCCGCGCGCCGCGCGTACAGGTTCAGCAGCTCGGCCGCGGTGTCGCGGATCTGCTGGGCGGCACGGCGCTTGGCGCGCTCCCACTGGCCGGAGCCGAGCGCGTGCAGCGGCGCGCTGTCGGGATCCGCGCCGCTGTAGCGCGAGATCACGTGCAATTGCGCGACGGGGACGTAGAGCTTGCTGTCGCCCGAGTATTCGAGGTGCAGGAACTCGGTCTCGCCTTCGCCGAGATCCATCGACACGAGCCCCATGTAGCGGCCGATGCCGTGCTGCGCGTGCACGACCGGATCGCCGATCTTGAGTTCGGACAGGTCGCGCACCATCGCGTCGACGTTGCTCGCCTGTTCCTGGCGCCGCCGTCCGGCGCGCCGGCCGAGCGCGCCGTACAGCTCGGTCTCGGTGATGATCGCGTAGCCTTCGCCGGGAATCGCGAAGCCGTTCGCGAGCGGGGCGACGCCGAGCGCGAAGCGCGCGTCGCTCGCGAGCCACGCGGCGAAGCTGTCGGTCGAGCCCGCGCGCAGATGATGCTCGGCGAGCAGTTGCGCGATGGTCTCGCGACGGCCGGCCGACTCGACGGTGAACAGCACGCGGTTCGGCGTCGTGTCGAGGTAGCTGCGCAGCGTCGCGAGCGGATCGTCCGCATGGCGGTCGAGCGCGAGCGGCGGCAGCGGCGTCGCCCAGCCGCCCGCCGGCTGGGCGGTCAGCACCACGCGCGCGAACGGCTTGGCCAGCGTGTAGAAGTCGTCGTCGCTGAGGAACAGCCGGCGCGGCTCCAGGATCGGCCGCTCGCGATCGTGCGACAGGAAGTTGTAGCGCTGCTTCGTCTCGGCGGTGAAGCGCTTGATCGCGACGTCGAGATCGCCGCAGAACACGAGCTGCGCATGTTCCGGCAGGTAGTGGAACAGCGTGGCCGTGTCCTCGAAGAACAGCGGCAGGTAGTATTCGATGCCCGCCGACGGCACGCCGTTGCCGATGTCCTTGTAGGTCGGCGCGCGGCTCGGGTCGCCCTCGAAGGTCTCGCGCCAGCGGCTGCGGAACGCGGTGCGCGCGGCCTCGTCGAACGGGAACTCGCGCCCCGGCAGCAGCCGCACGTCGCGGACCGGATACAGGCTGCGCTGGGTGTCCGGATCGAACGCGCGGATCGAGTCGACCTGATCGTCGAACAGGTCGATCCGGTACGGCAGCGGCGAGCCCATCGGATACAGGTCGATCAGCGAGCCGCGCACGCAATACTCGCCGGGTCGCATCACCTGGCTCACGTGCTCGTAGCCGGCCAGCGTCAGCTGAGCCTTCAGGCGCGCCTCGTCGAGCCGCTCGCCCTGCGCGAACGCGAACGTGTAGGCGGCCATGAACGAAGCGGGCGCCATCCGGTACAGCGCGGTGGTGGCGGGCGCGAGCAGGATGTCGCAGCGCCCCTCGCCGAGGTCGTGCAGCGTCGCGAGCCGCTCCGACACCAGGTCCTGGTGCGGCGAGAAGGTGTCGTAGGGCAGGGTTTCCCAGTCGGGCAGCAGCCGCACGCGCGCGTCGGGCGCGAAATAGCGCAATTCGTGCGCGAGCCGCTGCGCGTCGACGGCGCTCGCGCAGATCACCGCGAGCAGCGGAACCTGCTCGCGGTGGGCGGCGTGGTAGCGGGCGATCGCGAGCGCGTCGGCGGAGCCGTGCGCGCCGTCGAACACGAAACGCTGGCCCGGCTTGACGAGGGCGACGGGAGACGGCTGGGGAGAGGCGTTGTCTGGCATAGAAGGCGGCTGGGTTGCGGGGCCCGGGGGGCGGCGGTCGTGCGGCGGGCCGGCCAGGGCGAAAGACCTATTATAAAATCCGTCCTTCAATTTAATCTTATCGGCGTTCGCTTCCGTGACTCCCCGACTTTTCGCCCTGATTCCCTGCGCCGGCACCGGCAGCCGCTCCGGCTCGGCGCTGCCGAAGCAGTACCGCACGCTCGCGGGCCGCGCGCTGCTGCATTACACGCTCGCCGCGTTCGACGCGTGCAGCGAGTTCGCGCAGACGCTCGTCGTGATTTCGCCCGACGACACCCATTTCGACGCGCGCCGCTTCGCCGGCCTGCGCTTCGCGGTGCGCCGCTGCGGCGGCGCGTCGCGCCAGGCGTCGGTGCTGAACGGCCTGCTGGAGCTGGCCGACTACGGCGCGACCGATGCCGACTGGGTGCTCGTGCACGACGCCGCGCGCCCCGGCATCACGCCGGCGCTGATCCGCGCGCTGATCGGCGCGCTCAAGACCGACCCGGTGGGCGGAATTCTCGCGCTGCCGGTCGCGGACACGCTCAAGCGCGTGCCGGCGGCCAGCGACGCGATCGCGCGCACCGAGTCGCGCGACGGCCTGTGGCAGGCGCAGACGCCGCAGATGTTCCGGATCGGCATGCTCCGCGACGCGATCCTGGCCGCGCAGCGCGACGGCCATGACCTGACCGACGAGGCCAGCGCGATCGAATGGGCGGGCCGCACGCCGCGCGTCGTGCAGGGCAGCCTGCGCAACTTCAAAGTCACCTACCCGGAAGATTTCGCGCTCGCCGAGGCCATCCTCGCCGCGCCCGCCAACGCTTCCTGACTCACGCTTTCCTCACACGCATATCGGATTACGCATGGATTTCAGAATCGGACAAGGCTACGACGTTCACCAACTGGTGCCCGGGCGGCCGCTGATCATCGGCGGCGTGACGATCCCGTACGAGCGCGGCCTGCTCGGTCACTCGGACGCCGACGTGCTGCTGCACGCGATCACCGACGCGCTGTTCGGCGCCGCGGCGCTCGGCGACATCGGCCGGCACTTCTCGGACACGGACGCCGCCTTCAAGGGCGCGGACAGCCGCGTGCTGCTGCGCGCCTGCGCCGAGCGCATCGCGCAGGCGGGTTTCACGATCCAGAACGTCGACAGCACGGTGATCGCGCAGGCGCCGAAGCTCGCCCCGCATATCGAGGGCATGCGCGCGAACATCGCGGCGGACCTCGGGCTGCCGCTCGAACGGGTCAACGTGAAGGCGAAGACCAACGAGAAGCTCGGCTACCTCGGCCGGGGCGAGGGCATCGAGGCGCAGGCGGCCGCGCTGCTCGTGCGCCGCGCGCACTGAGGCGCCGACGCGGATCGGGCCGGTCGCGTCCCGACGAAAAAACGCCACGCATCGCGCGTGGCGTTTCTCATGGCGCTAGGGCGACGCGCTTACTTGCCTTCGGCGGCGAGCACCTGCGCGGCGGCGTTGATCACCGACGCGATGCGGCCGACGTCGCGCAGCTGCGTGACGGTCATGCCTTGTTCGTTCTTCAGCAGCGCGTAGTGTGACTTCACGCAGAAGTGGCACTTGCCGACGATCGATGCGGCGAGCGCATACATCTCGAACTTGCGCTTGTCGACGCCGCCGTGCGAAGCGTACGCGCCCATCCGCAATTCGGCGCGCTGGGTCTTCAGGTCCGCGTCGTCGGCCATTTCCACGTACGGATACCAGGCGTTGTTCATCCCCATCAGCGCCGCGGCGGTGAGCGCCGCGTTGGTTTCCTCGGGCGACAGCACGCCGGCCGAACGGATCGCGTTGACGAGCGTCGTGCTCTTCGCGGCGAACGCGGCGGCGAGCGCCACGCCGACCGAGTCGGCGCCTTCGAGTGACGAACGGGAAATCGTGCCGTCGAGGTTCAGGCGGATGTCCTTCGCGTAGTCGGGGATAAGCGACTTAATCGAATCGATGAATTCCATTGATATCTCCTATGGGTGGGCCGTTAAAAAAGCCCGCGGGCGTCACGTTCGCCGCGGGCTTCACGCATCGGGCGCTTACAGCGTTGCGCCGCCGACGGTGCGGTTGCACGGGCACAGTTCGTCCGTTTGCAGGCCGTCGAGGATACGCAGGATTTCGTCCGGGTTACGGCCGACGTTCAGGTTGTTGACCGAGACGTGCTGGATCGTGTTGTCCGGGTCGACGATGAAGGTCGCGCGCAGTGCAACGCCGGCTTCCTGGTCGCGCACGCCGAGCTGGTCGATCAGCTCGCCCTTGACGTCGCCGAACGCGTAGTGGTTCAGCTTGTCGAGGTCCTTGTGCTCACGGCGCCATGCGAGCTTCACGAATTCGTTGTCCGAGCTGCCGCCGAGCAGGATGGCGTCGCGCTCTTCGAATTGCTTCGTCAGCTTCGCGAATTCGACGATTTCGGTCGGGCACACGAACGTGAAATCCTTCGGGTAGAAGTAAATGATCTTCCACTTGCCCGGGAACGAGGCTTCGGTGATCGTTTCGAAGGCCGATTGACCGTTTTCTTCGTGGTGGTTGAAGCCCGGCTTCGCGGCCACAACGGTAAATGCTTCGAGTTTATCGCCGACGGTTTTCATGCGGATGCTCCTGTTATGAGGTAGGAAGAACTGCTGGGTCAAAGCTACTTCGTTGCTGCAACATTTCAATGACAGCGTCGGGACCCACTATAACTCTATTAAATAATTCTTTCAATAGATTTTAACTAACAAAGCCGATAGTCATTTTCAACCGCGTCGATAGCCCAGGCCGGGTGGGGCCGGGCGGTCGGTTGCGTCATGCGGTCGCACGGCCGCCGCGGCCGCCGGGGAATTCGAGCGTGACGTCGAGGCCGGCGTCCGGCGTGCGGTTACGCAGCCGCAGCGTGCCGCGATAGCGGCCGACGAGCCGCAGCACGATCGCCATGCCGAGCCCGGTGCCGTCCGCCTTGCTGCGCGAGGTGTCGACGCGATAGAAGGGCCGCATCACGAGCGCCAGCTGGTCCTCGGGAATGCCGGCGCCCTCGTCGCGCACCGCGAGTTCGACCCGCGCGTGCGTGACGCGGGTTTCGAGCGTGATGTGCGCGATGCCGTCCGCGCGGCTCTGGCCGTACTTGCGCGCGTTCTCGACGAGGTTGCCGAGCACGCGGCGCATGTCGGTCTCGTCCGCCTCGATCACGGCGGCGGGCGCGAGATGAGTGGTGATGCGCACGCCGTCCTCGTTCGCGAGCCGCGCGGCGACCTCGTAGGCGATCAGCGACAGGTCGACGGGTTCCGGCGTGCGTTGCGCGGGGCGCGCGTAATCGATGAAGGCCGCGATGATCCGGTCCATCTGCTCGATGTCGTCGACCATCGCGTCCTTGGTCGCCTGGTCGGACGGACTCATTTCGGTTTCGAGCCGCAGGCGCGCGAGCGGCGTGCGCAGATCGTGCGAGATGCCGGCCAGCATCAGCGCGCGATCGGCTTCCAGCTGTTCGAGATCGCGCACCATCTGGTTGAAGCTGCGGTTGGTCTCGGCCGCGACCCCCATCCCGCGCTCGGGCAGCGCCTCCGGGATCTGCCCCGAGCCGAGCTTGCGCGCGGCGCTCGCGAGCCGGGCGAACGGCTGGTTCACGATGCTCGTGATGAACGCTGCGCCGAACAGCGACAGCGCGAGCGCGAACAGGCCCCAGCCCGCCCATTGCAGGCCGGTGACGGTATCGAGCTGATCGCGGTCGAGCGCGACCCAATAATCGTCATCGTCGATCTTGAAGCTGATCCACACGCCGGGGATGTCGTTGACCGATTGCGCGATCACGGTATCGTCGCCGAGGCGGCTGCGGATGTCGTGCTCGATCAGGCGGTTCAGCGATTCGTCGGGCTGCAGCTTGAACTTGTCGGTTTTTTCGCGCGGATAGACGCGCACCCCTTCGTTGCTCTCCAGGTCCTGCAGGAGCGCGCGGCGCAGATCGGGATCGGAGTAGAGCAGCGCGGTGCGCGTGAGCTTGACGACCGCGACGAGCTGCAGCGCGACGCGCTGCGCGCGCGGTTCGCGCTCGATCACGCGGAAGCTCTGGAACCACGCGGCGAGGCTGACCGCGATCAGCAGCGCGATCAGGAAGAAGGTGCGCCAGAACAGCCCGCCGAACACGAGCGTCAGAAGGCGCCGGACAATACGCATGGGTCGGGCGGGCGAACAGGGCGGGCGTATGCGCGGATCAGGCCGCGCCGTCGGGGATGAACACGTAGCCGAGGCCCCACACCGTCTGGATGAAGCGCGGGCTGCCCGGATCCGGCTCGATGAGCTTGCGCAGACGCGAGATCTGCACGTCGAGGCTGCGGTCGAACACTTCGTATTCGCGGCCGCGCGCCAGTTCCATCAGCTTCTCGCGCGACAGCGGCTGGCGCGGATGACGCGCGAACACCTTCAGCACCGAGAACTCGCCCGTGGTCAGCGGAATCTCCTGACCCGATTTGGTCAGCGTGCGCGTGGCGAGGTTCAGCGAGAACTCGCCGAACTCGAACACCTCGGTGGTTTCCGACGGCGCGCCCGGCAGTTCGGCGGGCGCCTGGCGGCGCAGCACCGCATGGATGCGCGCGACCAGCTCGCGCGGATTGAAAGGTTTCGGCAGGTAATCGTCAGCGCCCATCTCGAGGCCGACGATGCGATCGACGTCCTCGCCCTTCGCGGTGAGCATGATGATCGGCGTGCGGTCGTTGCTGCCGCGCAGGCGGCGGCAGATCGACAGGCCATCCTCGCCCGGCAGCATGAGGTCGAGTACGAGCAGGTCGAAGCGTTCACGCACCCAGAGCTTGTTCATCGCCGTCGCGTTCTCGGCGACATAGACGTTGAAACCCTGCTCGCCGAGATAGCGGCGCAGCAGGTCACGCAGACGCGGATCGTCGTCGACGACCAGAATTTTCGAGGGGTTTTTTGTTTCCATGAGCGGCATCTTATCGCGATTAGGAAAAAGCGCGCGGCTGCGATTTTTCAGGGGTTACAGTCAGTTACAAAATTTACCCGTGCAACGATGCGGAGTAAAGACAGTCGGCACAGACTCCTTTACTCCTACTGGAGATTCAGTAGATACTCCCCCACTCAACTTTTCCATTATCTGCACACCCGATTTCCGCCGGGTTTCTCCAAGTGCCAGAGGTAAGCCGGTTGCCGCGTGACGAAGGGAACAAAACGACGAAGGAAGCGAGAACAGTGATGCGGTCGACGAAGATTGCATTCGTGCTGACGCTCGTGTTCACCGGCGTCTTCGCCTCGAACCTCGCTTGTGCACAGCGGCAGGAGCGCGGCGCGCAATCTTACAAGGCGCCGCGTGGAAAAGGCGCGCCGCCGCATCAGTTGCAGGCGGACCGCGGCGGCGACGGCGCGCGTTCCGCCGTGCCGCCCGATCTCGAGCAGCGCCGTCGCGACGGCCACATGACCCCCGAGGAGCGGCACTTGCTGCGCCAGCACATCGAAGACGCCGTGCGCGAGTTGTACAAGCGCTGATTGCCGTCGCGCAGGAAAGAAGCGGTTGCAACTTCCCCGTCAACTGCGCGCATGCGCGTCGCGTTGAATCGCCAGGACGAAGCGTCGCTTCGACCGCTTTCCGGGGGCGCTCCACGATGAGTCATTCGAATTCCACCGCACGCGTCGCGACGCATCCGGGCGATGCGCGCGCCGACGCCGTCGATGCCGACGACGTGCGCCATCTGCTGAATCGCACCGGCTTTTCGCCGCCGTCCGTCGAGGTCGCGCGCTACGTGGGGTTGTCGCGCGCGCAGGCGGTGGCGACGCTGCTCGACGGCGCGCGCACCGAGGCCGTCACGCCGCCGCCCGACTGGGCCGACGAACTGCCGCCGCCGCGCGCGCTGCGGCAGACGTGGACGCCCGAGCAGCAGCGCGCGGAACAGCAGACGCGCAACCAGCGCTACGAGGCGCTGCGCGCCGGATGGGTGCACGAGATGCTCGTCACGCCGTCGCCGCTGACCGAGCGCATGACGCTGTTCTGGCACAACCACTTCACCTCGGGACAGGACAAGGTTCCGTATCCTCAGACGATGGCGGCGCAGCACCGGCTGCTGCGCCGGCATGCGCTGGGACGTTTCGACACGTTGTTGCACGCGGTCGCGAAGGACCCGGCGATGCTTCAGTACCTCGACGGCGCGAACAACCGGAAGGGGCGGCCGAACGAGAACTTCGCGCGCGAGGTGATGGAACTGTTCACGCTCGGCGAAGGGCATTACACGCAGCGGGATGTGTCCGAAGCGGCGCGCGCGTATACCGGATGGAGCCTCGATCCCGACACGCTCCAATATGTTTGGCGTCCGAATCTTCACGACGACGGGATCAAGACCGTGCTCGGCGAGAGCGGCCCGTTCGACGGCGACCAGGTGCTCGACATCCTGCTCGCGCGACCGGAGACCGCGCGTTTCATCGGCGGCAAGCTGTGGCGCGAGTTCATCTCGGACACGCCCGATCCCGTGCGGCTCGACGCGATCGCGGCGCGCTTCCGGCAAAGCGGCTACGACATCAAGGCGGCGCTGTCCGAGCTGCTGCTGTCGGACGCGTTCTGGGACGACGGCAATCGCGGCGTGCTGATCAAGTCGCCGGCCGAGTTCGTCGCGGGCACCGTACGCCTGTTCGACGTCAGCTACGGCGATCCCGCGCAGTTCGTGAACACCTTGCGCGCGCTCGGACAGAACTTGTTCTACCCGCCGAACGTCAAAGGCTGGCCCGGCGGCGTGAGCTGGATCAACAGCACGACCCTGCTCGCGCGCAAGCAGTTCGTCGAGCAGCTGTTCCGCGCAACCGAGGCGGCGCGGCGGCCCGCGATGCGCGCGTCGACCGGGAAACCGGCGGCGGTCGGGATGCATTTCGATCTCGACGGCTGGCTCGGCGCGTATCGCACCAAGCCGCAGACGCAGCCGGACGTCTCGACGGAACTGCAGCTGCAGCACGCGGTGCTGCCGCTCACCCCCGTCGCGGCGATCGAGGCCGGCTCGACGAGCAGCGCGTATCTGCAGGCGCTGCTGATGGATCCGGCCTACCAGTTGAAATGAACGCGCGCGGCCGGCGCGCGGGATCCGTGTATGGAAGGACAGCATCATGAATCGACGCGATTTTCTGGCCCTGACAGGGCTCGCGGGGGCGGCGGGCGCCTCGCTGTGGATGCCGGGCGCTTGGGCCGCAGGCGCGCCCGTGCGCGGCGGCGCACGTTATTCGAACGTGTTGATCCTCGTCGAGCTGAAGGGCGGCAACGACGGCCTCAATACCGTGATCCCGTATGCGGATCCGACCTACTACGCGATGCGCAGGAACATCGGCATCAAGCGCGAGCAGGTATTGCAGCTCGACGAACACAGTGCGCTGCATCCGTCGCTCGCGCCGTTGCTGCCGTTGTGGCAGCAACGACAGCTCGCGATCGTGCAGGGCGTCGGCTATCCACAGCCGAACCTGTCGCATTTCCGGTCGATCGAGATCTGGGACACCGCTTCGCGCTCCGATGAATACCTGCGCGAAGGCTGGCTCACGCGTGCGTTCGCGCAGGCGCCGATGCCGGCGGGTTTCGCCGCGGATGGCGTGGTGCTCGGCAGCGCCGAGATGGGGCCGCTCGCGAACGGCGCGCGCGCGATCGCGCTCGTCAATCCCGCGCAATTCATCCGCGCCGCACGGCTCGTCGAGCCCGTCGCGTTGCGCGAACAGAATCCCGCGCTCGCGCACATCATCGACGTCGAGAACGACATCGTGAAAGCGGCCGACAAGCTGCGGCCGCGCGACGGGATGATCGCGTTCAAGACCGCGTTTCCGGCGGGCGCGTTCGGCACCTCGGTGAAGACCGCGATGCAGGTGCTCGCCGCGTGCGATACGCCGCAGCACACGCCCGCGCCGGGGCAGGGCGTCGCGGTGTTGCGGCTCACCTTGAACGGCTTCGACACGCACCAGAACCAGCCCGGCCAGCAGGCCGCGCTGCTCAAGCAGCTTGCCGACGGACTGGTCGCGATGCGCGCCGCGCTGACCGAGCTGGGCCGCTGGAACGACACGCTCGTGATGACGTATGCGGAATTCGGCCGGCGGGTGCGCGAGAACCAGAGCAACGGCACCGATCACGGCACGGCCGCGCCGCATTTCGTGCTGGGCGGGCGGGTGAAGGGCGGGCTGTATGGCGCGCCGCCCGCGCTGGGGCAGCTCGACGGCAACGGCAACCTGCCGGTCGCGGTTGATTTCCGGCAGCTGTACGCGACCGTGCTGGGGCCGTGGTGGGGGCTCGACGCGACCGGTGTGCTTGGGCAGCGCTTCGAGCCGCTGCCGCTGCTGCGCGTGTGACGGAGCGGGTGGGGCGCGCGATGCGCGCCGGAGTCAGCGCTTGCGCGCGGCGCGCCACGCAACCCACAGCTTGCGGATCGGCGTGAGCGCGATGCGCTGGTGCAGGACCTGGAAGCCGTCGCGCGCGATTTCTTCGAGCAGCGTCTGCGCGAGCGCCGCCTGCGCGCGCAGCGTGCGTTGCGCGCGGCGTGCGTCGGCGGGGATCGCGGCGAGCGCGACGTCGAGCGCGGCGCGCGCGCGGTTCGCCTGATACTGCATCAGCTCGGTGAACGCGGGGCTGTAGCGGCGGTTGAGCAGATCGGCGGCGGTGACGGTATAGCGTTGCAGCTCGTCGATCGGCACGTAGATGCGGCCGTGGCGCGCATCGTTGCCGAGATCCTGGATCAGTTGCGCGAGCATCAGCGCGCGACCGAGGGCGGCGGCCCAGGCGTCCTGCGCCGCGTCGGCATGGCCGGCGCTGGCGCGCGCGACGAGCGTGGCGAAGCTGCCGCCGACCTGGTCGAGATAGCGCTGCAGGTTCGCGAAATCGAGGTAGCGGGCTTGCTCCAGATCCATCCGGAAGCCGGCGGCGAGCGCCTGCAGCAGCGGTGCGTCGGTCGCGATCGCGGGATGGTGCGCGGCCAGGGCCTTCGACACCGGATGCGACGGCTGGCCTTCCGCGAGCGCGGCGAGTTCCTTTTGCCACCAGGCCAGCTTCGTGTGGCCGATGGTCGGATCGCTCGTTTCCTTGACGGTTTCCTCCAGTTCGCGACGCAACGCGAACAGCGCGGTCAGGAGTGGCTGGCGGGCGTACGGCGCCTGGCGCAGCGCGTAGTAGGCGCTGGAGCCTGGGGGCATGGCTTTCTGCTGGCAATAGTCGTCGAAATTCACGGGTCTGGAGCGAGTGGGGGCGAGGACGGCGGGGCGCGGCGGCGGGCGGGCCGGCCCGCCGCGCAGCGGACCGCGCGGCATTTTAGCATCGCGGCGGATTCGGGGCCGCCGGTAGAGACAAGCGCATGCGGATCGGTTAGAATCTCGCGCTCGCGCTTTTGGGCGGCTGTCCTGTCATGCAGGGCAAGCGGCCCTCGAAGCCCGCCGGCTGGCGGGTTCGACAGTGCCGAGGCGCGTGAGTGGCGAAATTGGTAGACGCACCAGGTTTAGGTCCTGACGCCCGCAAGGGTGTGCCGGTTCGAGTCCGGCCTCACGCACCACAAATTCTCCCAGCGAGAACCATGGCTGACCATAAAGCCTCGTTAGTCAATGACTTACGAGGCTTTTTGCTACCAGCGTTGCCCATCACTTCCCATTGGCGGCCACCAAATCGGTGGGACATCGTTGGGGGTAGTTTTTCTGACTTGGGGCGTCGAAATGCCCCCGCGCTCACATGCCCCTCACCAATGTCGCGATCCAGTCGGCCAAGCCCCGCGAGAAGGCCTACAAGCTGGCTGACGGTCAGGGCATGTACCTTGAAGTCATGCCGAGCGGCTCGAAGTACTCGCGTCTGAAGTATCGCATCGACGGCAAAGAGAAACGGATGGCCCTTGGGGTCTCCCAGCGATTACTTTGCTGCCGCCCGCAAGGCTCGAGACGAGATCAAAGCGCAGTTGCGCGGTGGGCTTGATCCGTCTCACGAAAAGAATCTTGTGAAGCTGCAGCGGAGTCTGGATCGCGAGAACACCTTCGAGGCTATTGCTCGGGAGTGGCATGAGCAGTGGAAGGAGCGCCATGCCGCACGGATCATGAAGCTGTTGGAGCGGGAGATTTTCCCTTCGCTGGGCGCTCGACCGATCGACTAGGTTTCGGCGCCCGAGCTTCTCGCTGTCTTTCGTAAGATTGAGTCACTCGATGCGATCGAACTCGCGCATAAGGCGATCCGGGCAACGAGCCAGATCTCCGGTATGCGATCGCGACGGGGCGTGCTGAGCGCGATCCGGCTCCGGATCTCCGCGGGGCTTTGAAAACCCGCACTGTCGTGCATATGACGCGTGTGAGCGAAGCCGAGTTGCCGGAACTGATGAAAAGCAACGAGGCATACGACGGCGATTACCAGACGCGGCTGGCGCTGCAGCTGATATCGTTCGATCCCAAGGACGTCGTTGTCTGAACCTCTGATTGGAGGCAGCATGGCAATCACGAATGAGCAGCTTGCTGAGTTTCTGATTGGCGTAGCGAGATCGCAGCAGGTGATCATCGACGCCGTCGCGCTGCATCTCGGTCAAGCAGATGGCCAAGCCTTCCGAGGACGTGCTGTGATACCAACGTTGCAGGCTGCTGCAAACGTGCGGAACCATGGCGCACAACCGACCTTACACGATCTTCCGTCGCGTGTTTTGCTGCGGCTCCAGGGAGATCCTCAGCCCGGAGCACGGCGGCTTGAGGAATGGGTAGCTCAAGAATTGACGAGAATCTTGAGATAGCCTTCGGTGATAAAGTGCGCTGTCCGCGTGGCCGTCGTGGATCCCAAAAAATGGCACTGAGAGGAAGAAAATGGCGAACGAAAACATGCGCCTCAGCGATGCGGGCTGGGCCGCACTGCGAGAGCGCGAACAGGCGGTCATGCACTACTACAACGATCAAGCGAACAACTGCACGTTCGGCGTCGGCACCCTTGCGCATACCGGCGCGTGCACGCCCGAAGAACTGCGGCGCCCGGTGACTGCAGCACAGGTCAATGCACAACTCGCCGCGCGTATTGGCACTGCAGAGGCGCAGGTCCGCCGGAACGTCACCCAGCGCGAACTCACGCAGGCGCAATTCGATGAGTTGGTCAGCTACACGTACAACGCCGGTAACACCGGGGCGCTGTCCGCGCTGCATTCTGCGAACCGGAACGACGACGCCGGGGTCGTTTCGCACATGAGCCAGCGCATCTACCTCCACCCACGCGATGCATGCGGACGGCGCCTCGCCCCGGTTCGATCAACTGGGCTCGCCAACCGGCGCCGCCTGGAAGTTGCCCCCTTCCAACGTCAGAGGACCCGATGAAGAAGCACTTTCTCTGGATGCTCTTGGCGATGTCGGCGGCCGCGGTGGCTGACCAGACGCCTGGTGACGAGATTTCGGCGCGTAGTGGTCTGCCGGCCAGCGAGGTCGCCGCATTGCTCAGCAACTGCGATGGGAGCCAGACCAGCATGAATTTCTGCGCGTGGCGTGACCAGATCGTCGCCGAGCGCGAGCTGCAGCAGGTCATTGACCAACAGGGTAGCGAGCACCCAGATCGCAAGGCAGCGCTCGAGGCGCGAATTTCGAAATGGAAAAAGGCGCGCGACGCGTCTTGCGAGAAGTCAGCCCGGAAAGAGTGGGGCGACGGCTCGATGCGTCCAGCGGCACAGGCGATCTGCGTGACGTCATCGACGAAGACGATGACGAAGCGGCTCGTGGCATCAAGCCACAAGGGGGCATGATGGTTAAGCGACGTAAAAAGTGAAGTACCAACTCACGGATCGGCAGGAGATGATTTTCTTTCCGATCTGGATGGTGGTCTTCATGTTCGCTATTTTCATGTACTTCAGCAAGTAGTCGACCTGATGGAGAAGCTTGATCGCTGGTAGCGCCGACGGGAAGTACCAGCTACCTGTTGAACTATGTTTGTGCCGGTCACGTTCCCGATTTCGAGGGAAAATGTCCGGGGGCACATGTGGGGGCAGGTTAAAAATACGAATTGAGAGAAACGCCATTTAAATTAATGGCTTAATTGGTGGTTGTGGTTCTCGGCCTCGCACCATCAAGCATCCGCAGGCGGCACAAAAACACCCCACAAGCCTTTTCAAGGGGGGAATTTCGGTTGCCGGATCTCCCTAGTCACCGCACGCAATACGTCTTTCCTCGCTTCACCCGCTCCGGTTGGGAGCAGCGGCCAGCGTCGCGGCCGCGCGGTGAGATTGCGCTCGCTGCATGGCACAGCTGCCTTCCTCATTGATATGACATGGTGAACGAGGCTAGCCCGATGGCGGTTCCAGGGACCAGCGCGCCCGATGTGCGTAGATATCTCGCCGTCAGCGGGATGCTGATGTTTGCGCTCGTTGCATTGCCGATGCTCCACTGATTCTGGTTGCCGGCGATCGCGGAATCGGGACCGAACTTGATCGGGATGGCGTTGTAGAGGATTTGATAGCCGATACCCTGTGCACTCGACGACTTGTTGAGAGACAGGACGTTCGATGCATTGTCCGGCTTCGCGACATCCGTCAGCGTCAGATTGATGCCGACGCCAATCGCGCAGGTATCCAGATCGATGGAAAACTTCGTGTCGCCCGTCGTCGAACCGATGTCCTGCAGGTCTTTGCTCATTACCCGAGGCAGATCGACATTGATTGATGAATGCTTGACCTTGCAGGTCTGGCTCGCCACGGTCAAAACTCCCTCGACACGGAGGACGTAGCTCGTGCGCACCCCGTCTTGCATGGCTCGCCAGGTCATGGTGGGAAGCTGGCTTCCGTTGATGGTTCCGGACTGCACCGGCCCGGTCACGACGAGCGTGACTCCAGCGTTGAAGCTCTCCTTCGGTGTATTGAAGGAGATCGAGGTTGTCTTGTTGAAGGGAGCGATCTGCGTATTGCTGATTCCTGGAACCGCAGCGCGGAACTGGATGCCGATTCCTGGTATGCCGGTTTGGTACGTGTCTTGGTAGCCGGGCACAAGTGTTCCGCCGCTAATCTCGGCTGTGGTCTGCACTTGCCCCGCCGCACATCCCGTGGAGATCGTATTCCAGCCATGCGCATAGGTCGTCTCGGTGCTGCCAACGACTTTGTTTCTCGGGATCAGCCAGTCGTTTACGATTACAGATTGATAAATAGGGGTGGGAATAGTGGATCCGCTTCCATTAAAAAACTGGCAAGACGAATGAGCATAGTTCGAGAAAATCGTAACAGAGGCAAATAATGCAATTTTTATCGATGATGTGATTGCCATATGATGGTTCCGGCGATGAGTCGAGCTGAAATTGTTTCGTCAGTACTTTATTGGGGGAAATTCAATTCGATGATTAAAAATTTGCTTTTAATTGTCGAATAGATTGCCTCGTTTTGATATGGGACGAGTACTAAATAAGATTGAAATCCATTTTGTACGAAGTCGTCGCATGACATCTCCGAGGCATGCTGCCGGCAGTGGTCGAAATTCGACCAGATCGACGCGGCCTCGATACCCTGGGGCGGAAAGCTGTTTGACCTCAGCGTGATTGCCGGGCCGGCGACGGGAGTGAACTTCCTGCCGCGTGGGCTGAATGCGATGAATCAGAACGGCTGTGCATTCCGGGATCCTGGCATCGACGGCGGCATCGGGCGAATGTCGATCAGTGGTAATGACAAGCAAGCGCAATGGATTGTGGATAAGGAGGTGGTTGCCGGCGAAGGAGTGGGCGGTGATTGGGTTGCCCGTCAAAGGGGGCGCAGGTGAGTGTTGTTTGAGATTGCTTAAATTCGATGGGTCGAATGGCGTCGGCTATCTTGTGGTGGGCATTGATTTTCGACGTGCCAATAAAATTTCTTTCGACCGGGGTGTCATTGGTTGACCCGAAAAAATCGCGGCGATGCAAGTCTGAGTGGCGCGAATAACATATATTTGGCGACTGCTTTCCTGGATCCTGACGCTGTCCGCGAGGTACAGGATGGCCGACGCATACGATGCCGTCCCGGCCCCTGCGCGCTCGTGCAGGTCATGCGACGCCGATCGCCGATCACGCGCTTGCGAAACGCATGATCAGCGGATCGAGCCACACCACTATCGATACCGAGACGTCGCCTAGCGGGTGTTCGCCTCCAAACTGTCGTAAACCTTGCGCCCGCTGACCCACGTCTCCAGCGCCGCGATGTCACGCAGCCGATACGGATTCCCGGGCTGATTGCCCTGCAGCGGATCGTCTGCGAGGATCACGAGGTCGGCCTGCTTCCCTTCCTTCAATGAGCCGACCTGATCGTCGAGATGGCACTGCCACGCCGCGTCGATGGTCACCGCGCGCAACGCCTCGGACGCGCTCAGGCATTCGGCCGCATTCAAGGTCGCCTGTTCCGGGTCCGCTTCCATCGTTCGCCCCATCGCCTGATCCATGTAGCGCAGCGGCCCCAGCGGAGACACGAAATGATCGCTGTGCAGGCTGACGCGCAGGCCCTCGTTCAGCGCCGATTTGCAGCGGTCGAGCTTCTGCGCGCGCGCTTCGCCCAGGATGGTCTTCTGGAACGCGCGTCCCCAGTAACCCACGTGGCCGATCAGGAAACTGGGCGAGATCGACAGCCGCTTCATGGCGCGCAGATCGTCGTCGCTGAGGAGCGAGGCATGCTCGATCCGATGGCGCAACGCGACCGGCGTCGCACCGGGTTGCGCGGTGGCCGACGCAGCAGGAGGAACCTGGCTCAGCGCCAGTTGGTAGGCCGCCAGCACATTGGCGATGGCTTCGTCCCCGTTGGCATGGGTCAGGACCGGCCATCCCTTCTCGACGACCTGTTGCATGACGTGCGCCAGGCCATCGACGGGCGAGAAGTTGAAGAGCCCGTTGGGCCCGACGCCGGGGACGCGGTGCTCGGCGCAGCACTTGTACGGCTGGCTTTGCAGGCCGGTCAGCCCCTGGTTGGAGCCGTCGGCAATCAGCTTCATCGCGCGGATGCTGAACAGCGCTTCGGGCGCGCTGGCGAATTCCGGCTTGAACTGATTCAACCACAACCGCCAAAGATCGTTGTTGCCGAACAGGGCCGCGCCCATGCGCGCCGTCATCAGCGGCGTCTTCGCCAGCGCCTGCATCAGGACAACTTCATAGAACCCGATGCCCATTCCCAAACCCGCGTCGAAGACGGTGGTGATGCCGCGCTTGTTCGCCTCCTGCAATACCGCTCGCATCGCGAGCAGCAGGTCCGCCGGTTGCGGCTTGGGGATGGCGTTCATCACCAGATCGACCCGCGTTTCGGTCAGCACCCCGTTGGGATAGGTGGCCTCGAGTCCGGCGGCCTGCAACGCGGCGCTGTTGGCATAGCCGAGATGGCCTGAGGCGTTGATCAGGAACAGGCGCACGTCCTTGCTGATGTCGTCCAGCCAGGCGCGGTCGATATCCACCCAGACGTCCATCAGCGACGGGTCGACGCCGCTTCCGCACACCCACGCGTCGCCTCCGGCCGGCGTATCGTTGACGGCAGCCACAATCTGGTCGCGGATCCAGGCCGCGCTGTAGCCGGGGCGCAGCTTCTGCTCCTCGAACGGCGTCACGTTGATCCACGGCGCGATGCGGAACACCGCGCTGGGCAGCAGGTGCATGTGCGGCTCGACCAGGCCGGGGAGCAAGGTCTGGCTGCCGTGGAGTATGCGTTCGATGGCGTTGGGGTGGCGCTCCCACATGCGTTGGCGCACCTCGTGGAGCGTGCCCGCGGCGACGACCTTGTGATCGGCGATACCCAGTGCGTCGACGCGCGTGGCGCAGTCTTCCGGATCCGGATAGATGCGTCCGCCGTGGAAGATGACGGCTTCGGGTTTTCGCGGCGTTTCCAGGCGGCTCAATTCCTGGAGCAAGTCTTGCCATGCGGATTCGCTTTGGCCGAGGACGGGCGCTAATAAATGCGGGCTGCAGCATGCACATCCGAGCTGGTGTCGCTGGAACATAATGGGCTCCTTGTCAGTTTTTATTGATTGCGCGAACGCATTGCTTATGGAAAGCAAAATCGACAGCTGGGCGGGTGCGCGAAATCCGCGTATTGCCGTGCGCGGGCTACGACTTCGATGCGTGCTGCCGGGCTGCCGGCTCGCATGACGGCGCGCGACGCGACATCGTCCTTGCTGTTCGCCGCAGACAATGTCGGGAATCAAGGCGCCGAAGACGGAGGGGGCGGGGGCGCGTGATGCGGAATCGATGAAGCTCGCTTCTGGAATCCCATCGGGACATTGCGTCGGCTCCGCATGCGACGACACCCGGCGCGGCGCAAATGCAATACGCGATGATATTTATAAATATGGATTTTGTATGGAGCGAGATCAAAATACCCGCGCCGATATTCGCGGGCAACTACGATAAATGGCGGGAAATTACAATGATAATCCGAGGTATTTTGTGGGAAATAAATGTATTGCCCGGGTTTTGACGGGGAATGCGCGGCGGTCGCGCAGGCCGGCTCCCGCCGGCCCTGGATCGTCCCGACCGGCGCCGCGCATGCGGCGCATATGACGGCCTCGCCCGGCGCGCGCCGAAGCGCTGGATAGCGCCGCTGACCGACGCCTAATAACCGAACTGCGACGCCAATTCGTCGATGAGGTCGCGCTGGAACGCGTTGAACCGCTCGCCCGGCTGCTGCGCGGTCATCAGCGCGAGCGCGGGGTCGTCGACCGCGGTGCGCAAGCCCGCCAATGTCTCGACGATCGCGAGGCCGCAGAACGGCACGTACGCCTCCGAATAGCCGCCTTCGTGCACGACCACCAGGCGTCCGCCGCACAGCCGTTCCGCCGCGTCCTTCACGCCTTGCGTGAGATGCCGGTAGCTGTCGCTGTGCAATTGCATGCGCGCGAGCGGATCGACCGCGTTCGCATCGAGCCCGCTCGCGACGACGATCAACTCGGGCCTGAACGCATCGAGCGCCGGCAACACGATGCGCGCGAGCGCGTGACGATAGGCGTCGTCGCCCGCGCCCGCGAGCAGCGGAATGTTGAGATTCGCGCCCACGCCCGCGCCTGTGCCGCGTTCCTCGGCGCCACTGTAGCCGGGCGGAAAGCAGCGGTCCTGGTGCAGCGAGATTGTCAGCGTGTGGGGATCGTCGTAATAGATCGACTGCGTGCCGTTGCCGTGATGCACGTCCCAGTCGATCACGGCGATGCGTTCCACGCCGTGTTTCGCGCGCGCGGCCTCGAGCGCGATCGGGATGTTGGCGAGCAGGCAGAACCCCATCGGCTTGTCGCGCAGGCAGTGATGGCCGGGCGGCCGCGACAGCGAGAACGCGTTGGGCGCGCGCGCGTCGAGCACGGTGTCGACGGCCGCGAGCGCGAGCCCGGCCGACAGCGCGGCGATTTCGTAGCTGCCCGGGCCGAACGGCGCGAGATCGCCGAGGTCGCCGCCCGTCGCGTCGCTCAGGCGCTTGAAGGCATCCAGATACGACGCGGGATGGATCCGCCGCAGATCGGCGTCGGTCGCGGCCGGCGCGGTTTGCATCGCGAGGCGGGCGCCGAGCCCGGAGGCCTGCACGAGCGCAAGCAGGCGGCGTTTCGAATCGGGCGATTCCGCGTAGCCCGCGGCCGACGGCGGCTGGACCCAGCCGCCGACCGGCAGGAACAGCGCGTGCATGCCGCCCGTATGCCAGAACGTGCGTTCGTCGGTGAAGAATGCGGTTTTGCTCATGAGATCGGTCAGGTGGGTTGGAAAGACAAGGCAGGGTCAACCGGCGCGCCGCTCGACGCGCAGCAGCAGCGCGAGCGACGCGCACGCCGCGACGGCCGCGAGCGCGAACAGCTGGCGCTGGGTGCCGCCGCCGTCGAGGAGCAGGCCGGCGACGAGCGGTCCGGCCGCGAGCCCCGCGCCGATCACGAGGTTGAGCGTCGCGATCAGGCGGCCGGACGGATCGACGCGCGCCACGCTGGCGAGCGCGAACGGCAGCACGAAGGTCCACGCGAACTTGAAGGCGAGGATCGCGGCGGCGAAGCCGGGCGCGCCCGCCTGCGCGGCGAGCAGAGCCAGCGCCCCGACGAGAATGCCGTAGCCCGTGTACAGCATCGCGCGCCGCGCCGCGCGTCCGCCGAGCAGCGCGGCGAGCGTCGCGCCGGCGATGCCGAACAGGCTCGCGATCGCGAGCACGGTGCCGGTGGCGGACGCATCGAAGCCGGCGGCGGCGGCGGCGCGACTGGCGAAGGTCCACACGCCGCCGATCGCGAGGTAGAACGTCAGCACGCCCGCGATGGCGAGCGCGGCGAGCCACGCGGACGAGGCGGGCGGCATCGTCTCGCCGTGGCCGGCGGCGCGCGCGCCGAGCGCGGCGGGGAACGCGCGCGCGAGCGGCGCTGCGAGCGCGCCGAGCAGGGCCAGCGCGAGGTACAGCGCGCGCAGCCCGAACAGCTGGAACACATGCGGCAGCACGAACAGGCCGATCGCGCCCGCGATCAGCTGGCCGATCACCCAGACGCCGTAGACCCGATCGTGGTTGCCGCTGGTGGCCGCGCTCGTCATGCACAGCACCATCAAGGTGCCGCCGCCGAACGCGGTGACGGCGCGCAGCGCGAGCAGCGCGGGGAAGCCCGGCATCAGGCCGGCGGTGGCGAGATTGCCGGCGCAGAACACGGCGACCGCGACGAATGCGACGCGCGGCGCGGCCACGCGCCCGAGCCATAGATAGGACGGCAGCGTCGCCGCGCTGAACGCGCCCAGCTCGACGAAGAAGTACACGCCGACCTGCGAGGCGGACAACCCGAACTGAGCCGCGAGCTGCGCGGCGACCGCGGGCGCGACGAGCAACAGCAGCGGCGTGATGGCGGCGAAAGCCACGAGCGCGGTGAGCGTGGCCGATGTGAAGTGCGGCGCGTTGGGGTGCGCGGCGGCGAGCGGCGCGGGTGGTGGCAGGGTTTCGGGCATGGGGTGGCCGGTTGGGGGCGGGACGGTCAGCACGATGGTGCCGGGCGGCGCACGTGCGCGGACGGCGCGGCATCGCCGTGCCGGGGCGGGTGGTGCTGCATCGGCGCTCCTTGCCGTGAGGCGGGGCCCGATGCGACGAGTGTCGGCGGCGATCCGGACCTTGCCCAGTCGTGCAGATGAACGTTGAGGAAAACCCGCGAGAGCCGGACGGCCGGAAGACACCGGGGGTGGCGCTTCGTCCGGCGACGGCGGCGCGGCAGGTCCCCGTCCAAATGAACGGGGTGTGAACGGGGGCGCGCCCGGGGGTTTTTCAAAAAAAGCGCTCGCTATAATCGTCCGTTCATCGCGGCACGCGGCCCGGGCGGTCCGGCGGGCGAAGGAGCTTCAGTGACGGTCAGCGCAGGAATCCGGCAGTACCCCGATGCGCCGAGCGACGTGCCGGCCGCGATCGTGCTCGACGAGGCCGCCTGGCCGTCGCGCCCGGCACGCCGGGCCGACTTCGCCGGTGTGCCGGGCGCGGCGGTGGCGTCGCCGCGCGAATTGAGCCTGTTGTTGCTCGATCTGTACGCGCTCGCGGGGCAGGCCGGGATCGGCGAATTCGAATGCCGCTTCTTCGCGCTGCTGTCCGGCTACCTGCCGTTCGACGCGGCCTGGACCGGCGTGACCACCCACCTGCCGTCCGGGCCGGTGATGCACAACAGCTACCTGTACCGCCTGCCGCCCGCGTTCTTCAGCGACTGGCTGCGCGTGCGCGACGCCGATCCGCTCGCGGCGCGGACCCTGGCGGCGGTCGGCTGCGCGGCGCGGGTCTCGGCGCTCGACGCGGGGCTCGACGGCTGTTTTCGCGATTGGTGCGTGCGATACGGGCTCGCGCAGCTGATGTGCGTGAGCGTGTTCGATCGTCGCTTCGGACTCACGACCTTCCTGTCGATCTATCGGCATGGGCTGCACCAGCCGTTCAGCGACGACGACGCGCGCCGCTACGAGGATGTGATCCCGCACCTGGCCGCGGCGCTGACCATCAATCGCGCGGCGCACCTCGCGCGGCTGCGCGGCGAGGCGGCGGCGTCGACGGCGCGCGCGATCTGCGACAGCTTCGGCGTGCTGCATCACGCGGATCCGGAATTCGAGGCGGCGCTGCGCGGCGAGTGGCCGCAGTGGCGCGGCGAGCGGCTGCCGGGCGAATTGGTCGAGCACGTGCGGGGCCATGCGGGGCAGCCGTTCCTGGGCGAGGCCCTGCGCGTGCAATGTACGGGCGTGGCGGGGCTGTTCCTGCTTGAAGCGCGCCCGCGTTCGCTGCTCGACCGGCTGAGCCCGCGCGAGCTGGCGGCGATTCGCTATTACGGCGAGGGGCGTTCGCACAAGGAGGTCGCGCAGCGCATGGCCATCTCGCCCGCGACGGTGCGGCATTACCTGCGCTGCGCGTATCGGAAGCTGGGGATGCACGACAAGAGCCAGATCCCGGGCGTGCTGGGCGCGCTGGATGCGCCGGACCGGCGCGCGGCCGACCCGCCGCCCGGCGCGGCATGACGGCGCGCGGCGACGCTCAGTAGCTGGAGCGGTAGTTCGTGCCCTGGTCGTAGCGGTTCTGCCAGTGCTGCAGGTATTGCGTGGCGAGCGCCGGGTTGTTCCACACGACGAGCACGTTTTCCGAGTTTCGCGAGGCGGCGGAGGCCGAGTAGTTGAACGAGCCGGTCTCGACGTGGCGGCCGTCGACGACGATGTACTTGTCGTGATGGATGGCGTAGCGGTCGATTGTGCGGGTCGGCACCTTCGCGTTGACGAGCAGGTTGAGCGCCTGCTTCGACGCCTTCGAGCGATTGCCGTCGTTGTCGACGACCACGGCGATGTCGACGCCGCGCTGGCGCGCGTCGAGCAGCGCGCGCACCACCTTCGGCGAGGTGAACGAATAGCCGGCGAGCCGCAGCGAGGCGCGCGCCGCGCCGATCACCTTCAGGACCAGCGCTTCCGCGCCGCCGTCCGGCGAGAACGCGGCCTCGATGACCTGGCCGGCCGGCGCTTCGCGCGGCGGCGCAGAGAGCAGGCGCGACAGGTAGGCGACGACCTCGGCGTACAGGGTGTCGGTAGGCGTCTTGGCGACGGCCAGTTGAGGGGCGGACAGCAGGGCGACGGAGAGACACGCGGCGGTCAGCCGGTTGCGCAACAGCATGAGGTTCGGGCGGAGCGTGGAAAACAAACGAGGCGAGAGTGTAACGGCAGTCGGCGGGTTTCGCGAAGCGACGCGTGCGTGGGGCGAGCCGGTGGGGCGCGGGAGGAAGGAGGCGCGTCGGATGGGAGAAGGAGGGGCCGTCCGGATCGATGAGCGGGTGCCGATGCGCGCCTGCGCGCGCATCGGCAAGCCGGCGAAAGTGATGCGGCCGGCCCGAATGGATGGCCGGCCGCGCGGTTGCCTACAGGATGTGAGCGACCAGGCAGGCGATCACGAGCACGCCGAGCGGCACGCCCAGCAGCCAGGCGATCAGGTACTTGCCCAATTCGACGCTCCTCGATGAGAGGGGAAGGGCGGGACGGCCGATCGTCGTCCCGCATGCCCGGTTACAGCGACTTGTCGAAATCCTTCAGTTGCCGCTCGGCCTCGTCGCGCGCGATGCCGTAGCGCTCCTGGATCTTGCCGGCGAGGTATTCGCGATTGCCTTCGACGGCCGCGAGATCGTCATTGGTCAGCTTGCCCCATTTCGCCTTGAGCTTGCCGGTCAACTGCTTCCACTGTCCCTTGATCTTGTCTTCGTTCATGCTGTTCTCCTGGTTGGGAATCGACGCCGCCGCGCGGGCGCGGCGGCGGTTGGTGCGAATCGCTGCAGGCGTCAGGCCTTGGCCTTCAGGCCGGCGGCATCCACGTGCTTCACGCCCTTCACGGCGCGCGCGATGGCCACGGCCTTCTTGACGGCGATCCGGGTCGGCAGCACGCCCGTGAGCGTGACGATGCCGTCGATCGTCTTCACGCCGACCTCGGTGCTCTTCACGCCGTCGGTGACGGCGAGTTCGCTCTTCACCTTGGTGGTGATCCAGGTGTCGGTGACGGGCTGGCTGGATTCGGCCGCCGCGCCGTCGCTGGCCGGTTCGGTCTGCGCGTAGGCGCTGCTCCAGCCGGCTGTGCCAAGCAGGAATGCGGTGCTGATCGCGAGTACGGACGAAAGGGATCGGGTTCGGTTCATGCGGGCCTCCAGGGGTGAAAGAAAGACGGGGTCGGCGAGCGCTCAGGCGCACCAGCCCGGGCCCGGCGCACGATCGGCGTGCCGGGTTGCGGCACGTCGGGCGGAACGGGGATGCCGGGCGGCTGCTGCCCGGGGAACGGCTTGCCGGGCTGGGGCGGCGGCACGTCGGCCGGTGGGCGCGGGTCGGGCGTCTGGTGCAGGTTCATCGGCGACTCCTTGCTGCGGATGTATTGGAATGCGTGACAGGTTCAGAATACGGAGCGGCAATCCGCGTCGACAGAGGCAAATGCACCCGGTTTCCTAGTGCGTTTGCGCCAGCCGGCGAGCAACCGGCCGCGGCGCGGGACGCCATGAAAACTGGTTGTGTTCGCAACCATGAATGCCTATCCTCGTCGGCACGACGATACCAACCAATCAGGAGACTCGACGATGAATGCATCCTCCGTGCGCGTGGCCGTGGTGGGCCTGGGCGCGATCGGCGGCCTGTTCGCCGCGGCGCTGGCGCAAGCCGGCTGGCAGGTCGGCGCGTTCGCGCGCGGCGCGACGCTCGACGCGGTCCGCGCGGACGGGCTGCGCATCGCCGACGAACAGGGCGGGGAGACCGTCGTGCGGCTGGCCGCGAGCGACGACGCGGCGGCGCTGGGCGAGCAGGACTACGTGGTGCTGGCGCTGAAGGCGCAGGCGCTGCCGGCGTTGGCGTCGCGGCTCGCGCCGCTGGTCGGGCCGCGCACGGTGGTGGTGGGCGCGATGAACGGGCTGCCGTGGTGGTTCCTGCACGGCTTTGCTGGGCCGCTCGACGGCGTCTGCCTCGAATCGATCGATCCGGCGGGGGCGGTGTCGGCGGCGTTGCCGCCGGCGCAGGCGATCGGCTGCGTGGTGCACCTGTCGTCGGCGACGTCCGCGCCCGGCGTGGTGCGGCGCGGGCGCGGCAACCGCCTGATCGTCGGCGCGCCGGACGCGGCCCGCGAGGCGGCCGCCGCGCGTTTCGCCCGGGCGCTTGCCGCGGGCGGCTTCGAGGTCGAGACGAGCGCGGCGATCCGCACCGAGATCTGGGCCAAGCTGTGGGGCAACATGAACATGAATCCGCTGAGCGCGCTCGCGGGTTCGACCGCCGATCGCCTGCTCGACGATCCGTACACGCATGCGCTCGCGCTGCGGATGATGGAGGAGGCCGACGCGATCGGCGCGCGGCTCGCGCTGTCGACCGGCATGAGCGGCCCGGAGCGGATCGCGGTCACGCGCCGGCTCGGCGCGTTCAAGACCTCGATGCTGCAGGACCTGGAGGCGGGACGCCCGCTCGAGATCGGGCCGATCCTCGGGGTGTTCCCGGAGCTGGGCCGCCGGCTCGAGGTGCCGACGCCTTACTGCGACGCGGTGCTGGGGCTGCTGCGGCAGCGCGCGGCCAACAGCGGGCTGTGAGCGGGCGCGGCCGGACGGCGCGAGGCCGGACGGCGCCGCGCCGGGTCGTCAGGCGAGACGGTCGCTCAGGCGCGCGATGATGCGGTCGAACGCGCGTGCGAAGACCTGCTGCTCGTGCTCGCTCAGGCCGGCGAGCAGCTCGGCGTTCCATTTGCGCGCGATCGGCATGATGCGGCGATTGAGCGCGACGCCGTCGCGCGTCAGCGCGACCAGCACGACCCGCGCATCCTCGTCGCTCGCGCCGCGTTCGACGAGCCCGCGCCGGATCAGCGCCTCCGCCGCGCGGCTGGCCTGGCTCTTGTCGAGGTGGGTGTGGCGGGCCAGTTCCATGATCGAGAACGGGCCGAACGCGCCGATGGCCGCGATCACCCGCGCCTCGGGCAGCGAGATGCCGAGCTTCGTCTGATAAAGCTCGCCGATCCCGCGATCGGACAGCTTGTTCAACACGTGCAGGCGATAGGTCAGAAACTGCTCGAGGCCGGCTTTGCTGCCTTTCATGTCGGAATCCTGAAGGAGGGGGCGGCCCGATTGTTGCCGTATCCCGGCGCGCGGTCAACGTCGGCGCGCGCGGTGCGGCGGCCGCGCGACGTCCGAACCGCCTTCGGCGAGGCGGCGGCGTCGCGCCGACGGCCGCCCTTTCAGGTGCGGCCGTACTTCAGGTGCGGCCGTACTTCAGGCGGGTCAGCTGTTCCGCCGCGTCGGCGAGCAGGCGGGCCGCGTCGCGGATCGCGACGTCGAGCGTGATCGGGCCCGGCGCGGGCGAGAAGCAGCCGTCGAAATGCGCGCCGAGCGCCGCGAGCGCGGCGGCG
This sequence comes from Burkholderia sp. GW821-FHT14F03, assembly GCF_058803765.1. Classification (NCBI taxonomy): domain Bacteria; kingdom Pseudomonadati; phylum Pseudomonadota; class Betaproteobacteria; order Burkholderiales; family Burkholderiaceae; genus Burkholderia; species Burkholderia sp. GW821-FHT14F03. The sequence goes on from NZ_JBXAPG010000016.1 coordinate 73,907, forward strand.
TCGACCGCGCCCGACAACAGCGTGGCCGGCACGCCCGCCGCGCGCGCGTGCCGGCAGGCGACGAACGGCGCCTTGCCGTGCAGCGTCTGCGCGTCGGAGCGGCCTTCGCCGGTGATCAACCAGTGCGCGCCCGCGAGTGCGCCGTCGAGGCCGATCTGCCGCGCGACCACCTCGGCGCCCGCTTCGAAGCGCGCGCCGAGCATGTGCAGCGCGAAGCCGAGCCCGCCCGCCGCACCGGCGCCGGACAGGTCGCGCGCGCGGCCGGCGGGCGTGCCGGGGCGGCGCGGCAGCGCGGCCTCGAGCAGCTCGGCGAAGTGCCCGAGCGCGGCGTCGAGCGGTTCGACCTGGGCGGGCGTCACGCCCTTCTGCGGACCGAACACCGCGGTTGCGCCGTGCGCGCCGGTGAGCGGGTTGTCGACATCCGACATGCCGATGAAGGTCGCCTGCGCGAGCCGCGGATCGAGGCCCGCCACGTCGAGGCGGGCGATGCGCGCGAGCGTGGCGGGCGTCGGTTCGAGCGCGCGGCCGTCGGCGTCGAACGCGCGCAGGCCGAGCCCGGCGAGCAGGCCCGCGCCGGCGTCGTTGGTGCTGCTGCCGCCGAGCGCGACGTAGAAGGTGCGCACGCCGTCGTCGAGCAGGGCGCGGATCGCGTCGCCGAGGCCGCGCGTGCTGCGCGCCTCGACCGGCGCGGCCATCCCGGCCGGGTCCGTGATGCCGACCACCTCGGCCGTCTCGACGAGCGCCGTATCCGGGCCGAGCCGGCCGACCGCCGCGTCGCGCGGCGCGAGCGCGGCGCCCGCCACGCGCAGCGTGCGTCGCGCGCCGCCGTGCGCGAGCATCGCATCGAGGGTGCCCTCGCCGCCGTCCGCCATCGGCCGGCAGCGCAGCTCGGCGTCCGGCTGCGCGCGGCGCACCCCGGCGCCGATCGCGTCGGCCACCTGCGCGGCGGAAAGCGAGCCTTTGAAGGAATCGGGCGCGATGACGACAACGGGCGGATGCGGCATGGTGTCTCCGGACATGGAACGTCGATTGGTGTGAGGAATTCGGCGGCGCGCGGCGCCGCGTCGGATCGAAGCTTAGCAGGGCGGCCGGGTGGCCCGGATACGGGGCGGCGCATGACCGGCATCGCGCGGGGTGCGGGCGTGCCGTCGACGGTCGCGGGGCGAGCGGGGATGGAATCTCGCGGTGCGGGGAAAATAGTTTGCTAGAATAGTCGATTCTTCCGGCCAAAGCCGTGCTTGGAAGCCGCCCGCGCTGCGCACGCTCGTCGTTTGCGCGCGGGGCGCGCAACGGCGGCGCGGGCACATCCGCCGCCGCGCGGGTACGGCAAGGAAAACCGATTCGCTCGAATAATTTTAGGACGATTGAAGCCATGGCTAACGTTGTTGAAAACCTCGGCAAGCTCGAACGCCGCGTCACGATCTCGCTGCAGAAGGCAGTCGTGCAGAAGGAAATCGACGCCCGTATTCAGAAACTCGCGAAGAACGTGCGCATGCCGGGCTTCCGCCCGGGCAAGGTGCCGCTCAAGATGGTCGCGCAGCAGTATTCGGGCCAGGTCGAAGCGGAAGTGCTGAGCGACAAGATCGGGCAGGAATTCTTCGACATCAGCCGCGCGGAAAACCTGCGCGTCGCCGGCCAGCCGAGCTTCGCGCCGAAGCAGGAAGCCTTGTCGGAAGAAGCGTACGCGTTCGACGCGACCTTCGAGGTCTACCCGGAAGTGAAGATCGGCGATCTGGCCGTGGCCGAGGTCGAGCGTTCGACCACGACCATCGGCGACGCCGAGATCGACCGCACCCTCGACATCCTGCGCAAGCAGCGCGTGCATTTCCACGCGCGCGGCGAAGGCGGCGAGCACGGTGACGGCGGCGCGGAAACGGCCGCGCAGAACGGCGACCGTGTGACGGTCGACTTCGTCGGCAAGATCGACGACGTCGCATTCCAGGGCGGTACCGCGGAAGACTTCCCGTTCGTGCTCGGCGAAGGTCGCATGCTGCCCGAATTCGAGAAGGCGGCGCTGGGCCTGAAGGTCGGCGAGTCGCGCGAATTCGACCTGACGTTCCCGGCCGACTATCACGGCAAGGACGTCGCGGGCAAGACCGCGAAGTTCACGGTCACGATGAAGAAGGTCGAGTGGGCGCACCTGCCGGAGATCGACGCGGCATTCGCGAAGTCGCTCGGCATCGAAGACGGCGATCTGACGAAGATGCGCGGCGAGATCAAGGAAAACCTGGAGCGTGAGGCGAAGCGTCGCACCCAGGCGATCGTGAAGAATCAGGTGATGGACGCGCTGCTGAAGATTTCGGAGCTGGACGTGCCGAAGGCGCTGGTCGAGCAGGACCAGGAGCGTCTCGTCGAGATGGCGCGCCAGGATCTCGCGCAGCGCGGCGTGCCGAATGCGGCGCAGGCGCCGATCCCGGCCGAGATGTTCACCGAGCAGGCCGAGCGCCGCGTGAAGCTGGGCCTCGTGCTGGCCGAACTGGTGAAGTCGAACGGCCTCGAGGCGAAGCCGGAACAGATCCGCGCGGAAGTGGACGAGTTCGCGAAGAGCTACGAAGACCCGAAGGAAGTGGTCCGCTGGTATTATTCGAACCAGCAGCGCCTCGCCGAGATGGAAGCGTTCGTCGTTGAAAGCAACGTCGTCGACTTCGTGCTGGGCAAGGCGAAGGTGACGGACAAGGAAGTGAGCTTCGAAGCACTGGCGAGCGCGACGGCGCAAGCTTAAGCGTTGCTCCAGCGGCGTGCTGGCTGTCCGAGCGACGGCCCGCACGCCGTTTTCGCATTCTGTGCGACTGCCGGTAACATGGTGGTCGCGGTTTGCTTCCGCTCCGTTCAATACTCACTCGGACAAGGCTCATTGAATGATCAATCGCGCTCAATTGCTGGATACGTTGGCTTCGCACGCTCCGCGGGATTTCGAGACCCAGGCGCTGGGTCTGGTGCCGATCGTCGTCGAGACGAGCGGCCGCGGCGAGCGTTCGTATGACATCTATTCGCGCCTCCTGAAAGAGCGCATCGTGTTCATGGTCGGCGAAGTGAACGACCAGACCGCGAACCTCGTGGTCGCGCAGTTGCTGTTCCTCGAGAGCGAGAATCCCGACAAGGACATCAGCCTCTACATCAACAGCCCGGGCGGCTCGGTGTCGGCCGGTCTCGCGATCTACGACACGATGCAGTTCGTGAAGCCCGACGTGTCGACGCTGTGCATGGGCCTCGCGGCCAGCATGGGTGCGTTCCTGCTCGCGGCGGGCGCACGGGGCAAGCGCTTCGCGCTGCCGAACGCGCGCGTGATGATCCACCAGCCGCTCGGCGGCGCGCGCGGCCAGGCGTCGGACATCGAGATCCAGGCGCGCGAGATCCTCTACTTGAAGGAGCGCCTGAACGCGCTGCTCGCCGAACACACGGGGCAGGACGTCGAGCGCATCGCGCGCGACACCGATCGTGATAATTTCATGTCCAGCGATGATGCGAAGGCATACGGGCTGATCGACCACGTGTCGGCCAAGCGTCCCTGATCTAGTGGGGTGCCGCCCCAAAACGGCGGCCGTCCCCGACGCCCCGAGCATCGGCGGCAAGCACATCCAGCCGGCCCCCGCGCACCCCGGATCGTGGTGTCGGGGGCAAACGGCGTATCATGTAACTCACGCGTCCGGAGGCTCATACATCCATGGCGGACAAGAAAGGTTCTAACAGCGAGAAGCTGTTGTATTGCTCGTTCTGCGGGAAAAGCCAGCATGAGGTGAAGAAACTCATCGCGGGCCCGTCGGTGTTCATCTGCGATGAATGCATCGACCTGTGCAACGAAATCATTCGCGACGAAGCAGCCGCGGCGGGCGTCGAAGCCAGCCTGTCGAAATCGGATCTGCCGAGCCCGCAGGAAATTCGCGACATCCTCGATCAATACGTGATCGGGCAGGAGCGCGCGAAGAAGATTCTCGCCGTCGCGGTCTACAACCACTACAAGCGCCTCAAGCATCTCGACAAGAAGGACGACATCGAGCTGTCGAAGAGCAACATCCTGCTGATCGGCCCGACGGGTTCCGGCAAGACGCTGCTCGCGCAGACCCTCGCGCGCCTGCTGAACGTGCCGTTCGTGATCGCCGACGCGACCACGCTGACGGAAGCCGGCTATGTCGGCGAGGATGTCGAGAACATCATTCAGAAGTTGCTGCAGAACTGCAACTACGAAGTCGACAAGGCGCAGCGCGGCATCGTCTACATCGACGAGATCGACAAGATCAGCCGCAAGTCGGACAACCCGTCGATCACCCGCGACGTGTCGGGCGAGGGCGTGCAGCAGGCGCTGCTCAAGCTCGTCGAGGGCACGATGGCGTCGGTGCCGCCGCAGGGCGGCCGCAAGCACCCGAACCAGGATTTCATCCAGGTCGACACGACCAACATCCTGTTCATCTGCGGCGGCGCGTTCGACGGCCTGGAGAAGGTCATCACCGATCGCACCGAGAAGACCGGCATCGGTTTCGGCGCGACCGTGAAGAGCAAGCAGGAGCGTGACGCGGGCGAGGTGCTGCGCGAGGTCGAGCCGGAGGATCTGATCAAATTCGGGTTGATCCCCGAACTGATCGGTCGTCTGCCGGTGGTCGCGACGCTCGGCAAGCTCGACGAGGCCGCCCTGGTGAAAATCCTGATCGAGCCGAAGAATGCGCTCGTCAAGCAGTACCACAAGCTGTTCGCGATGGAACGGGTCGAACTCGAAATCCGTCCGGGCGCGCTGCAGGCCGTCGCCCGCAAGGCGATCCGCCGCAAGACCGGCGCGCGCGGCTTGCGCTCGATCATCGAACAGGCGCTGCTCGACGTGATGTACGAATTGCCGACGATGAAAGGGGTCAGCAAAGTCATCATCGACGACAATGTCATCGACGGCGATGGTAAACCGTTATTGATCTATGAGGACGCGCCCAAGGTGGCGGGTTCGAATTGATCGGCTTTAAGGTGTGGTAAGCAAAAAAGCCGTTCATGGCGTCGTGAGCGGCTTTTTTTCGTTTATCTTTGTGGGTAACTCTGACTCGAACCGCCACGGTTGAATTTTTACCGAATATTTCCCACGCGCTGAAGGCTTGCAATCTGCTGTGCCGGCCTCAATTACCGAACAATTGATTCCACTCATGGGGAAATGAAATGTCAGGCACCCAACTTCTTCCGCCGGAACGCATCACGCTCCCGCTGCTGCCGCTGCGGGATGTCGTCGTTTTCCCGCATATGGTGATCCCGCTCTTCGTGGGTCGACCGAAATCGATCAAGGCCCTCGAAGTCGCGATGGAAGGCGGCAAGCACATCATGCTCGTCGCGCAGAAAACCGCGGCCAAGGATGAGCCGACCGAAAAAGACATGTACGAGGTTGGCTGCATCGCCAACATCCTGCAGATGCTGAAGCTGCCCGACGGCACCGTGAAGGTGCTCGTCGAGGGCTTGCAGCGCGCGCAGGCGCTGTCGATCGAAGAGCAGGAGACGCAGTTCTCCTGCGAGGTGATGCCGCTCGAACCGGATCACGCGGACAGCGCGGAAACCGAGGCGCTGCGTCGCGCGATCGTGTCGCAGTTCGACCAGTACGTGAAGCTGAACAAGAAGATCCCGCCGGAGATCCTGACCTCGCTGTCGGGCATCGACGAGGCGGGCCGTCTTGCCGACACCATCGCCGCGCACCTGCCGCTCAAGCTCGACCAGAAGCAGCACATCCTCGAGATGTTCCCGGTGATCGAGCGCCTCGAGCACCTGCTCGCGCAGCTCGAAGCCGAGATCGACATCCTGCAGGTCGAGAAGCGCATCCGCGGGCGCGTGAAGCGCCAGATGGAGAAGAGCCAGCGCGAGTACTACCTGAACGAGCAGGTCAAGGCGATCCAGAAGGAACTGGGCGAGGGCGAGGAAGGCGCGGATCTCGAGGAGCTCGAGAAGCGCATCAACGCCGCGCGCATGCCGAAGGAAGCCAAGAAGAAGGCCGATGCGGAGCTGAAGAAGCTCAAGCTGATGTCGCCGATGTCGGCCGAGGCGACCGTCGTGCGCAACTACATCGACACGCTGATCGCGTTGCCGTGGCGCAAGAAGAGCAAGGTCAACAACGACCTGTCGAACGCCGAGCGCGTGCTCGACGAGGATCACTACGGCCTCGAGAAGGTCAAGGAACGGATCCTCGAGTATCTCGCGGTCCAGCAGCGCGTCGACAAGGTGAAGGCGCCGATCCTGTGCCTCGTCGGGCCTCCGGGCGTCGGCAAGACCTCGCTCGGCCAGTCGATCGCCCGCGCGACGAACCGCAAGTTCGTCCGCATGGCGCTCGGCGGGGTGCGTGACGAGGCGGAGATCCGCGGTCACCGCCGGACCTACATCGGCTCGATGCCGGGCAAGATCCTGCAGAGCCTGTCGAAGGTCGCCGTGCGCAATCCGCTGTTCCTGCTCGACGAAGTCGACAAGATGGGCATGGATTTCCGCGGTGATCCGTCGTCGGCGCTGCTCGAGGTGCTCGATCCGGAGCAGAACCACACATTCGCCGACCACTACGTCGAGGTCGACTTCGACCTGTCGGACGTGATGTTCGTCGCGACCTCGAACTCGCTGAACATCCCGCCGCCGCTGCTCGACCGGATGGAAGTGATCCGCCTGTCCGGCTACACGGAAGACGAGAAGGTCAGCATCGCTCAGCGTTACCTGCTGCCGAAGCAGAAGAAGAACAACGGCCTGAAGGAAGGCGAGATCGAGGTCACCGAGCAGGCGATCCGCGACATCATCCGCTACTACACGCGTGAAGCGGGCGTGCGTTCGCTCGAGCGCGAAGTGTCGAAGATCTGCCGCAAGGTCGTGAAGATGCTGCTGCTCAAGAAGGCGACGGGCGCGATCAAGGTCGACGGCGAGAACCTCGACACCTTCCTCGGCGTGCGCAAGTACGACTTCGGTCTGGCCGCGAAGGAAAACCAGGTCGGCCAGGTCACCGGCCTCGCGTGGACGGAAGTCGGCGGCGATCTGCTGACGATCGAAGCGGCCGTGATGCCCGGCAAGGGCAACGTGATCCGCACCGGTTCGCTCGGCGACGTGATGAAGGAGTCGGTCGAGGCGGCGCGTTCGGTCGTGCGTTCGCGTTCGCGCCGGCTCGGCGTGAAGGACGAGGCATTCGAGAAGCAGGACATCCACATTCACGTGCCGGAAGGCGCGACGCCGAAGGACGGTCCGTCCGCCGGCATTGCGATGACGACCGCGCTGGTGTCCGTGCTGACGGGCATCCCGGTGCGCGCCGATGTCGCGATGACGGGCGAGATCACGCTGCGCGGCGAAGTGCTGCCGATCGGCGGGCTCAAGGAGAAGCTGCTGGCTGCGCATCGCGGCGGCATCAAGCTCGTGCTGATCCCGGAAGAGAACGTCAAGGATCTCGCCGAGATCCCCGACAACGTGAAGAACGCGATCGAGATCGTGCCGGTCCGCTGGATCGACAAGGTGCTCGAACTGGCGCTCGAGCGTTTGCCGGAGGCGCTGCCGGAAGAGGAGGCGAAAGCCGCCGCGCCGGTCGCGGATGCCGCCAAGGATGCGGGCGCGTCCGATTTCGTCAAGCACTGAGCATGAGCGGCGCGCCGTGCGGCGCGCGCTCCCGAAACCCGCGGCGCGTGCGCCGCGGGTTTTTTATGGGTGCTTGGGATCGGATCGCGCCTGGGCTATATTGCGTACGGAAGCGATGCGAATGGGCTTGGCAAACAGGGCGCGGTTGCGCTATAGTTGCGGGCTCGCTGCTTGAGGGTTGCAAGACTCCGGGCAGGCGGCAATGCGGAGCGGGTGCTTAGCTCAGTTGGTAGAGCGGCGCCCTTACAAGGCGTAGGTCGGGAGTTCGAGCCTCTCAGCACCCACCAGTTCCGATTGCCCAAGACCAAGGAGCGGTAGTTCAGTCGGTTAGAATACCGGCCTGTCACGCCGGGGGTCGCGGGTTCGAGTCCCGTCCGCTCCGCCATCATTCCGAAAGGCGAACTCCGGTTCGCCTTTTTTCTTGCCCGCTGAGGTAATATCGGGCGTTTTATCCTTCTCAATCGTCACGCATGCTCGATTTCTTCCGTAATCACCAGCGCCTGATGATGTTCCTCCTGCTCCTGATCGTGCTGCCGGGGTTGGGGATCGTCGGGATTCAGGGTTTCCGCGGCTTCTTCGACGAGACCGCGAATGTTGCGGAAGTCAACGGGCACAAGATCACGCGCGCCGAGTTCAACACCGCGCTGCGCCAGCAGGTCGACCAGGCGCGCCAGATGCTCGGCGCCCAGTTCGATGCGAAGACCTTCGATTCGCCCGAGCGCCGCCAGCAGCTGCTCGACAATCTGATCCAGCAGCGCGCGCTCGCCGACGAGACGCGCCGCCTGCACCTGACCGCCTCGGACGCGGAAGTGCGCCAGACGCTGCTCAGCGATCCGGTGATTGCCTCGCTGAAGAAGCCGGATGGTTCGTTCGACGGTGAGCGCTACACGCAGTTGCTGGCGATGCAGGGGATGACGCCCGACCAGTACCAGGAGCGCGTGCGCTACAACCTCGCGTTGCAGCAGATCCCGAACAGCGTGATCACGACCGCCTTCACGCCGAAGAGCCTCGCGCAGCACCTGACCGAACTCGCGGAACAGCAGCGTGAAGTGCAGGCCCTAGTCCTGAAGCCGGCCGACTACGCGTCGAAGGTGCAGCCGACCGGCGCGCAGATCGGCGCCTACTACGATGCGCACAAGGCGTCGTTCGCGACGCCCGAGTCGGCGACGATCCAGTACCTCGTCTATTCGCCGGCCGCCGCGGCGGCGAGCGCGCAGTTGACCGACGCCGATCTCAAGAAGTACTACGACGACAACGCCGCGCGTTTCCGCACCGACGCACAGGTGCGCGTGAGCCATATCTTCATCGCGGCCGCGAAGGATGCGAGCGCGGCCGACAAGAGCGCGGCGAAGTCGAAGGCGGAGCAACTGCTCGCCGACGTCAAGGCGCATCCAGACCAGTTCGCGCAGATCGCCGCGAAGCAGTCGCAGGACGCGCCGTCGGCGGCCAAGGGCGGCGACCTCGGTTTCATCGCGCGCGGTTCGACGGCAGGCGGCCCGGCGTTCGACAACGCCGCGTTCGCGCTCAAGCAGGGCGAGGTGAGCACTGTCGTGGAATCGGATCTGGGCTTCCACATCCTGAAGGCGACCGAGGTCAAGGCGGCGACGCAGAAGCCGTTCGCCGAGGTCAAGGATGCGATCGCGACCGAGCTGCGCCAGCAGTACGCGGCGAAGGCCTACGCGGACAACGCCGAGGGGTTCTCGTCGACCGTCTATGAGAAGTCCAAGAGCCTGCAGCCGGCTGCCGACAAGTACAAGCTGACGATCCAGACCGCGACGGTCTCGCCGCAGCTGAATCCGGCGCTGCCGCCCGACAGCCCGCTCAACAACGCGAAGTTCCTCGCGGCGGTGTTCTCGGCCGATGCGACCAAGGTCGGCAACAACACGCAGGCGATCGACGTCGGCAACAACACGCTGATCTCCGCGCACGTGACCGAGCACAAGCCGTCCGTCGTGCCGACGCTCGATGCGATCAAGGCCGCGGTGCGCGAGAAGGTGGTGGCCGAGCAGGAACTGGCGCTCGCGAAGCAGGATGGCGCGGCGAAGCTCGCGGCGCTGCAGAAGTCGAAGTCGACCACGGGCTTCACGCCGGCCGACAAGATCTCGCGCACGCAGGCGCACGGCTTGCCGCCCGCGGCGGTGAGCGCGATCTACAAGGTGGATCCGAAGTCGCTGCCGGCCTATGTCGGTGTCGATCTTGGCGAGGCGGGCTACGCGGTCTTCCGCGTCAACGCGCTGGTGCCGGCCGCGCCGGTCGACGCGCAGCGCCTGGCCGCCGCGCAGCAGCAGCTTGCGCAGGTGTACGCGCAAAGCGAGGTCGAGGCGGTGATGGCGGGGCTGCGCGACCGCTCGAAGGTCAAGCACTACGGCTCGATCGCGGACGCGTCCCAGGACGGCGGCGAGTAAGCCGCGCGCCCGGCTTGCCGGGCTTGCGCATCCGACACAAGGCCCCGCACGCGCGGGGCCTTGTTGCGTTTACGGCGCGCGGCGACTCAGCGCGCGGCGACTCGGCATCAGGGCTCGATCTCGCGGCGTCGAATTTGCCTGCTCATGGCTGTTCATCCGGTTGCGTTTCCTGGGACGCTGAAACATGGCGCGCGCCGGTTTCCCGGACGCTTCCGGACGAAGGCCCTATCGAAGCCTCGCCTCGCACGCGAGGGTGGCTCAGCGCGTGGTGGTCCGCAGCAGCGGCTTGAGCGCGGGCCACACGTTGTCGAGCAACTGGCCCTGCGCCTGCTGGGTCGGGTGGATCTGGTCGGCCTGGAACAGCTCGGGCCGGTTCTCGATGCCGGCCAGCAGGAACGGCACGAGCGGCACGCGCAGCTCTTGCGACAGCGTGCGGTAGACGCCCTGGAATTTCTGCGTGTAGTCCGGCCCGTAATTGGGCGGCACGTACATGCCGACGAGCAGCACCTTCGCCTGCGCGGCGCGGGCCTGCGTGACGATGTCGCGCAGGTTGCGCTCGGTGGTCGCGAGCGGCACGCCGCGCAGCGCGTCGTTGCCGCCCAGCTCGACGATCACGACCGTGGGCTTGAGGCGCGCGAGCACGGCCGGCAGGCGTGCGCGGCCGCCGCTCGTGGTGTCGCCGCTGATGCTGGCGTTCGCGACGCTATAATCGATGCGTTCCGTCGCGAGGCGCTGGCGCATCAGCGCCACCCAGCCGGTGTCGCGCGGCAGCCCGTACTCGGCCGACAGGCTGTCGCCGAGCACCACGACGACCGGCTTGCCGGCGTCGCCTCCCGCGCCCGGCGTGGCGGCCAGCGCGCCGCCCGTCGTGACAACGGCCCATCCGAGCCACGCGGCGATCGCGCCGGCTTTCCAGTGAAGTGTCTTGTTCATGCTCAAGAATACCGATCCGATCATCGAAGTTCGCAATGTGTCGAAACGCGTGGCCGACGCCGCCGGGGAACTGACGATCCTCGACGGGATCGACCTGACGGTGCGGCCGGGCAGCAGCGTCGCGATCGTCGGCGCGTCCGGATCGGGCAAGTCGACGCTGCTCGGGCTGCTTGCCGGCTTGGACAGCGCGACGGATGGCACGGTTCGCCTGCTCGGTCACGAACTCGGCGCGCTCGACGAGGATGCGCGCGCGGCGTTGCGCAACGGCGCGGTCGGCTTCGTGTTCCAGTCGTTCCAGCTGATGCCGCATCTGACCGCGCTCGAGAACGTGATGCTGCCGCTCGAATTGCGCGGCGGCGTGAGCGCGCGCGAGGCGGCGGCGCAGGCCCGCGAACTGCTCGATCAGGTCGGGCTCGGCGCGCGCACCGGCCACTATCCGAAACTGCTGTCGGGCGGTGAGCAGCAGCGCGTCGCGCTGGCCCGCGCGTTCGTCACGCGCCCATCGGTCCTGTTCGCCGACGAGCCGACCGGCAGCCTCGACGCCGCCACCGGGCATGCGGTGATCGACCTGATGTTCGATCTCAATCGCGCGTATGGCGCGACCCTCGTGCTGGTCACGCACGATCCCGAACTCGCGCGCCGCTGCGACGCCACCGTGACGCTCGACGCGGGCCGGCTCGTCGAGCCGGCCGCATCGCGGCAGCGTAGCGGCACCTGAGGGTTTCGGCCCCGGTAGCGCGGGCTTGGCCCCTCGCGCCGGGTGCCGCGCGGCTCGCGTGGAGGCGAGCCGCGCCGCCGGCACGGCGCCCGTCAACGCGCGAGCGCGGCGCGGGCCCGCGCGATCAGCGCGGAGGTCGACGAATCGTGCTTGCCCGGATCGGCCTGCGCCGCGTCGAGATCGGCTTCCACGACCTTGCCGAGGATCTTGCCCAGCTCGACGCCCCACTGGTCGAACGGATTGATGTTCCACACCGCGGCCTGCACCAGCACCTTGTGCTCGTACAGCGCGATCAGCGCGCCGAGCGCACCCGCGGTCAAGGCCTCGACGAGCAGCGTCGTGGTCGGCCGGTTGCCGGGGAAGGTCAGGTGCGGCGCCAGCTCGGGCTTGTCGCCCGCGATGCGGCGCGCCTCGTCGAGCGTGCGGCCGAGCATCAGCGCCTCGCTCTGCGCGAAGCAGTTCGCGAGCAGCTTCGGATGATGGCTCGCGAGCGCATGCTCGGGCGTCAGCACCGCGATGAAATCGATCGGCACGATCGTCGGCCCCTGGTGCAGCATCTGGAAGAACGCGTGCTGGCCGTTGGTGCCCGGCTCGCCCCAGGTGACGGCGGAGGTCGGGTAGTCGACGAAGGCGCCGTCGAGGCGCGCCGACTTGCCGTTGCTTTCCATTTCCAGCTGCTGCAGGTAGGCGGGCAGGAAGTGCAGCGCTTCCGAATACGGTGCGACCAGGTAGCTTTGCGCGCCGAAGAAGTTGCGATACCAGATCCCGATCATGCCGAGCAGCACCGGCAGGTTCCGTTCGAGCGGCGCGTGACGGAAATGCTCGTCCATCTCGTGCGCGCCGGCGAGCAGCGCGTCGAATCCGCGCGGGCCGATCGCGATCATGATCGACAGCCCGACCGCCGACCACAGCGAGTAGCGGCCGCCGACCCAATCCCACATTTCGAATACGTTCTGTCCGGCGATGCCGAAACGAACGACCTCGGCCGGGTTCGCCGACACGCCGACGAAGTGCTTCGCGAGCGCCGTCTCCGGACAGCCCTTCGCGATGAACCAGTCGCGCAGCGAGCGCGCGTTGGTCATGGTCTCGAGCGTCGTGAAGGTCTTCGACACGATGATCGCGAGCGTTTCTTCCGGGTCGATTCGTTCGAGCACGCGCGCGAGATCCGCGCCGTCGACGTTCGACACGAAATGGCTGGTGATCTCGGGCGTGGCGAGGTGATGCAGCGCGTGCACGACCATCTTCGGGCCGAGATCGGAACCGCCGATGCCGATATTCACGACGTGGCGGATCCGCCGTCCGGTGTAGCCGGTCCAGGCGCCGTCGCGCACCGCGTCGGCGAAGCGCGCCATCTTCGCGCGCTCGGCCGCGATCTGCGCGTGGAACGGCGCGTCGGACGCGGTCGCGCGCAGCGCGGTATGCAGCGCCGCGCGGCCTTCGGTCGGGTTCACGACCTGGCCCGCGAACATCGCGTCGCGGCGCGACTCGACGCCCGCCTCGCGGGCCAGTTGCACGAGCAGGCCCAGCGTCGCATCGGTGATGCGATTCTTCGAGAAATCGGCGGCGAGTCCGCCGCCCGAGAACGTGAAGCGCTCGGCGCGGGTCGGGGCGGGATCGTTGGCCGGCGCGAACCAGTCGCGCAGGTGCGCGTCGCGGATCTCGGCATAGTGCGATTGCAGGGCGTTCCAGGCGGGGAGCGTGTTCAGCGTCATGGCAGTCGTGGCGAAGCAGCGAATCGATGGGAGTCGCGCGCCGGCGGCGCGCGAGCGGGCCGCCGGCGCGGCGGGCCAGTCAGTATAGCGGCGCGGCCGCGATCGCGTGCGCGTAAAAGCGCCGGTTGAGCAGGCTGCGCACCATCGGCGCGAGCTCGCCCGCGGTCAGGCCGGCGGGGCCCGCGCCGCGCGCGACGAGGCAGTCGGCCGCGAGCCCGTGCAGATACACCCCGGCGCGCGCGGCCGCGAGGCACGGCAGCCGCTGTGCGGCGAGCGCGGCGATCAGGCCGCCCAGCACGTCGCCCGTGCCGCCCGTCGCGAGCGCCGCGCTGCCGGTCGGATTGATCGTGGTTTCGCCGTCCGGCGCGCAGATCACCGTGCCGGCGCCCTTCAGCACGACGACCGCGCCGAAGCGCCGCGCGAGCGCGCGCGCCGCCGCGATGCGGTCGCGCTGCACGGTCGCGGTGTCGACGCCGAGCAGGCGCGCGGCCTCGAGCGGATGGGGCGTCAGGATCGCCGCGCGATGGGTCGCGCCTTCGGCCTCGCCGGCCTCGCCGCGCGCGACGAGCGTCGCGGCTAGGTCGGCGTCGGCGGCGATCAGGTTCAGGGCGTCCGCGTCGAGCAGCAGCGGCAGGTCGAGCGCGAGCGCCGCGCGCAGCGCCGCCGCGCCGTGCACGCCGGTGCCGAGCCCGCAGCCGATCGCGAGCGCGCTCAACGCGGCGGTCGGCAGCGCGTCGGCCGGATGCAGCATCAATTCGGGGTGCGGCGGATCGTAGGCCGGCGCGCCCGCGCCGACGAAGCCGACATGCACCTTGCCCGCGCCCGCGTACAGGGCGGCGCGCGCGGCGAGGATCGGCGCGCCGGCCATCCCGGTGTCGCCGCCGACGATCGCGACGCTGCCGTAGCTGCCCTTGTGCGAGGCGAACGCGCGCGCGGGCAGCGCATCGGCGAACAGCGCCGGCGCATTCAGGCGCGTCGCGGGCGCGGCCGGCGCGTCGAGACCAAGCGACGCGACCTCGATCAGGCCGGCGAGATCGCGGCCTTCGCCCATGTAGAGCCCCGGCTTGGCGGCGATGAGCGACAGCGTATGCGTGGCCGCGACCGCGGGCCCGTCGCCCACGCGCATCCCGGTGTCGCTGTCGAGGCCGCTCGGCGTGTCGAGCGCGAGCACCCGGCCGTCGCGTCGCGCGCGGGCCGCGAGCCGCTCGGCGAGCGCGGCGAACCCGCCGTCGAGCGGCCGTGCGAGGCCGATGCCGAACAGCCCGTCGACGAGCCAGCCATAGGCGTCGAACGAGGCGGGCGGCGTCGCGCCGAGCGCGACGCCCGCGTCGCGCGCGCATGCGAGCGCCCAGCGCGCGTCGGCGGGACGCACCTCGACCGGCATGCAGACCTCGGTGTCGATGCCGAGCCGCTGCAACTGCGCGGCCGCGATCAGCGCGTCGCCGCCGTTGTTGCCGGGGCCGGCCGCGAACCAGACGGGGCGGGGATCGTCGCCGACCCGCGCCGCGAGCCAGTGCGCGGCGGCGTCGCCCGCGCGCTGCATCAGCGCATGCGGCGGCAGCGCGGCGTCGGCCCAGGCCTCGATCGCGCGCAGTTCCGCGACCGCCAGCAACGGGGCGGGCGGCGCGGCCAACGGATCGGCGGGGGCGGGGGGCGAAACGGGCAGGTCGGGCGGGGAGTCGGGCGGCATGGCGGCAGAGGACGGTCAGGGGCCGCCCGGCGTCAGGCGGCGAAGCGTTCCACGCGAAGCGCGGCGAGCGTCTCGGCCGGCACGCGGTGCGCGTCGCCGCCGAGATAATCCGCCACCACTTTAGCAGAGCCGCATGCGAGCCCCCAGCCGGCGGGGCCGTGGCCCAGGTTCACGTACACGCGTGGATGCGGGGTCGGACCCACGACCGGCAACCCGTCCGGCGACAGCAGCCGGATGCCTTGCCACGCGCGCGCGGCGGAGATCCGCGCCGCGCCGGGGATCCAGTCGTGGGTGGCCTGGCCGAGCAGCGCGAGCGCCGCTTCCGACAGCGGTTCGGCGAGCGGGCGGCTCGTGTCCTTCATGCTTTGCAGCACCGCGCCGCCGCCGATCCTGAGCCGCTGGCTCATGCGCGTCATCGTGATGCGCTTGATCGAATCGACGATCGCGAGGCGCGGCGCGTGTTCCTCGTAGGCGATCGGCGCGGTCAGCGTGTGCAGCCGCACCGGATGGAGCGGCAGATGCACGCCGAGCCTTTCGAGCAGCGCGAGGCTGCCGACGCCCGCGGCGACCACGATCGCGTCGGCCGAGATCACGTCGACCTCCTTGCCGCGCGTGGCGCGCGGGTCGCCGGGCTCGGGCGCGAGTTCGACGGCCGCGCGGGCCGTGTCGGTGCGGATCGCGGTGACGGCGCGGCCGAGCCGGAACTGCACGTCGTGTTCGTCGAGCACCTGCTTGACCAGTTTCACGAAAAGGGGGCAGTTCGCGGTGCGCTCGCCCTCGAACAGCACGCCGCCCGCGAACGGTGGATCGAGCGGCATCGAGGGTTCGAGCGCCGCGCATTCCTCGGGGCTCAGCACCTGGTGCGGCATCCCGAGCGTGCGCAGCAGCTCGAGCACGGGCTGCGCGTGCGTCCATTCGCGCGCGTCGCGCACCACGTGCAGCACGCCGCTCTTCTGTTCGAAGTCGAGCTGGAAACGGGCCTCGATGTCCGCGATCGCGTCGCGCGACGCGTCGACGAGCGGCCGCAGCTTCGCGTAATGGGCGGCGAACGCGTCCGGCTCGTTGAATTCGCCGAGGCGGCGCACGAAGCGCCGCAGCGGGCCGTTCAGGCCGGGCTTGTAGACGATGCCGCTCTTCAGCGGGCGGCGCTGCCGCATGAAGGTCGGCCCGAACCAGACGTCGAGCGGCGTCGGCAGCAGTGCGCCGCCGTGGCCGTAGGTGGCGCCCTGCGCGACCGTCGCGTGACGGTCGACGACGCACACGCGATGGCCGGCCGCGCGTAACTGATAGGCGGTGGCGACGCCGCCGATCCCGCCGCCAATGACGATGACATCCATGCTTGATTCGATGACGGGCGCGCATGCGGCCCGATGGGTAAGCTTCGAGGCGGGCCGCGAACGACCCGGTGAAGCGCGCATGATAGCGCCAAATGTCGCCGCCGACGGCGCGGGCGGGGTCGCGCACCGTCGCGAAGCGGGTCTGCAGGGCGGCACTTCCGGGTATAATTGCGGTCTTCTTTTCGCCCCACGTCGCCAGCTTGCGCGACTCATCGACGTCAGTCCAGCCCATGGCTCACTTCTCGTGTTTTCCCGGCGCTTCGGCCCTTTCCGATTTCCGTCAAACCCGCCTGCTCGACACGCTCAAGCAAATCGACGGCGATATCGTCGCGATCCGCGGTCAGTTCCTGCACTTCGTCAATGCGCATGAGCCGCTGCCGGCCGACGACGCGGCCCGCGTCGAGGCGCTGATGCACTACGGCGCGCCGTTCGAACCGGCGGCCGAGCGCGGGGCGACCGAGACCTTCGTGGTGGTGCCGCGGTTCGGCACGGTGTCGCCGTGGGCGAGCAAGGCGACCGACATCGCGCTGCACTGCGGGCTGTCGCGGGTGCGCCGCATCGAGCGCGGCATCGAGTTCACGGTCACGCTCAAGAGCGGCCTGCTCGGCGTCGGCGGCAAGAAGGCGCTGTCCGCCGAGGCGCGCGTCGCGGTGATCGCGGCGCTGCACGACCGCATGACGGAAAACGCGATCGCGGCGCGCGACGACGCGCGCCACCTGTTCGACGAACTGCCCGCGAAGCCGCTCGCGACGGTCGACGTGCTGGGCAGCGGGCACGCCGCGCTCGAAGCGGCCAACGCCGAACTGGGCCTTGCGCTCGCCGCCGACGAGATCGACTACCTGGTCGACGCGTTCCGCAAGCTCGAGCGCAACCCGACCGACGTCGAACTGATGATGTTCGCGCAGGCGAACAGCGAGCACTGCCGCCACAAGATTTTCAACGCGCAGTGGACGATCGACGGCGACGCGCAGGACCTGTCGCTGTTCCAGATGATCCGCAACACCGAGAAGCTGAACCCGCAGGGCACGATCGTCGCCTATTCGGACAACTCCTCGATCATGGTGGGCGCGCAGGCCGAGCGCTGGTTCCCGCGCGGCGCGTCGCAGAACGGTCCGGCCGAGCGCTATGGCCGCCACACCGAGATGAGCCACACGCTGATGAAGGTGGAGACGCACAACCACCCGACCGCGATCTCGCCGTTCCCGGGCGCCGCGACCGGCGCGGGCGGCGAAATCCGCGACGAGGGTGCGACGGGGCGCGGCGCGCGCCCGAAGGCGGGCCTCGTCGGCTTCACGGTGTCGAACCTCGATCTGCCGGGCGCGCGCGAAGGCTGGGAAAACGACCGCGACGCCGCGCAGCCGCCGGCCGGGCGCAATCCGGACGCGGCCCACGGCCAGTACGGCCGCCCGGACCGCATCGCGTCGCCGCTGCAGATCATGATCGACGGCCCGCTCGGCGGCGCCGCGTTCAACAATGAATTCGGCCGCCCGAACCTCGGCGGCTATTTCCGCGTGTACGAGCAGAACGTCGGCGGCCAGAGGCGCGGCTATCACAAGCCGATCATGATCGCGGGCGGCATCGGCAACATCTCCGATCAGCACACTCACAAGCACGACCTGCCGGCCGGCTCGCTGCTGATCCAGATCGGCGGCCCGGGGATGCGGATCGGCATGGGCGGCAGCGCGGCCAGCTCGATGGCGACGGGCGCGAACACGGCCGAGCTGGACTTCGATTCGGTGCAGCGCGGCAACCCGGAAATCGAGCGGCGCGCGCAGGAAGTGATCAACGGCTGCTGGCAGCTCGGCGACACGAACCCGATCCTGAGCATCCACGACGTTGGCGCGGGCGGCCTGTCGAACGCGTTCCCCGAGCTCGTCGACGGCGCCGACAAGGGCGCGCGCTTCGAACTGCGCAAGGTGCAGCTCGAGGAGAGCGGCCTGTCGCCGCGCGAGATCTGGTCGAACGAGGCGCAGGAACGCTACGTGCTGGCGATCGCGCCGGCCGACCTGGCGCGCTTCGAGGCGATCTGCGTGCGCGAGCGCTGCCCGTTCGCGGTGGTGGGCGTCGCGACCGACGTGCGCCAGCTGCAGCTCGTCGACGACGATGCGCAGGGCGCGCATGCGTACCCGGTCGACATGCCGATGGAAGTGCTGCTCGGCAAGCCGCCGCGCATGCACCGCGACGTGACGCGCGTCGCGGTCGAGCGCGCGCCGGTCGAGGTCACGGGCATCGCGCTCGCCGACGTCGCCGCGAGCGTGCTGCGTCACCCGACCGTCGCGAGCAAGTCGTTCCTGATCACGATCGGCGACCGCACGGTCGGCGGCACCTCGGTGCGCGACCAACTGGTCGGCCCGTGGCAGGTGCCGGTCGCGGACTGCGCGATCACCGCGATGGACTACGCCGGTTTCCACGGCGAGGCGATGACGATGGCCGAGCGCACGCCGCTCGCCGTGATCGACGCGCCGGCGTCGGGCCGCATGGCGGTCGGCGAGGCCATCACGAACATCGCGGCGGCGCCGATCGCGTCGCTGGACAAGCTGAAGCTGTCGGCCAACTGGATGGCCGCGTGCGGCACCGCGGGCGAGGACGCCGCGCTGTTCGACACGGTGAAGGCGATCGGCATGGAGCTGTGCCCGGCGCTCGGGATCGGCATCCCGGTCGGCAAGGATTCCCTGTCGATGAAGACCAAGTGGGACGAGGCGGGCGTCGCGAAGGAAGTGGTCGCGCCGGTGTCGCTGATCATCTCGGCGTTCGCGCCGGTCGAGGACGTGCGCTGCCACCTGACGCCGCAACTGCGCCGCGTCGCCGACGCGGGCGACAGCGTGCTGATCCTGATCGACCTCGGCCGCGGCCGCAACCGGCTGGGCGGCAGCATCTTCGCGCAGGTCACGCAGCAGGTCGGCAACGACACGCCGGACGTCGACGACGCGGAAGACCTGAAGCGCTTCTTCACGGCGGTCCAGGCGCTCAACGCGCAGGGCAGGCTGCTCGCCTACCACGACCGCTCGGACGGCGGGCTGTGGGCGACCGTGTGCGAGATGGCGTTCGCCGGCCACGCGGGCGTGTCGCTCAACGTCGACATGCTCACGCTCGACGCCGATCACGCGTCGGACTACGGCGATGCGAAGGACTGGGCGAAGCAGACCAGCGGCCGGCGCGACGACCGCACGCTGCGCGCGCTGTTTGCCGAGGAACTCGGCGCGGTGGTGCAGGTGCGCGCGGCGGAACGCGACGCGGTGCTCGCGGTGCTGCGCGAGCACGGGCTGTCGACCTGCTCGCACGTGATCGGCAGCGTGAACGAGCGCGACGCGATCGAAGTGTTCCGCGACGCCAGGAAGATCTACGACGCGCCGCGCGCCGAGCTGCATCGCGCGTGGGGCGAGGTCAGCTGGCGCATCGCGCGCCTGCGCGACAACCCGGCCTGCGCGGACGCCGAATACGACACGCTGCTCGACACCGCGGATCCGGGCCTGTCGCCGGTGCTGACGTTCGACGCGCAAGAGGACATCGCCGCGCCGTTCATCGCCACGGGCGCGCGGCCGCGCGTCGCGATCCTGCGCGAGCAGGGCGTCAATTCGCATCTGGAAACCGCCTACGCGTTCGATCGCGCGGGCTTCGACGCGCACGACGTGCACATGAGCGACCTGCTCGCCGGCCGCGCGACGCTGGCGGACTTCGCGGGCGCGGTCGCCTGCGGCGGCTTCTCGTACGGCGACGTGCTGGGCGCGGGCGAGGGCTGGGCGAAGACGATCCGCTTCAATCCGCAGCTGGCGGACATGTTCGCGGCCTTCTTCGCGCGCCAGGACACCTTCGCGCTCGGCATTTGCAACGGCTGTCAGATGCTGTCGAGCATCGCGTCGATGATTCCGGGCGCGGAAGCCTGGCCGAAGTTCACGCGCAACAAGTCCGAGCAGTTCGAGGCGCGGTTGTCGCTGGTCGAGGTGCAGCCGTCGCCGTCGATCTTCTTCGCGGGCATGGAAGGCTCGCGGATCCCGGTCGCGGTTGCGCACGGCGAAGGCTATGCGGACTTCTCGCAGCAGGGCGACGCGAGCCGCGTCGCGGTCGCGATGCGCTATGTCGACCATCGCGGCGCGGCGACCGAGGCGTATCCGTTCAACCCGAACGGTTCGCCGGACGGGATGACCTCGGTGACGACCGCGGACGGCCGTTTCACGGTGCTGATGCCGCACATGGAGCGCGTGCATCGCACGTTGCAGATGAGCTGGCACCCGGACGACTGGAGCGAGGCGAGCCCGTGGCTGCGCGTGTTCCGCAACGCGCGTCGCTGGCTCGGCTGATGTCCATGCCGTCGCTGTCGCCGCGTGCGGCGGCGGCCCGCGCAGGCCAATAAAAAAAGCCGCTCCGGGGAGCGGCTTTTTGCTGTCCGCGCGAACGCGGACGGGTGCGGTCTTACTCGACCTTCGCTTTCTGGCGCAGACCTTCCTCGAACGACTGCAGCTTCTGCTGGACCAGTTGCTGCGCGATCTGCTGCTTGACCTGCTCGAGCGGCGGCGGCGCGATGCTGCGGATGTCGTCGACGCGGATGATGTGCCAGCCGAACTGGGTCTTCACCGGTGTATTGGTCATCTGGCCTTTCTGCAGCTGCTGCGCGGCCGAGGCGAACTCGGGCACGTAGGCCTTCGGATCGGACCAGTCGAGGTCGCCGCCGTTTTTCGCGGAGCCCGGATCCTTCGAATATTGCTTCGCGAGGTCCTCGAACTTCGCGCCGGCCTTGATCTTCGCGATCAGGTCCTTCGCCTGCTGCTCGTTGTCGACGAGGATGTGGTGCAGGTGATACTCACGGCCGCCCGCGCCTTTCACGAGGTCGTCGTAGCGCGCCTTCACCTCGGCGTCGGTCGGCTGGTTCTTCTTCAGGAAATCCTCGATCATCGCGCGCAGCACGGCGGTCTGCTGCGCGACGACGATCTGCGCCTTCACGTCGGCGCGGGTCGGGATCCCTTCCCGGATCGCTTCCTGCATCAGGATCTCGCGGTTGACGAGTTCCTGGCGCACGGCCTGCTGCAGCTGCGGCGAGTCCTGCTGACCTTGCTGGACGAGCTGCGCGACCATCGCGTCGGCGCGCGATTTCGGAATCGGCGTGCCGTTGACCACGGCGATGTTCTGGGCGAAAGCCGGAGCGGCTGCGAGAGCGGCCACCAGGGCCCACAGGCGGGGGGATTTCAGGATCATCGGGGATTCCTAATGAGACGATTTGACTTAATGAGAAGACACGTTGAATTCTTCGGGGGTGTAAGCAACGATCGCGAGCGCGTGAATACCGCGCTGCATCGCCTCGGCGAGCGCATCATACACCAGCCGATGGCGTGCGACGCGCGCCTTGCCGGCGAACGCGGCGGACACGATCGTTACCGTGTAATGGCCGCCCGCGGCGGCCCCCGCGTGGCCCGCGTGCTGCGCGCTGTCGTCGCGCACGTCGAGCGAGGCGGGCGCGAGCGCGGCCGCGAGGCGCGCCTCGATCAGCGCGATCCGTTCGGCGGGAGAGGCGTTCAGGAACGCATCGCTCATGTCATTCTTCCTTCAGGTATTTCGCGAGCCACAGGCTCTGCAGGATGATGAACACGATCATCGCGCCCGTCGTGCCGAACAGCTTGAAGTTGACCCACTGCGATTCGGTGAAGTTGTGCACCACGTACAGGTTGGCGACGCCGAGCACGGCGAAGAACAGCGCCCAGGCGAGGTTGAGCTTGTCCCATACCGGGTGCGGCAGCGTGAGCTGCTTGCCCATCATTTTCTCGATCAGGTTCTTGTTGAATGCATAGCGGGCGGCGAGCAGGCCGACCGCGAAAAGCCAGTAAAGCACCGTGGGTTTCCATTGAATGAATTTCTCGTCATGCAGCACGAGGGTCGCGCCGCCGAACACGACGATCACGCCGAGGCTCACCCACAGCATCGTGTCGACTTTCTTGTGGCGGAACGCCACCCAGGCGACCTGGGCGAGCGTGGCGACAATCGCGACGGCGGTGGCCGTGAAGATGCCCCATAGCTTGAAGGCGGCGAAAAACAGGATGATCGGGAACAGGTCGAACAGAAATTTCATGGCGATCGCAGCTGCGTGACGGGCCTGGGCGGCCCGCCACCGTTGTAGGGACCCCGCGCGCGGGCGGTTGCCGCCCGCTTACTTCTGCCCGGGTTGAGGCTCGAAGTTTAACGCAGCCGAGTTAATACAGTAACGCAGGCCGGTCTTGTCGCGCGGGCCGTCCTCGAAGACGTGGCCCAGATGCGCGCCGCACTGGTTGCAGCGCACCTCGACGCGCGTCATGCCGTGCGTGTGGTCCATCTTTTCCTCGATCACCTCGCCGTCGAGCGGCTTGAAGTAGCTGGGCCAGCCGCAGCCCGAGTGGTACTTCGCGCCGGATTCGAACAGCGCGGTGCCGCAGACGACGCAATGGTAGATGCCCGTGTCTTCGGTATCCGTGTATTCGCCCGTGAACGCGCGCTCGGTGGCCGCGTGCTGGGTCACCTCGTACTGCATCGGCGTGAGCCGGCGGCGCAGCTCGGCGTCGTCCTTCTGGTAGGGGTAGGCCTGGTCGTCTCGATCATGGGACATGGTTCGTCTCTCCTGGGGAAGGGGCTGGGCGCGCGAGCGCGCGCCCCGGGGTCACGACGAGCAGCTCACCGCGAGCGAGCCGGCCCAGTCCGGCGGCAGCGCGGCATACGCGTCGTATTCCGGCTGTTCGTCGAACGGGCGGCTCAGCACCTGGGCGAGGCGCTCGAGTTCCGAGAAATCGCGTTCCTGCGCGCGGCGGATCGCCGTCTCCGCGAGATGGTTGCGCAGCACGTACTTCGGGTTCACGCGGTTCATCGCGGCGGCGCGCGCCGCGTCGTCGCGCGTTTCGAGCGCGAGGCGCGCGCGGTAGCGCCCGGCCCACTGGTCGAACGCCTCGCGGTCGATGAACAGGTCGCGCACCGCCGCATCGGCATGCGGGTCGTGCTTCGACACATGCGCGAGCCGGCGGAACGTCAGCGTGAAATCGGCGCGGCCCGCGTGCATCACCTCGAGCAGCTGGTTCGAGAGCGCGGCGTCGTCGTCGTGCGCGTGTTCGAGCCCGAGCTTGGCGCGCATCGCGCGTTCTAGCGCGGGGCCGAAGTGTTCCGGGAAGCGGGCGAGCACGGCCTGCGCGTCGTCGACCGCGCGCTCGGCGCGCGCGTCCTCGTCCGATGCGTCGTGCTGCAGGCCGATCAGCGGCAGCAGCGCCTGCGCGAGGCAGAAGCAGTTCCAGTGCGCGATGCGCGGCTGCATCCGGTACGCGTAGCGGCCCTGCGAATCGGAGTGGTTGCAGATGTGGTTCGCGTCGAACGCGTCGATGAAGCCGAACGGGCCGTAGTCGAGCGTGACGCCGAGAATCGACATGTTGTCGGTGTTCAGCACGCCGTGGCAGAAGCCGACCGCCTGCCACTGCGCGACCAGCGCGGCCGTGCGCTGCATCACCGCGTCGAGCAGCGCGAGGTACGGGTCGTCGGCGTCTCGGCAGGCCGGGTAGAAGCGCGCGATCACGTGGTCGGCGAGCGCGCGCAGCAGGTCGGGGCGGTCGTTCGAGAAGAAGTGCTCGAAATGCCCGAAGCGCACGAAGCTCTCCGCGACCCGCGTGACCACCGCCGCGGTCTCGATTTCCTCGCGCGCCACGGGATGGTCGGAGCCGATCACGGTCAGCGCGCGGGTCGTCGGGATGCCGAGATGGTGCAGCGCCTCCGAACCGAGGAATTCGCGGATCGACGAACGCAGCACCGCGCGGCCGTCGCCCATCCGCGAGTACGGGGTGCGGCCCGCCCCCTTGAGCTGCAGCTCGTAGCGGCGGCCGTCGTGCCCGATCTCGCCGAGCCCGATCGCCCGGCCGTCGCCGAGCTGCCCCGCCCAGACGCCGAACTGGTGGCCCGAGTAGACGGTCGCGTACGGCTGCGACGCGGCGGGCCAGGCGCGCGTCGGGTTGCCGCAGAACAGCTCGGCGAAGCCGGGGTCGCGGCGCACCGCGGGGTCGAGCCCGAGCATGCGCGCGGCGTCGTCGGAGAAGCCGACCACGTAGGGCGCGGGCAGCGGTGCGGCGGGCAGGCGCGTCAGGAACTCGGCGCCGAGCGCGAGGAACGCGTCGTCGCGCGGCGCCGCGAGCGACGCGGCGAGATCGGGGAGGGTGGCCGACAGCGCGGCCTCGCTTCTGGAAAACGACATGTTGATCATATGAAAGTAAGCCGATATTGTAATTCCGCGCCGCGCGGGCTGCTTGGCCGCGCGGCGCGCCGCATGCAGCCGACCGATTCGCCGGATCCTCCTGGGAGAACAAGACGATGGGCAAGCCGTTGCTGGGCCAGATGATGGAAATGCCGCTGCTGGTGTCGTCGCTGATCGCGCACGCCGCGCGCCACGCGGGCGACGTCGAGATCGTGTCGCGGCGCATCGAGGGCGACCTGCACCGCTATACCTATCGCGACTGCGAACGGCGTTCCAAACAGCTCGCCCAGGCGCTGACCCGCCTCGGCGCGGGCCAGGGCGACCGGATTGGAACGCTGGCCTGGAACGGCTACCGGCACCTCGAAGCCTATTACGGCGTCGGCGGGATGGGCGCGGTCTGCCACACGATCAACCCGCGCCTGTTTCCCGAGCAGATCGCCTACATCATCAACCACGCGGCCGATCGCTACGTGCTGTTCGATCTCAACTTCGCGCCGCTGGTCGACGCGCTCGCGCCGCAGTGCCCGCAGGTGGAAGGCTGGATCGCGCTGACCGACGCCGCGCACCTGCCGGGCGGGGCGACCCCTTTCCTCTGCTACGAAACGCTGCTCGCGGCCGAGGACGGCGACTACGCGTGGCCGCTGCTCGACGAGCGGCAGGCGGTCGGGCTCTGCTACACCTCGGGCACGACCGGCAATCCGAAGGGCGCGCTGTACTCGCACCGCTCGACCGTGCTGCACGCGTGGGGCGCGGCGCTGCCCAACGCGATGGCGCTGTCGGCGCGCGACGCGGTGATGCCGGTCGTGCCGATGTTCCACGTGAATGCGTGGGGGCTGCCGTATGCCTGCCCGCTCGCGGGCAGCAAGCTCGTGTTTCCGGGCAAGGATCTCGACGGCAAGTCGCTGTACGCGCTGATCGAGGGGGAGCGCGTGACCTATTCGGCGGGCGTGCCGACGGTGTGGCTCGGCCTGCTCAACTACATGCGCGAGGCCGGCGTGCGCTTTTCGTCGCTCGATCGCACGGTGATCGGCGGCTCCGCGTGCCCGCCCGCGATGCTGAACACGTTCCAGGACGAATACGGCGTCCGCGTGATCCACGCGTGGGGGATGACCGAACTGTCGCCGCTCGGCACGCTCGCGACGCTCGACTGGGCGCAGTCGCAGCGGCCGCGCGAGGCGCAGCGGCGTCTGCTGGAGAAGCAGGGGCGGGTGATCTACGGCATCGACATGCGGATCGTCGACGACGCGGGCCGCGAGCTGCCGCACGACGGCGTCGCGTTCGGCGAGCTGCAGGTGCGCGGGCCGTGGGTGATCGACCGCTATTTCGGGGTGGATGCGTCGCCGCTCGTCGACGGCTGGTTCCCGACCGGCGACGTCGCGACCATCGACGCGGACGGCTTCCTGCAGATCACCGACCGCAGCAAGGACGTGATCAAGTCGGGCGGCGAGTGGATCAGCTCGATCGACCTGGAGAACGTCGCGATCGCGCACCCCGCCGTGGCCGAGGCCGCGTGCATCGCGTGCGCGCATCCGAAGTGGACCGAGCGGCCTTTGCTGGTCGTGGTGCCGCGGCCGGGCGCGACGGTGTCGCGCGAGGAGCTGCTCGCGTTCTTCGACGGCAAGGTCGCGAAATGGTGGGTTCCCGACGACGTCGTATTCGTCGACGAGCTGCCGCATACCGCCACCGGCAAGCTGCAGAAGCTCAAGCTGCGCGAGCGCTTCCGCGACCACGTGCTGCCGACGACACAGGGCGCCGCCTAGGCCCGGCGGCGGTCCGCCCCGGGACGCGATGGACAGCCCGAGGTGAATTGAACGATCGTTCTTTTTTGATGTATCCTGCCTCCTGTATTCCGACGCGCGGCGCTTGGCCGCGAGCGGCGCCCCCGGCCGCTCATGGACGCACGATCGCCGCATAGCAGGCGCGCTGCCACGGCGCGCGCAACCGCATGGAGGCAGACAGATGGCAGTGGACTACACGACTCGCGACGGCGTCGCCGTCATCACGCTCGACAATCCGCCCGTCAACGGGCTCGGCCTGTCGACCCGGCTCGGCGTCATGGAGGGGCTCGAACGCGCGCAGCGCGATCCGGCGGTGGCCGCGATCGTGCTGACGGGCGCGGGCCGGGCCTTCTCGGGCGGCGCGGACATCACCGAATTCAACACGCCGAAGGTGCTCCAGGAGCCGACGCTGCACACCGTGATCGACGCGGTGGAGTCGAGCCCGAAGCCCGTGGTGGCCGCGCTGCACAGCGTGGTGATGGGCGGCGGCCTCGAACTCGCGCTCGCCGCGCACTACCGGATCGCGGCGGGCGGCGCGCAGATCGCGCTGCCCGAGGTCAAGCTCGGCCTCCTGCCGGGCGCGGGCGGCACCCAGCGCCTGCCGCGCGCGGTCGGCCTCGAAACCGCGCTCAACATGATCGTGTCGGGCGCGCCGGTGCCGTCCGAGCAGCTCGCGAAAAGCGGCCTGTTCGACGAACTCGCGGAAGGTGATCTCGCGGCCGCCGCGCTCGCGTTCGCGCGCAAGGTCGGCGCGGTGGTCGGGCCGCATCCGCGCGTGCGCGACCGGCCGATCGTGCACGACAACGCGGCCGGTTTCATCCAGTTCGCGCGCAACAGCGCGAAAGCCGCCGCGCCACATTTCCCGGCACCGCACCGCTGCATCGACGCGATCGAGGCCGGCGTGCAGCTCGGCTTCGACAAGGGGCTCGCGGCGGAGCGGGCAGGCTTCCTCGCGCTGATCATGACGCCCGAGAGCCGCGCGCTGCGCCACGCGTTCTTCGGCGAGCGCGCGGCCGCGAAGATCCCCGACGTGTCGGCGGCCACGCCGACGCGCGCGATCGAGACGGTCGCGGTGATCGGCGCCGGCACGATGGGCGGCGGCATCACGATGAATTTCCTCAACGCGGGGCTGCCGGTCACGCTGCTCGAAACCAGCCAGGAGGCGCTCGACCGCGGGCTCGCGACGATCCGCCGCAACTACGACGCGCAGGTGCAGAAGGGCAAGCTGACCGAGGCGAAGCGCGACGCGCGGCTCGCGCTGATCCGGCCGACGCTGTCGTATGCGGATCTCGCGCAGGCGGACCTGATCATCGAGGCGGTGTTCGAGGAGCTGGGCGTGAAGGAACAGGTGTTCCGCCGGCTCGACGAAGTCGCGAAGCCGGGCGCGATCCTCGCCTCGAACACCTCGACGCTCGACGTCAACAAGATCGCCGCGTTCACGAAGCGGCCGCAGGACGTGATCGGGCTGCACTTCTTCAGCCCGGCGAACGTGATGAAGCTGCTGGAGGTGGTGCGCGGCGGCGCGACCGCGAAGGACGTGCTCGCCACCGTGATGCAGCTCGCCAAGAAGATCCGCAAGACCGCCGTGGTGTCGGGCGTGTGCGACGGCTTCATCGGCAACCGGATGATCGAGCAGTATCTGCGGCAGGCGCTGTTCATGCTGGAGGAGGGCGCGCTGCCGGCGCAGGTCGACCGCGCGATCGAGAAGTTCGGTTTCGCGATGGGGCCGTTCCGGATGAGTGACCTGGCCGGCAACGACATCGGCTGGGCGATCCGCAAGCGCCGCTATGTCGAGCAGCCGGATTTCCAGTACTCGAAGATCGCGGATCGCCTGTGCGAGCTGGGCCGCTTCGGGCAGAAGACCGGCGCGGGCTGGTACGACTACGTGCCGGGCGCGCGCCAGGCGAAACCGTCGGCGCTCGTCGACGAGCTGGTGGTCGGCTATTCGAAGGAGCGCGGCGTCGAGCGGCGCCGCATCGGCGACGACGAGATCGTCGAGCGGCTCGTCTATGCGCTCGTCAACGAGGGCGCGAAGATCCTCGAGGAGAAGATCGCGTCGAAGGCCTCCGACATCGACATGGTGTACC
Organism: Burkholderia sp. GW821-FHT14F03; assembly: GCF_058803765.1. NCBI lineage: Bacteria > Pseudomonadati > Pseudomonadota > Betaproteobacteria > Burkholderiales > Burkholderiaceae > Burkholderia > Burkholderia sp. GW821-FHT14F03. The sequence goes on from NZ_JBXAPG010000016.1 coordinate 102,306, forward strand.
TGACCGGCTACGGCTTTCCGCTGTGGCGCGGCGGCCCGATGCTGTACGCGGACACGGTCGGCCTCTACAACGTCGAGCGGGCGATCCGCCGCTACGCGGCGGCCCCGAACGGCGACGCGTGGCGGATCGCGCCGTCGATCGCCGCGCTCGCGCAGGACGGGCGCGGTTTCAACGCCTGACGCGGCCGCGCGATCCATCCGCAAGGAGACGCATGATGAAACGCAGTGACGAGGTTCTGCTCGTGATCGACGTGCAGAACGACTTCATGCCGGGCGGCCCGCTCGCGGTCGCCGACGGCGACGCGGTGGTGCCGGTCGTGAACCGGCTCGCCGCGGCCTTCGGGCACGTGGTGCTGACGCAGGACTGGCATCCGGCCGGCCACGTGTCGTTCGCGGCCAATCATCCGGGCCGCGAGGCTTTCTCGACGATCGCCCTGCCTTACGGCGAGCAGGTGCTGTGGCCCACGCACTGCGTGCAGGACACGGACGGCGCGGCGCTGCATCGCGACCTCGCGATCCCGCACGCGCGCCTCGTGATCCGCAAGGGGCACCACGCGGACGTCGACAGCTACTCGGCCTTCGTCGAGGCCGACGGCCGGACGCCGACCGGGTTGGCCGGCTATCTGCGCGAGCTGGGCGTGAAACGCGTGTGGTGCTGCGGCCTCGCGACCGACTATTGCGTCGCGTGGTCCGCGCAGGACGCGCGCAAGGCGGGCTTCGACGCCCTCGTGATCGAGGACGCCTGCCGCGCGATCGATCGCGACGGCTCGCTCGAACGCGCCTGGCGCAACCTGCGCGACGCGGGGGTGGCGCGCGTCACGTCCGCGGATGCGCTCGCATGACGCGGCCCCTTCCCATTTGCCGGAACACGTTTTCAGGAGACAGGCATGACTGAAGCCGTAATCGTATCGACCGCCCGCACCGGGCTCGCGAAATCCTGGCGCGGCGCGCTCAACATGACGCATGGCGCGACGCTGGGCGGCCACGTGGTCGCGGCCGCCGTCGCCCGCGCGCAGATCGACCCGGACAGCGTCGAGGATGTGCTGATCGGCTGCGCGAACCCCGAGGGCGCGACGGGCGGCAACATCGCGCGTCAGATCGCGCTGCGCGCGGGCTTGCCGGTCGGCGTGCCGGGCATGACCGTGAACCGGTTCTGCTCGTCGGGTCTGCAGACCATCGCGCTGGCCGCGCAGCGCGTGATCGCGGGCGAGGGCGAGGTGTATGTCGCGGGCGGGGTCGAGTCGATCTCGTGCGTGCAGAACGAGATGAACCGCCACATGATGATGGAAGGCTGGCTCACCGAGCATAAGCCGGAGATCTACTGGAGCATGTTGCAGACCGCCGAGACCGTCGCGAAGCGCTACGGCATCGAGAAAGCGCGCCAGGACGAATACGGCGTGCGTTCGCAGCAGCGCGCGGCGGCCGCGCAGGCGGCCGGGCTGTTCGACGCGGAGATCGTGTCGATCACCGTGCGCGCCGGCGTGGCCGACAAGGCCACGGGCCGCCTGTACACGAAGGAGGTCACGTTGTCCGCGGACGAGGGCATCCGTCCTGACACGACGCTCGACGGCGTGTCGAAGATCCGCTCCGCGGTGCCGGGCGGCGTGATCACGGCCGGCAATGCGAGCCAGTTTTCCGATGGCGCGGCGGCCTGCGTCGTGATGAATGCGAAACGCGCGGAGCGCGAGGGGCTGCAACCGCTCGGGATCTTCCGCGGTTTCGCGGTGGCCGGCTGCGAGCCCGACGAGATGGGCATCGGGCCGGTGTTCGCGGTGCCGAAGCTGCTCGCGAAGGCGGGCCTAAAGGTCGGCGACATCGATCTGTGGGAGCTGAACGAGGCGTTCGCGGTGCAGGTGCTCTATTGTCGCGACACGCTTGGGATTCCCGACGAACGCCTGAACGTGAACGGCGGCGCGATCGCGGTCGGGCATCCGTACGGCGTGTCCGGCGCGCGCCTGACCGGCCATGCGCTGCTCGAAGGCAAGCGGCGCGGCGCGAAATACGTGGTCGTGACGATGTGCATCGGCGGCGGCCAGGGCGCGGCGGGGTTGTTCGAGATCATTTGAGCGGTCGGTCGGTCGGCGGAGCGTTGCGCGCGGCACACGCCGGCCGGGTTGGGGGCTGTCCCGGACGGGGGGGAACGCGCTAAGATGCCGCTGCGCGGCGCGCAGCGGCCGCGCGCGATGCTGCTTGTCCACCAGTTGATGACGCGGACCGCCCGATGCCTGCCACCCGGACTTTCCTCAGTGCGTGCTGGTCGATTCCCGAGGCCGACGGAGAGACGCGCCGGCGTTTGCTGAACCGTCAGCTGCGTCCGCTGTTCCTGATCGTTCCGATTCTCTCGTTGACTCATTGCCTGGCCGCGATCTGGCTGATCGCCGCGCTGGGTGCCGCGCTCGCGCCGGCGGATGTCGTCGCATGGAGTATCGGCTTCGTGCTGTGCGAGGCGGCGTGGTCCGCGCATGCGCTGACCCGGCTCGCCGCCAGGCGGTCCGGCCGCCGCGCCGACCACACGCGCGGCGATCTCGCGCTTGCCGCGCTGCTGTGCGGCCTGACCGCGCTGTGGTGCGGCCTCGGGTTGTACCTGAGCACGCCGCGCATCGTCGACGAAGCCGACCGGCTCCTCATCGTCGCCTTCGTCCCCGGGCTGATCGCCACGGGCGTGCTCGCGAGCATCACGGTGCCCCTCGTGTCGGCGGCCTGGCTCGGCACGCTGACGGTGGCCGCGTGCCTCGCGGCGCTTCAACTCGATTACGTGCGCCACGGCGTCGGCATCGCGTTCCTGCTGTTGTACGCGGGGATGCTCGCGTCGGCCTTCCTGCTGATCTCGCGGATGTTCGTCGGCCGCGTGCGGGCCGAACTCGAATCGGCGCGCGAGCGGCGGCTTGCCGAACAGCTGGCGGTGGATCTGCGCTGCCAGAAGGAGATCGCCGAGCAGGCGAGCCAGGCGAAGTCGCGTTTTCTCGCGGCGGCGAGCCACGATCTGCGCCAGCCCGTCCACGCGCTGAGCCTGTTCGTCGGCGCGCTGCACAGCGTGCCGATGCCGCCCGAGGGCCGGCGGCTCGTCGAACAGATCGACGCCTCGACGAGCGCGATGGACATCCTGTTCGCGGCGCTCCTGGACATCTCGAAGATCGACGCGGGCGTCGTCGCGGTCGACCGCCGCGCGTTCCCGATCGACACGGTGCTCGAACGCGTGTGCCGCGATCATCGGGACGACGCGCGGGCCAAGGGCATCGCGCTGTCGCACGTGCGCTGCCGCGCGTGGATCGACTCCGATCCGACGCTGGTCGAGCGGATCGCGCGCAATCTGGTCGCCAACGCCGTGCGCTATACCGACGCCGGGCGCATCGTGGTCGGCTGCCGGCGTCGGCGCGGCGGCCGGATCGCGCTGCAGGTCTGGGATACCGGGCGCGGCATTCCGGCGGCGCAGCACGAACGGGTGTTCCACGAGTACTACCAGCTCGGCAATCCCGAGCGCGACCGCAGCCAGGGGTTGGGACTCGGGCTCGCGATCGTGCGCCGGCTCACGCACTTGATCGGCGCGACGGTGCGGCTGCGTTCGGCGCCGGGCTGGGGCTCGTGCTTCGAGGTGGGGTTCGCGCGCGCGCCGGAGCGGCCCGCGGAATCGCTCGACGCGGCCAACGAGTCCGACGTGCACGGCGCGGGCCTCGTGGTCGTGATCGACGACGAGGCGGCGATCCGCCTGGGCATGTCGATCCTGCTGTCGGGCTGGGGCTACGACGTGGTCGCGGCGGGCTCGGTCGACGAGGCGATCGAGCGGCTCGCCGCGCATGCGCGGCGGCCCGGCCTGTTGCTGTGCGATTTCCGGCTGCGCGGCGGCGAGACCGGGATCGATGCGATCCAGCGGCTGCGGACCGAATACAACGAGCCGATTCCGGCAATGCTGATCTCGGGCGACACGGCGGCGGAGCGCCTGCGCGAGGTGCAGGCGAGCGAGTTGCTGCTGTTGCACAAGCCGGTGCCGAACGACCGATTGCGCACGGCCATTGCGAGGCTGATCGTGATGGAGCCGGAGGAGGGGTAGGCGCTTGGCGGCGTGACGTCGCGGAGGGCTGTCAACGCGACTCAGGCGACGCGCCTGCCGAGGTGCTGGCTGACGAGTGGCGGTTGTTATATCAGCCGGTGTCGAGCAGCCGGCTGCGCCCGGTTATCACCCGGCCGATCGTGATGGAGCCGGAGAAAGGTTGGGCGGAAGGCGAGGCGGTTGGCGGCGCGGGGCCTGCAGTCAACGCGACTCGGGCGGCGCGGCGGCGAAGCGTCTGCGCGAGGTGCCGGCGGGCGAGTGACGGCAGTTGCACCAGCTCGCACTAAACCACCAGCTGCGCCCGGTTATCACCCGGCCGATCGTGATGGAGCCGGGGAAAGGTTGGGCGAAGGGCAAGGTGGTTGGCGGCTCGATGTCGCGGGGGGCTGTCGACGCGATTCAGACGACACGGCGGCGGAGCGCCTGCGCGAGGTGCTGGCGGGCGAGTGGCGACAGTTGCACCAGCCGGCACTCAGCAACCGGCTGCGCACGGCCATCACACGGCTGATCGAAATAGAGCCGGAGGACGGCCCGGCGGAGGACGCGGAACGGCCGGCGACGCGACGTCGCCGGCCCCCGATCAACGAACCGGGGCTCGGGAAGCGCGTCGCATGACGGCCGTGCGCATCCGGCTCGGCCATTCACAGGCAAGGCGGGGCTTACCGGCAGTTCAGCCCGAGCGTCTTGTCCGCGCCAATTCGGTAATCGCAGCGCGCGATGCGCTTGGCGAGCTTCACGTCCGAGGCCTGCCCGTCCGCGTACTTGCAGCGCACCGTGACGAAGCGGCCGGCATCGTAGACATAGCCGAGCTGCCAGTTGCCCGCCGTCGCGCCGGCCTGGTCGGGAACCAGGGTCGCCTGCTCGTCCGGCGCGCCGTCGAATACGTCGACGAAGCGCAGCGGTGCGCCGTCGCGCACCGGGCAGACGGGCGCGGAGCTTGCGGGCTCGATCGCGCAGCCAAGCAGCGCGGCGAAGGACAGCACGGCGACGCGCCTATTCCACGACATAGAAGTTGTCACCGTTGTTCGAGTTGCCATGCGCGCCCCAGCGCAGCATGCGCCGGCCGACGGCCTGCGGGCTCGGCGGCGTCACGAACTGGTCGTAGACGAGGATGCCGGCCGTGCTCTGGCTCACATAGATCGCCGCGTGCCCCTGGTAGTGGCCGGCGGCGTTGAAGGTCGCGATCACGGTGCCGGGCTGGATCTCGGCATTGTCCTTGACCGCCTCGCCCTTGTGCCAGTTGAAGGTCGGCGGCAGCGTCGGGCAAACCTTCTTCACGTACGACACGCACTGGCCGCACAGCTTGGTGCCCTGGGTGTCGCTGCCGGTTGGCACGGTGTCGAACGGGGCGAGGTTGGTGGTGGGTGCGCAGGTCCATTTGCCGACCGGTGCGGCGCTGTTGTTCTGGTAGTTGCTGGAAAGATAGGGCACAAACGCCTCCTGGTCGAGATGCCGGGTATCAGCGGATGCGCCGGCCGGAACGCCCTGGGCCAATGGCAGCGCCGGGTGGGGCGGGGTCGGTGCTCGCGCATTATGCTGAGTTTCGGCGGCAATAGGCAACTGTCTGAATAATGCGCGCGACCGTGCCGGCAAAGGGGGCGGGGGCGGCGGGGAAGGCGCCCCGGGGCGGGCGAGCGCAGCTTGCGCGACCGCGGGTCGGACGCGTCGGCAGCGGGCGCGCGGCGGCATGCGTATGGCCGCCCGAGTCCGTCGGATATTGCACGCGGTGACGGCGCGGACCTCCGCGCCGGTCGGGCGCACCGCGCCCTCGGCTTCTATCCGGACGTCCGGCGGCCTCACGCGCGCGGCGTCAATCGAGCCGCTTCCATACCGAGATCGGGACGTCGCCGTTCGGGCGCGGCGTCACGCGATAGCTCAGCTCCTTGCCGATCAGCTCGTACGTGCGGGTCTGCTGCTGCCCCTGCCAGTTCGGGAAGACCGCGTCGCGAATGCTGAACGTCAGCGTGTGCTCGACGGGATTCACCGTGATCGTGCCGTAATGGGTGCTCGCGCCGAGAAGCGCGTCACGGTACTCGGCCGCGGTGCCGGCGGCCTTGTCGTTCGACGCGAAGCGCTCGCGCTCGGCCTTGAAGATCTGCAGCGAGTAATTGCCGTGCGCGTCGATCAGCAGCAGGCCGCGCGGATCCGAGCCGTAGTCGCGGCCGCGCGTGCCGTCCGGGTGCTCGACGTCGGCCGCGACCAGCGTCCAGGTGCCCGCGAGCGGCGACGCGGCGGGGGCGTCGGCGGCCGCGGCGGCCCCCGACGACACGATCGATACGGCGAGCAGCAGACCGGGCAGGCGGCCCGGCTTGAAACAGGTTCCGATCTTCATGGGTCACCGTGGTGAAAGGGTGGGGTGGGCATCCGCCGCCCGGCGGGGCGGGTCGCGACGCCATTTGATACTAGCGGTTTGTCTGCGCTATAAATTCGATAATTCAGATCAAACCTATAAGCAAAACCGAAGGATGGCGATGCCGAACCTCGACATGGATGCGCTGCGGACGCTGGCGATCGCGCAGCAGCTGGGCAGCCTGAACCGCGCGGCCGACCGGATCGGCCGTTCGCAGTCGGCGGTCAGCCAGCAGCTGCGCAAGCTCGAGACGCAGCTGGGTCGGCCGCTGTTTCGCCGCCAGGGGCGGGGCCTGGTGCTGACCGAAGCCGGCGAGATGGCGCTGGGCTATGCGCGCCGCCTGCTCGAACTGAACGACGAGGCGGTGACCGCGATCCGCGGAGCGTCGCTCGGCGGCGCGGTCCGGTTCGGCTTGCCGGGCGATTTCGCCGAGACCTGGCTGCCGGCCGCGCTGGGCCGTTTCAAGCGCGCGCATCCGGGGGTGCGCGTCGAAATCGCCGTCGAACGCAACGGACTGCTGCTCGAACGGCTCGACGCTGGAGAACTCGACCTGGTGCTCGCGATGGGGCACGGGCAGCGGCCGGATGCGCAGCGGGTTGCGCACTTGCCGATGGTGTGGATAGGGCCGCCCGGGATAGGGCCGCCCGGGTCAGGGCCATCCGGGTCAGGGCCTTCCGAACCCGATCTGCGCGCGTCGCACGGCGAGCCGCTCGATCTCGCGCTGTACCCGCTGCCGTGCCTGTTCCGCCGCGCGGGCGCCGAGGCGCTCGACCGCGCGGGCATCCGCTGGCGCGTCGCGTACACGACGGGCAGCTTGCAGAGCCTGTGGGCGGGCGTGGCGGGCGGTCTCGGCATCACGTTGCGCACGGCCGCCGGACTGCCGTCGACGCTGCGCGTGCTGGGCGAGGCGCAGGGGCTGCCGCCGCTGCCCTCGGTCGAACTGTGCCTGCACGCGCGGGGAACCGGCGGCGGTCCGGCGCTGAACGGACTCGCACGGGTGGTGGTCGAGTCGCTCGCGGCGAATCTGGGCAATGCATAGAGGCGCGATTAATTTGGTACGCTTGTCACCTCTCGACGCCCGACGTCGTCCAGGCCGGCCCATGCCGGCACGCACCGGAGAAACGCAGTGATCAGACATATCGTGATGTGGAAACTGAAGGAGCACGCCAACGGCGCGACCCGCGCGCAGAATGCCGCGACGCTCAAGGAACGCCTCGAGGCGTGCCGCGACATCGTGCCGGGCATCCTGCACCTCGAAGTCGGCCTCGCGACGCCGGACCTCGATTCGACCTACGACGTCGTGCTGCTTTCCGACTTCGCCGACAAGGCCGCGCTCGACGCCTACCAGGTCCATCCGCTCCACGAGGCGGTCAAGCAATTCATCGGCACCGTGCGCGAAAGCCGCGAGTGCGTCGACTACCACGTCGATCGCGCATGATGACGAGCAGCACCCCGCAACCGCCGGCGCCGTCCGATCCGACCATCGAAAGCCCGTTCGTCGACACGCTCGGCGTGCGGCTCGTGTCCGCCCGCGACGGCGCGAGCGAAGTCGTGTTGCCGCTCGCCGCGCAGCACATGAACACCTGGAACATCGCGCATGGCGGCGTGACGATGACGCTGTCCGACGTCGCGCTCGCGATGGCCGCGCGCAGCCTGACCGAGGACGGCGTCGGCGTCGTCACGGTCGAGATGAAGGTGAATTTCATGCAGCCCGGGCGCGGCGAACTGCGCGCCTACGGTCGCGTACTGCACCGGTCGAGCACGATGGCCTACTGCGAGGGCGAGGTCCGCGACAGCGCGGGCAATTTCGTCGCGAAGGCGCTCGGCACCTTCAAGTACATGAAGCGGCTCGCGGTCGGGCGCGACATCACGCGCCAGCGCAGCCGCACCGACCCCGCCGTGCAACCGGGCCCGAGCGACGCCTAGCGGCGCCTGCCCGCGCGCGTCGCCTTCCTGTCAGGAGCCCCCGATGTCCGAGATCAATCGCCAGGTTCTGCTCGTGTCGCGCCCGCGGGGCGAGGCCAGCGTCGACAATTTCCGGCTCGTTCACACGCCGTTCGCGCCGCTCGCCGACGGTGAACTGCGCGTACGCAACCACTTCCTGTCACTGGACCCGTACATGCGGGGCCGGATGAGCGACGCGAAATCGTACGCGGCGCCGCAACCGCTCGACGCGGTGATGCAGGGCGGCGCGGCGGGCGAGGTCGTCGAGTCGCGGCATCCGGATTTCGCGGTCGGCGACCGGGTGGTCGGAATGCTGGGCTGGCAGGAGTACGCGACCGCGTCGGGCGCGGGGCTGCGCAAGGTCGACACGACCCACGTGCCGCTGTCCGCCTATCTCGGCGCGGTCGGGATGCCGGGCGTGACCGCCTGGTACGGCCTGAACCGGATCATCGCGCCGCGCGCGGGCGAGACCGTGGTGGTGAGCGCGGCGAGCGGCGCGGTGGGCAGCGTGGTCGGCCAGCTCGCGAAGCAGGCGGGCTGCCGCGTGATCGGCATCGCGGGCGGGCCGGACAAATGCCGCTACGTGGTCGATACGCTCGGCTTCGACGCCTGCGTCGATCATCGCCGCGGCCAGCTGTTCGACGATCTTGCCGCGGCGGCGCCCGGCGGGATCGACGGCTGCTTCGAGAATGTCGGCGGGGCCGGGCTCGACGCGACGCTCGCGCTGATGAATCCGTTCGGCCGGATCGCGATGTGCGGGATGATCGCCGGCTACGACGGCGCGCCGTCGCCGCTCGCGCGTCCCGAGCTGATCCTGACGTTCCGCCTGCGGGTCGAGGGCTTCATCGTGTCGGAGCATCTGGAGGTCTGGCCGGACGCGCTGCGCGAGCTGGGCGGGCTGGTCGCGCAAAAGCGCCTGCATTATCGCGAGACGATCATCCAGGGGCTCGACCGCGCGCCGGAGGCGCTGCTCGGCCTGCTCAAGGGCCACAATTTCGGCAAGCTGCTGATCGCGCTGACCTGACGGCGGCGTGGCATCATACGGCGCTTGTGTTCCGCTGCCGGCGGCGCGCGTGGCGCCGCTTCCCAAGATGCCCCTGAATCCCAAGATCGCCCAGGTGCTCGACATGATCGAGCGCGCGAAGCGTCCTCCCTATCACGCGCAGACGCCGCAGGATGCGCGCAGCGCCTACGCGCGCAGCGCGCCGATCCTCGATCTGGCGCCGGCGCCGATGCATGCGGTCGAGGACCTGCGCGTTCCCGCGCGCGACGGCGGCGAATTCGGCGCGCGGCTCTATCTACCGGTCGCGCCGAGCCTCGCCGAGCCGCTGCCGGCGCTGGTCTACTACCACGGCGGTGGTTTCACGGTCGGCAGCGTGGCGACCCACGACGCGCTGTGCAGGATGTTCGCGCACGAGGCGCACTGCGCGGTGCTGTCGGTCGACTACCGGCTCGCGCCCGAGCATCGCTTCCCGACCGCGGTGAACGACGCGGACGATGCGCTGGCGTGGCTGCACGCGCGGGCGACCGGCCTGGGCCTCGATCCCGCGCGGCTCGCGGTCGGCGGCGACAGCGCGGGCGGCACGCTCGCGACCGTCTGCGCGGTGCTCGCGCGCGCGCGCGGCATCGCGCTCGCGCTGCAACTGCTGATCTACCCGGGCGTCACCGCGCACCAGCGGACCGCTTCCCATGCGCGGCTCGCGAACGGTTACCTGCTGTCCGGCGAGACGATCCAGTGGTTTTTCTCGCAATACCTGCGCGACGCGTCCGACCGCGAGGACTGGCGTTTCGCGCCGCTCGACGGCATGCGCGACGCGCCGTCGTTCGCGGGCGTGGCCCCCGCGTGGATCGCGACCGCGGAATACGACCCGCTCGCGGACGAAGGCGCGGCCTACGCGGACAAGCTGCGCGCGGCCGGCAATGCGGTGACGCTGGTCTGCTACGCGGGGATGATCCACGAATTTTTCAAGATGGGGGGCTTCGTGCCCGAGGTGCGCGTCGCGCACGCGGCGGCGGCGGCGGCGCTGCGTGCGGCATTCGACCCCGACTGACGACGGCGCGACCGAGGAGACGGCGAATGGACCGGATCGAGGTGGAAAGCGGCGGCTGGTCCCGGCTCGGCGGCGATGCGTCGCGGATCCGCGATGCGGTGTTCGTGCGCGAGCAGCGGATTCCGGCCGAACTGGCGCTCGACGACGACGACCTCGATGCGCACCATGTGGTCGCCTATCTGGTCGATGGCGCGACGCTCGCCCGCCGCGCCATCGCGACGGGCCGACTGCTGCCGGACGGTGCGATCGGCCGGCTCGCCGTGCTGGCCGACGCGCGCGGTCGCGGCGCGGGCTCGCGGGTGCTGGAAGCGCTGCTGGCCGCGGCCCGCGCGCGCGGCGATGCGCGGGTGCGCCTGTATGCGCAGCAGGATGCCGTGTCGTTCTACTTGCAGCGGGGTTTCAGCATGGTCGGCGCGCCGTTCGAGGCGGCGGGCATCGCGCACGTCGAGCTTGCGCGCGCGCCCTGAGCGCGGCCGCCGCGCGCAGCCCGTCAGCGGGCGGCGGGCAGTTCGAGATCGAACACGAACGCGCGCTCGAACGCGCCCGGGCGGACGAGCCGGTGCGAACCGTCGTCGTCGCAGCGTTCCTTGAGTTCGACCGAGAGCCGCGCGCCTTCCTTCACGATCATGCGCAGCGCGGTGGTGCCGCGCGACCCGTATTCGGGCGTCTCGATGAAGGCGGCGGACAGCGCGCGTTCGCGTTCGAGCGGAATGCCCGTGTGCGGCAGCGCGTCGTCATCGGCCGTGCGCGTGTCGCGCATGATGTCGATCAGCGCGTCGAGCGGCGGCGCGGTCTCGTAGGTGAGCAGGGTGCCCAGTTCGCTGCGCTTGTGGACGAGCTTCGGCCACGGCGTGTCGAGCCGGGCGTTGGACAAGCCGTGCAGGCCGGGCGTGACGAGCGCCGGCGCGTCGGGCGCGGTCTGGCCGTCGGCCGGGCGATTGCAGTACCAGGCCAGCTCGCCGCGCCGGCCGTCGCCGACGATCAGGTTGAAGCCGTTGTACAGCGCGGCCGTCTCGGCCACGTGCGCGAGGTAGTCGAGCGGCGCGACGCCCGCGCCGCCGAGGAAATCGGACACGAGGCGGCCGCGGGTGGGCGCGCCGGCGCGGATGTCGAACGGCGCGCGGTAGTTGGTGAGCGCGGCGAAGCGGCCGTCGCGCGATACGCCGAGCCAGGTGCCGCCGCCTTCGAGGTCGCGGCCGGCGAGCACGCCGGGCACGTCTTCCCACCATGACAGCGGCGCGCTCGTGCGGCGAAAGAACTCGTCACGATTCGCGGTGAGGGTCAGCAGCGGGCCGTTGTCGGCGGTGGGCTGCCAGTCGAATACGATCAGGCACATCAGACGGATTCCTCGCTCGGATGACGCAGTGCGCGACGGCCGCGCGCGGCGCGGCCTGCGGCAGACGATAGCACGCCGGATCAGTTCTCGGTGGGTAGCGCGTAGGGCAGCGACAGGAACTGCAGCGCCGGGCCGTCGGCCGTCGCGAGGTGGACCGTGCCCGTGTCGAGCGCGACCAGCTTGATCTCGACCAGCGCGTCGACGCCGCCGTTCGGCGCGGCCGCCGCGTTGACGATCAAGCCGCACGGCTGGCCCGGGTCGTCCGAGTGGAACAGCTCGACGCCCGCGCGCGCGGCGCCGGTGTCGCCCGCGACGTGCGCGAGGGCCGTGCGGCGCTTGATGGTGCCGCGATACTGGCTGCGCGCGACGATTTCCTGGCCCGGGTAGCAGCCCTTGCGGAAATTGACCGCGCCGATCACGTCGAAATTCACCATCTGCGGGACGAACTGCTCGATCGTGGGCTGCGTGATGCGTGCTTCGCCCGCGCGCACGTCGAGCCAGTCCCAGACGGCGGGCGAGACGCGCGCGAGGCGCGCATCGAGCGCGGCGAGACGCGCCTCGACGTCGGCGCGCGCGCCGATCCACAGGTAGCGCAGCCGGCCCGCCGCGTCGGGCAGCCGGATCAGCGCGCCCGCGGGGCCGTCGACCTTGGTGTGCACGCCGTCCGGCAGCGCGTCGAACATGCCGGCGAGCGCGTCGCGCACGTCGCCCGCGAAGCCGACCGCGACGAGCGCGTCGCCGGCGTCGGCGAGCTTCGCCCTGGCGCGCAGCACGAACATCGACAGGCGCTTCTGCGCGGCGGGCTGCAGGTCTTTCGACACCAGCAGGCGGACGTCATGGCCCGCGCGCCATGCGAGGAACGACGCGAGCAGGCGGCCCTTCGGCGAACAGTAGCCGGCGAGCCGCGCGGCGCCGAGGTCGAGATGCTCGATGTCGTTGGTCAACTGGCTGTGCAGGAAGGTCGCGGCATCGGCGCCCGCGACGTCGATGATGCCGAACTGCGGCAGCAGCGTATACGCGCCGCTGCGCAGCGCGGCGTCGAAATCGGCGGAGGACGGAACGGGCAACGCGGGTGAGGCAATCGGTGTGCTCATGGAAGGCGGGAGGAGTCAATCCTGACTTTGGCGGAAGCGAGCTTGTATTATATGGGGTCTATCTGAGTCACGTTTCCATGTCCCTATTGAAGAAATGCGCCGCCCTGGCGGCGCTGGCCGTCGTTCTGGCCGTCGCGCTCACGGGCGCCGGCTATTACTGGGCCACCCGGCCGCTGCTGCTGCCCGCGGCGGCGCTGGACGTCACGATCAAGCCGCGCAGCACCGTGCGCGGCGTCGCGCTCCAGCTCCAGCGCGGGGGCGTGCCGGTCGAGCCCCGCCTGTTCGTCGCGCTGACCCGGGTGCTCGGCCTGTCGAGCCGGCTGAAATCGGGCAACTACGAGTTCAAGACAGGCGTGACGCCCTACGACGTGCTGCAGAAGATCGCGCGCGGCGACGTGAACGAATACGTCGCGACCGTGATCGAAGGATGGACGTTCAAGCGGATGCGCGCCGAACTCGACGCGAATCCGGCGCTGCAGCACGCGAGCGCGGGCCTGAGCGACGCCGATCTGCTGCGCCAGATCGGTGCGTCGGACGCCGAGGTCGCGCGCGGCAGCGGCGAGGGGCTGTTCTTTCCGGATACCTACCTGTTCGACAAGGGCACGAGCGACCTGAACATCTATCGGCGCGCGTACCGGCTCATGCAGTCGCGCGTCGCCGAGGCATGGGCGATGCGCGCGCCCGGGCTGCCGTACCGGAGCGCTTACGATATGCTGACGATCGCGTCGATCATCGAGAAGGAAACCGGTCACGCGGCCGACCGCGCGTTCGTCGCCGCGGTGTTCGCGAACCGGTTGCGCATCGGCATGCCGCTGCAGACCGATCCGACCGTGATCTACGGCCTCGGCGGCGCCTACGACGGCCATCTGCTCAAGCGCGACCTGCTGGCCGACACGCCCTACAACACCTATACGCGCCGCGGACTGCCCCCGACGCCGATCGCGCTGCCCGGCGCGGCGGCCCTGCAGGCCGCCGTGAATCCCGCGCCGACGACGGCGCTCTATTTCGTCGCGAAGGGCGACGGCACGAGCGTCTTCTCCGACACGCTCGGGGATCACAACAAGGCCGTGGACAAATACATACGAGGTCAATAGCAATGGCGCGCGGAAAATTCATTACGTTCGAAGGCATCGATGGCGCGGGCAAGACCACGCATCTGCCGTGGTTCTGCGAGCAGCTGGGCGCGAAGCTCGCGACGGCGGGGCGCCAGGTCGTCGTCACCCGCGAACCGGGCGGCACGCGGCTCGGCGAGACCCTGCGCGAGATCCTGCTGAACCAGCCGATGGACCTCGAGACCGAGGCGCTGCTGATGTTCGCCGGCCGGCGCGAGCATCTCGCGCTCGTGATCGAGCCCGCGCTCGCGCGCGGCGACTGGGTCGTGTCCGACCGCTTCACCGATGCGACCTTCGCCTACCAGGGCGGCGGCCGCGGGCTGCCGCGCGACAAGCTCGAGGCGCTCGAGCGCTGGGTGCAGGGCGGCTTCCAGCCCGATCTGACCGTGCTGTTCGACGTCTCGCCGCAGATCGCGAGCGAGCGGCGCGGCGCGGCGCGCATGCCCGACAAGTTCGAGAGCGAATCCGATGCGTTCTTTTCCCGCACGCGCGCGGAGTACCTGCGGCGCGCGGAGGAGGCGCCGCATCGGTTCGCGATCGTCGATTCGACCGAAACCATCCCGCAGATCCAAAAGCGGCTCGAAGGCGTGCTCGCGACGCTGTGACGAAGGAACGACGCTCCATGATCTATCCGTGGCAAACCGACGACTGGAACCGCCTGCAGGCGCTGCGCGCGCACTGGCCGCACGCGCTGCTGCTGCACGGGCAGGCGGGCATCGGCAAGCTGCGCTTCGCGCAGCACGTGGCGCAAGGCTTTCTGTGCGAATCGCCGCGCGAGAACGGCGAGCCGTGCGGCGCCTGCGCGGCGTGCAACTGGTTCGAGCAGGGCAATCACCCCGATTACCGGATCGTGCTGCCCGAGGCGCTCGCGGGCGAGGCGTTCGCGGCCGCGCAGGCCGATGAGCCCAAGGCCGCCGAGGCCGACGAGGGCGGCAAGAAGACCCGCACGCCCAGCAAGGAAATCAAGATCGAGCAGGTGCGCGCGCTGCTCGATTTCTGCGGGATCGGCTCGCACCGCGGCGGCGCGCGGGTCGTCGTGCTGTATCCGGCCGAGGCGCTCAACGTCGCGGCCGCCAACGCGCTGCTGAAGACGCTCGAGGAACCGCCCGCGGGCGTCGTGTTCCTGCTGGTGTCGGCGCGCGTCGACCGGCTGTTGCCGACCATCATCAGCCGCTGCCGGCAGTGGCCGATGACGGTGCCCGCGCCGGCCGCGGCGGCTGACTGGCTCGCCGCGCAGGGGGTGGCCGACGCGCCCGCGCTGCTCGCGGAGGTGGGCGGCGCGCCGCTCGCCGCGCTCGCGCTCGCGAGCGACGAGAACAGGCCGCTGCGCGACTGGACGCTTGCTCAGCTCGCGGCGGGCGAGGGCTGCGACCCGTTCGCGTGCGGCGAGACCTTGCAGAAGCTGCCGGTGCCGCTCGTGCTGGGCTGGCTGCAGCGCTGGCTGTACGACCTGCTCGCGCAGCGCATGGCGGGCGCGCCGCGCTATTTCCCGAGCCAGGCGAAGGCGCTCGCGCGCTGCGCGCAGGCGCTCGACGCGAACGCCTTCGCGCGTTTCATGAAGACGGTCACGCGGCAGCGCGCGGTGGAGAACCACCCGCTCAACGCGCGGCTCGTGTTCGAGGAACTCTTTCTCGGCTATCGCGACCTGTTCGCCTGACCCCGCCACGCCCGCACCCGGATGACACCATGACGCTTGCCTACCGTGACGCCACCCCCGACGACCTGCCCGCGATCGTCGCCATCTACAATTCGACCGTCGCGTCGCGCCAGGTGACGGCCGACACCGAGCCGGTCACGGTCGAGAGCCGGCGCGCGTGGTTCGACGCGCACAGCCCGGCCGGCCGGCCGTTGTGGGTGGTCGAGGCGGGCGGCCGGGTGATCGCCTGGCTCAGCTTTTCCGATTTCTACGGCCGGCCAGCGTATCGTCATACGAGCGAGATCAGCATCTACCTCGACGAGGCCGCGCGCGGCCGGGGGCTCGGCGGGCAGTTGCTCGCGGCAGCGCTCGCGCATGCGCCGGCGCTGCGCATCGATACCGCGCTCGGCTTCATCTTCGGCCACAACGCGCCGAGCCTCAAACTGTTCGCCCGCCACGGCTTCACGACCTGGGGGACGCTGCCGCGCGTCGCCGTGCTCGACGGCGTCGAGCGCGATCTCGTGATCCTCGGCAAGCGCCTCGACGGCGCGCACTGAACCTGCATCAGGAACGCATCATGTTTGTCGATTCACACTGCCATATCAATTTCGCAGGGCTCGGCGACCGCCTGCCCGAGGTGCTCGAGAATATGCGTCGGCACGACGTGACCCATGCGCTGTGCGTGTCGGTCGATCTCGAGACCCTGCCGGACGTGCTCGCGATCGCGCGCGAGCACGACAACGTGTACGCGTCGGTCGGCGTGCACCCGGACCACGAGGACGCGCGCGAGCCGAGCCTCGCCGAGCTGATCGAGCTGGCCGCGCACCCGAAGGTGGTCGCGATCGGCGAGACCGGGCTCGACTACTACCGGCTCGACGGCCGCACGATCGAGGACATGGAGTGGCAGCGCGAGCGCTTCCGCACCCACATCCGCGCCGCGCACGCGACGATGAAGCCGCTGATCGTGCACACCCGCGCGTCGTCGGCCGACACGCTGCGGATCATGGCCGAGGAGCGCGCCGAGGTGCCGGGCGGCGTGATGCACTGCTTCACCGAGCCCTGGCCGGTCGCCGAGCAGGCGCTCGCCCAGGGCTTCCACATCTCCCTGTCGGGGATCGTCACGTTCAAGAAGGCCGAGGAGGTGCAGGACGTCGCGCGGCGCGTGCCGCTCGAGCGCCTGCTGATCGAGACCGACTCGCCGTACCTCGCGCCGGTGCCTTATCGGGGCAAGCCGAATGAACCTGCGTACGTCAGCCATGTCGGACGCTTTATCGCGGCGGAACGCGGGATGACCGACGAGGCGCTCGCCGCCGCGACGTCGCAGAATTTTTTCCGGCTCTTCAAGATCGTCCCCGAGGACGGTTCGGGCCGTGTCTCAACCCAGGGGTAGGAGTGAAAAAAATGAAATCGATCAAGTACTTGTCGAAACAGGGCGCGCTGGTGGCGCTGGCTGCGCTGTGCGTCGCGGGCGGCCTGTCGGCGGCCGCGCCGGCCCAGGCGGAGTCACTGACCGGCATCGTGAAGGCGGTCAAGTTCGACGACATCGACGACATCGCGAAGCAGCTGAAGGGCGGGCTCGACCCGAACACGACCGACGACAAGGGCGATCCGCTCCTCGTGATCGCGGCGCGCGAGAAGTCCGACAAGGTCGCCGCGGCGCTCGCGGCGGCCCCGAACGTCGACCTCGAGAAGACCGACGCGGCGGGCGAGAATGCGCTGATGCTGGCCTCGCTGAACGGCGACCTGGGCCTCGCGAAGCTGCTGATCGACAAGGGCGCGGAAGTCAGCAAGAAGGGTTGGACCGCGCTGCATTACGCGGCCACCAACGGCCAGGACGCCGTCGTCAGGCTGCTGCTCGACAAGTCCGCGTACATCGACGCCGGCTCGCCGAACGGCACCACGCCGCTGATGATGGCCGCGCGCGGCAACCATGCGAGCACGGTCACGCTGCTGCTCGACCAGGGCGCCGATCCGGCGCTGAAGAACCAGCTTGGCATCAGCGCGCTCGACTTCGCGCAGCACTACAAGGCGCCCGACGCGATCGAGATTCTGTCGAAGCGCACCGTGCGGATCGGCGCGGGAACGCCGGGCGATGCGCAAAAAAGTGCAAAATGACGGTTTTCGGCGCGGCGTCAGGCCGCGCCGTCCGTAGTAGCGGCGGCTCCCGACGCCGCCTTGACATAAGGAACCCCCAATGTTGCGGGCTATGTTTTGCGCCGCCGCGCTCGCCGTGCCGTTGACGGCGGCTGCCTTTACCGGCGGCGATCTCGACAAGCTGTGCGCGAAGACCGACGTGAAGTCGCGGGCCTCGTGCGCGGCCTATATCGAAGGCGCGGCGGATGGCGTCTACAACACGATCGACGCGATCGGCGGCACGACCGGGCCGCGCGTCGGCCAGTATTTCTGCCTGCCGCCCGACATCAAGGCGCAGCAGATGACCGATGCGGTGCGCAAGTACATCGCGGAGAATCCGAAGCTCGCCGACTACAACGCGAGCACCGCGGTGTCGCTCGGGCTCGGCAAGGCGTTTCCCTGCCGGGCCAACTGAGCTTCAGGGCCGGCGCGGCCGGCCCTTGTCCGACGCGCGGGGCGCGCGCCCCGTCCCCCTGATCCCGCCACGGCGCTCATGATCACGCTAGACGACCTGCGGCGCATCGCCGATGCGCCGCTCCATTCCTGGCCCGGCACGTTGCTGACCTCGCTGCTCGCGGTGCTCGTCGCCGCGGCCGTGCACGGGCTCGGCGCGCGCGTCGTGCGGCGCGTCGCGCGGCCGTATCCGATCACGAGCGCGGTGGTGCGGTATATCGACAAGCCGTCGCTCGTCGTGCTCGCGTTCCTCGCGCTCGAATTCCTCTGGCTGCAGGTCGCCGATGCGCTGCCGTTCGCGGGCGGGCTGCGCACCTTCGCGGCGGTCGGGCTGATCGGCGCGCTGACCTGGCTGCTGGTGCGCGTCGCGGCGGCCGTCGCCGAGGCGATCGTCCAGGCCCATCCACTCGACACGCCCGACAACCTGCAGGCGCGCCGCATCCACACGCAGGCCCGGGTGCTCGCGCGCACCGTGATGGTGGTCATCGTGATCGTCGGCGTGGGCGCCGCGCTGATGACGTTTCCGAACGTCCGCCAGGTGGGGGCGAGCCTGCTCGCCTCGGCGGGCGTGGCCGGGCTCGTCGCCGGCATCGCGGCGCGGCCGGTGCTCGGCAACCTGATCGCGGGCCTGCAGATCGCGCTGTCGCAGCCGATCCGGCTCGACGACGTGGTCGTGATCCAGGGCGAGTGGGGCCGCATCGAGGAGATCACCGGCACCTACGTGTCGGTGCGCCTGTGGGACCAGCGGCGGCTCGTCGTGCCGCTGCAGTGGTTCATCGAGAATCCGTTCGCGAACTGGACCCGCAACAGCGCGGAGATCATCGGCACCGTGTTCCTGTTCGTCGACTACCGGTTGCCGCTCGCGCCCGTGCGCGCCGAGCTGGCGCGGCTCGTCGCCGCCGCGCCCGAATGGGACGGCCGCGTGCAGGTGCTGCAGGTCACCGACGCGACCGAGCGCGCGATGCAGCTGCGCGCGCTCGTCAGCGCGCGCGACTCGTCGCTGGCCTGGGACCTGCGCTGCCGGGTGCGCGAAGGCCTGATCGCGTTCATCCAGGAACACTATCCCGACTGCCTGCCGCGCACCCGCGCGGAGCTGTTCCCGCACGCGGCGACCGACGCGCGCGACGCCGCGCCGACCGGCCAGCCGGCGGCGCCGTCGGCCGCGAGCACGGCGGCCCGCACGGCCGCGGATCCGACCGCATCCGAACCTTCCGCCGCGCCGCGCTGACGCGCGCCGGTCCACGCCTCTCGCCCAGGACGCCATGTCGCCGCTTTCCGTTCTCGCCATCGCCAACTACCGCTCGCTGCGCGAACTGATCGTGCCGCTCGCCGGGCTCAACGTGATCACCGGCCCGAACGGCAGCGGCAAGTCGAGCGTCTACCGCGCGCTGCGCCTGCTTGCCGACACCGCGCAGGGGCGCGTGATTCCATCGCTCGCGCGCGAAGGCGGGCTGCCGTCGACGCTGTGGGCGGGGCCGGAGCGCTTCACGCGCGGCATGCTGGCGGGCGACGAGCCCGTGCAGGGGACGACGCGCCGGGACCCGGTGAATCTCAGGCTCGGCTTCGCGAGCGAGGATTTCGGCTATGCGATCGACCTCGGCCTGCCTGTGCCGGGTCAGACGGAATTCAATTTCGATCCGGTGGTGAAGCGCGAATGCATCTGGAACGGGGCGGTGCCGCGCCCGTCGTCGCTGCTGGTCGACCGGCACGGCGCGCTGATCCGCGCGCGCGACGCCGCCGGCGCCTGGCGCAGCGTGCCGCAGCCGGTCGCGAGCTTCGACTCGATGCTGACCGAGTTCGTCGATCCGACCAGCGCGCCCGAGATGATCTCGGTGCGCGAGCGGATCCGCTCGTGGCGCTTCTACGACCATTTCCGCACCGACGCGGCTGCCCCGGCGCGCCTGTCGCACATCGGCACGCACACGCCGGTGCTCGCGGACGACGGCACGGATCTCGCCGCGGCGCTGCAGACGATCCGCGAGATCGGCGATCGCGAGGCGCTCGCCGCGACCATCGACGACGCGTTTCCGGGCGCCGCGGTCGACATCGACAACCCCGGCGGGCGCGGCCGCTTCGAGGTGCTGATGCGGCAGCCCGGCCTGTTGCGGCCCCTGGCGGCGGCGGAGCTGTCCGACGGCACGCTGCGCTACCTGTTGCTCGCCGCGGCGCTGCTGACGCCGCGCCCGCCCGCGCTGATGGTGCTGAACGAACCGGAGACGAGCCTGCATCCGGACCTGCTGCCGGCGCTCGGCCGCCTGATCGCGCGCGCGGCCGAGCGCTCGCAGGTGATCGTTGTGTCGCATGCGGCGCGCCTGATCGCGACGCTCGAGCGCGAACCGGGCAGCCACTCGCTGGTGCTGGAAAAGGAGCTGGGCGCGACCCGGCTCGCCGACGTCGACGCATTCGACCGGCCGCCGTGGAAGTGGCCGACGCGCTGAACGGCGGCCCCGGCGCGCCCGCGCCCGATGTATCCTCGCTGTAACAAACCCCAGGAAATGCAAGTGCGGCGGCGAGCGGCCCCGCACTCGATACAATAACGAGATATTCCAGCCGGTCCGGCCGTCATGGCCGCACAGCCGGCGGCCTCAGGAGATCACGCCCATGAGAATTGCCCAGATCGCGCCGTTGACGGAATCGGTGCCGCCCAAGCTGTACGGCGGCACGGAGCGCGTGGTGTCGTACATCACCGAGGCGCTCGTCGACCTCGGCCACGACGTGACGCTGTTCGCGAGCGGCGATTCACAGACCCGCGCGAAGCTGGAGGCCGTGTGGCCGCGCGCGCTGCGGCTCGACGTGTCGATCCGCGACCGGATCGCGCCGCACATGCTGCTGATGGAAACGGTGGCGCGGCGCGCGAAGGATTTCGACGTGCTGCACTTCCACATGGATTACTACTCGTTCTCGGTGTTCAACCGGCAGGACACGCCGTTCGTGACGACCCTGCACGGCCGCCTCGATCTGCCGGAGCAGCAGCCGGTGTTCGACACCTTCGATACGGCGCCGGTGATCTCGATCTCGAACGCGCAGCGCCAGCCGCTGCCGCAGGCGAAGTGGCTGACGACCGTGTATCACGGGCTGCCGGAGACGCTGTACACGCCGCAGCCCGTCGAGCAGAAATACCTCGCGTTCCTGGGCCGGATCTCGCCCGAGAAGCGCGTCGACACCGCGATCCGCATTGCGCAGCGCTGCGGCATGCCGATCCGCATCGCCGCCAAGATCGATTCGGCGGACGAGGAATACTTCGAACGCCAGATCAAGCCGCTGTTCGCGTTGCCGCATGTCGAATTCATCGGCGAGATCGCCGATCACCAGAAGGCGGAATTCCTGTCGGGCGCGCATGCGCTGCTGTTCCCGATCGACTGGCCGGAGCCGTTCGGCCTCGTGATGATCGAGGCGATGGCGTGCGGCACGCCGGTGATCGCGTTCAATCGCGGCGCGGTGCCGGAGGTGCTGGAGGAAGGCTTGACGGGTTTCATCGTCGAGGACGAGATCGGTGCGGTGGCGGCCGTGAACCGGCTGGACACGCTGTCGCGCGAGCGGGTGCGCGCGCGTTTCGAGTCGCGCTTCACGTCGCGGCGGATGGCGCAGGAATACGTCGACGTGTACCAGTCGATGATCCGCGCGCAGAAACGGGCGCGCTTCAAGGTGATCGATTCCGCGTCCTGAGCCGCGCAAAAAAACGGCGATGCAGGTGCATCGCCGGGCAAGGCGGCGGCGCGCCCCGGCACGGGGCGCGCGGCGCTCAGATCGCGAGCTTCGAGATCTTGGTGCCGTTGATCGACACGTCGCCCATCAGGCCGGCGTTGGTGAGCACGATCACCTCGACGGGGGCCGTCGCGGTGGTGGTGTCGATCGCGCCGTTCGCGCCCATCTTCACGAGCGCCACCGAAGCGTCGCCGCCTGCCGACCAGCCTTCCGAATTGCGGAATTTGTCGAACGCGTCCTGCGTCATGAACAGGAACACGATGGCCTTCGACTGCGCGCCGGCCTGCAGGCCGACCGACACCGACGACGTGTTGTAGTAGCCGATGGTGCTGCCGCCCACGCGCAGCGCGCCGTTGCCGGACTGGCCGCCGATGATGAGGCCGGCCTGGATCACGTCGGGGAACACCAGCACGCCGCGCGCCTTGCCGGCCAGCTCGCGCGAGCCCGGCACGGTCGAGTACAGGCGCGACAGCGTCGCATCGACGCTCGCATCGATCGCCTGACGCTTCGACGCGTTGGTCGCGGCGCTAGCGGGCTTGTCCGGCGTGGTCGTGCAGCCGGCGAGCGCGAGGCTGCCGACAAGGAGGGCGGTGGCGGCTTTCAATACGAGATTCCGTTTCTGCATCGTCGTTCTCCATCGTTAGTCGTTCAGAGTGATTTCCGTGCTGCCGGAGCGTCACGTCAGACGTTATATCACAGCGGCTTACGAAGGCATTTCGGCGGCCCGCGTTCGGGCATCGTTCGTGTTGCGAAGCATCGACCCGGCGCGTCAATGCGAAACGGGGGGCTTGATGGGCGGGCGCCGCAGCGCACGGCGGATCAGCGCGATCACGACGCCGCATGCGAACAGAAACGCGGCAGGCACGATCCAGTAGCCGACGAATGCATGCCATAGATAGCCGAACAGCGTGCTGCGGCGCAGCGTGAACTCGTCGCGGGCTTCCTGCTGGCGCGCCGCGTTCGCGGTCAGCACCTCGGCCGGGCAGCCGGCGGCGCGCGCCTCGTCGGGCTCGCCGCGGCAGCGCGCGGCCAAGCCCGCCGCGCGCTGCGCGTCGGTCAGTTGCCAGGTGGTCAGTGCCTGCTGGAGGTCGGCGTAGTTATAGGCCATTTCCTCGCGAATCTCCCGAACCGCGACGATCGCGACGGGCACGGCCCAAAACACGATCACGATCAGCCAGCGCCTGAACCAGCGGTGTTGTCTCCATGCCATCCTCTTGCCTCTCCGTTTGATGCGGGTTGAGGGGCGGCCCGATGGCGCTTCTTGTTCGTGGGGAGGGCCGCGTAGCAGCCATCATAGAAGAAAACGCGGCGAATCGCCGCAGTTGGATCAAGGCTTCGTCAGCTTGCTTCGACGCGCCCAAAAAAATGCCGCGTCCGTCGAAACGGCCCGCGGCATTGTGGCGGCGCGCGCGGTGTCAGGCGGCCGGCTGACTCGACAGGCAACTCTTCATGAACGCCTTGCGATCGTCGCCCATCTTGCCTGCCGCATCCTTGTTGCAGGCCTTCATCTTGTCTTGCTGGCTCATCTTCTTCTTGGCCGACAGGCAGTCCTTCATGAACGCCTTGCGCTCGTCGCCCGACTTTCCGGCTGCTTGCGCGTTGCACGCCTTCATCTTGTCCTGCTGGTTGTTTTGGGCGAAGGCCGGCGAAGCCAGCATGCCGCCGACGAGCAGTGCAGCCATGAGCGATCGGATTTTCATTGGACACTCCCAGTGGGTGAATTGCATGTTCTGTGACATGACCGCCCCCGCGCGAAGTGCATGGGGTGCGGTTTGCATTATGGCAAATCATCTTAAAAACAACAAAACGCTGATCGAAAAAGCCACGTCCGGCATTTCCCTCGCAAACGTACAGATTTGAACATCTTTAACACGCAAACGATTGGCACGACGGTATCGCGCGCCAAGCCGCGCGGCCGGGCGGGCGGATGCCGCTCGCGCAGGGTTGAGGGGAGCCGGGCGACGGGTTATAACCTCGCTGCGCGGTGGTTGCACCTCTCTTTTTTGAGATATTGCGGAAGGGGAAGCAGCGAGCGTTCGTCCGCGTACTGTGTAGAGCAGCGATGCCGTCGTGAAATGGCATCGATACCAAGATGGCGCCGCGGTTGCGCGGCGCCTGGCCAACGTTCGTTACGCGGCGGGGATGCATCGCACGCGGCGATTTCACGCTGTCCGGCCGGTACGCGGGATGGCAGGTTGTTGACTGATGTTGTCGTTCGATCAGATACGCGCGTCGTGTGGGGAACCATGCGCCTGCCGGCATCGCGCACCGGCACATCACTGGGCGCGTGCGGGCGGCGCGGGCCGGGCGTCGGCGCGCGTGCGCCGGGACCGGTTGCGACGCGCCGCGCCTGCCGCCGCCCGGGCGGGCGCGGTGCGGGCCGCCTTCGGCAGAGGGGCCCCGCATGGCTGAGTCGATCTCGACCGAGCTGGGCGCGCCGCATGCACGCGGCGGCATCGCAGGCTGGTTCGCGCCGGTCCGGCGCGGCTCCGCGGTGATGCTGGAGACCCTGTTCGCGACGCTCGCGCTCGTGATGGTGGGCCATTTGCGCAGCCCCGGCGATCCCTTGCAGGCGCATGCCGACTTTCCCTGGCTGTGGTTCGCGCCGGCGGTGTTCGCGCTGCGCCGCGGCACGCTGGCGGGCGTCGGCAGCGCGGGCCTGATGGTGCTGGCCGCGCTGTGCTTCGGCGACGGGCGCGTGGCCGCGGCCTTTCCTTCCGCCGCTTTCTTTCTGGTCAGTTGCGCGCTGACGCTGGTGGCCGGACAGTTCGGCGACCTGTGGGCGTCGCGCGCGCGGCAGGCGCGCGCGGCGCGCGTCGATCGCGCGGAGCGTCAGTCGGTGCGGACCAAGCATGCGTTCCTGCTGCGCCTGTCGCACGAACGGCTCGAACAGGACGGCGTGGCGCGCCCCGCGACCTTGCGCGAGGCGTTCACGCGCTTGCGCGCGCTCGCGCTCGACGATGCGCCCGCGGCAGCCTCCGCGCCCTTGCCGGGCGCTGCGCGCTTTCTCGATACAGTCGCGCAGGCCTGCCGGCTCGAACGCGCGGCGCTGTACGCCTGGCGCGACGGCGTGCTGGGCCGCACGCCGATGGCGGCGATCGGCGAGTCCTTCGAGTTCGATCCGGCCGCGCCGCTCGCGCACGAGGCGCTGGAGTCCGGCAAGCTCGCGCGCTCCCAGCCGGGCGCGCGCTCGCGTCACTTCGCCTGCGCGCCGCTCATCGACGCGACGGGCGCGCCGGTCGGCGTGCTCGTGATCGAACACATGCCGTTCCTCGCGCAGACGCGCGACAACCTGCAGTTCCTGCTGACGATGTGCGGCTACTACGCGGACGGGCTGCGCCACGCGCCGCTGACGCGCGCGCTGCGCGACGCGTGCCCGTACGATTTCGCGCTCGATTACGCACGGCTCACGCGGCTGCACGACACGACCGGGATCGAATCGTCGCTCGTCGCGCTGGTGTTCGAGCGCAGCCGGGTCGGCCGCATGTGCCGCGAGCATGTGCTGCGGATGCGCCGTTCGCTCGATGCGCAATGGTTGCGCCCGGGCGGAGCGGGCGACATGGTGCTCACGTTGATGCCGCTGACGGGGGGCGGCACGATGGACGGCTATCTGATCCGGATGGAGGAGAGCCTGCGCGTGCAACTGGGCGTGTCGTATGCCGACGCGCGCATCCGGGTCGCGACCACGCGGGTCGGCGGCGGGGAGCCGATCGAGATGCTGCGCGCCTTTCTCGCGCAGTGCGATGAATTGAGCGTCGCGCCGAGCCGTGCATTGAGTTGAGCGTCGTGTGATCTGTTCGGACGTCGCGTCTCGATCCGCGAGTGGCGCGCGCCGGCGTCGAGCGGGGCGGCCGAGGGTGCAGCCGCGCGGGACAGTGCACGGAGTTGCGTGTCGTATGGTCTGTTCCGGGCGCCGCGCCCCGATTTGCGAGCGGCGCGCGTCGGGCGGCCGCGAGAGGAGGCGCGCGGGACTATGCACCGCGTTGAGTGTCATGTGGCCTGTTCCGGACCGGACGTCGCGCCTCGATCCGCGAGTGGCGCGCGTTGGCGTTGGGCGGGGCGGCCGAGGGCGCGGCCGCGCGGGGCTACGCGCCGAATTGAGCGCCGCATGGTCTGTTCCGGGCGTCGGCCCCCGGCACGTCGGCAGTGCAGGCCGGCGCAGAGCCGGGCGGCCCCGGGTGGAACCGCGCAGGTCGCGCGCGTCGGCCCGAACCGCGCGACATTGCAGGAAACCGGGCCGCAGCCAGTACAATCGCGGCCATGAACGCATCCACACCGAATTCCCCTTCCTCCCCGTCCGGGCGCGCCTTGCCGCGCATCGCAGTGCTCGCCACCGGCGGTACGATCGCGGGCGCCGCGCCCGACGCCGCGCGCACGGCCGGCTACCAGGCGGGCGCACTGGGCGTCGCGTACCTGCTCGACGCGGTGCCGGCGCTCGCGCAGGTCGCCCGGATCGAGGGCGAGCAGATCGCGAGCATCGACAGCAAGGATCTCGCGCTGCCGCTCTGGACCGCGCTCGCCGAACGGATCAACGCGCTGCTCGTGGACGAGTCGGTCGACGGCGTCGTCGTCACGCACGGCACCGACACGCTCGAAGAAACGGCCTATCTGCTGCACCTGACCGTGAAGAGCGAGAAACCCGTGGTGCTGACCGCCGCGATGCGGCCCGCGACCGCGTTGTCGTCGGACGGTCCGCTGAACCTGTTGAATGCGGTCGCGGTGGCCGGCAGCGAGGCCGCGCGCGGACAGGGCGTGCTCGTTGCGTTCAACAACAAGATTCACTGCGCGCGCGATGTGGTCAAGACGAGCACCTATGCAGTCGACGCGTTCCACACGCCGGACCTGGGCGCGCTGGGCTGGGTGCAGGACGGCCGCATCGAGTTCGCGCGCCGCGCGACGCGGCCGCATACGCTCGCCGCGCGCTTCGCGGCGCCGGCCGAGTGGCCGCGCGTCGAGGTGGTGACGAGCTACGCGGGCGTGTCGCGGCTCGCGGTCGACGCATGCGTGGCGGCCGGCGCGCGCGGCCTCGTCGTCGCGGGCACCGGCAACGGCTCGCTCCATGCGGAATTGCAGGCCGGGCTCGCGGAGGCGGCCGCGCGCGGCATCGCGGTGGTGCGCGCATCGCGGGTGGGGGCCGGCCACGTGATGCGCAACGGCGCGGCGAACGACGACGCGCTCGGGTTCGTCAGCGCGGGCTCGTTGAATCCGTTCAAGGCGCGCGTACTGCTGATGCTTGCGCTCGCGCACGGTGTAAGCGGTGCGGCCGACCTGCAGCAGGTGTTCGACACGTATTGAGCGCGGCATCGCGCGCAGAAAAAAAGCGAACCCGCGGGTTCGCTTTTTTTTCGGCTGCCGCGGCTCAGTCCTGCGGCGGAATCACGAGCTTCTGGCCCGGATAGATCTTGTCCGGGCTCGACAGCATCGGACGGTTGGCCTGGAAGATCACGTCGTTCTTCGCACCGTTGCCGTAGTACTTCTCGGCGATCTTCCACAGGTTGTCGCCGGACACGACGTCGTGATACTGCACTTGCGGATCGTCCGGCTGCAGGTCGTCGTCGTTGACGCCCGCGACGCCTTGCACGTTGCCGGCCGCGACCTTGACCTTGGCCTTGGTGTCGAGATCGCCGACGCTGCCCGACAGCGTGACGGTGCGCGACGCGCCGTCGAAGGCGACTTGCAGGTTCGAGGTGTCGAGGCCCTGCGCGGCGATGTAGTTCTTGATGGCGTCGGCCGCGGTCTGGTTGGCGGAGGCCGGATCGCTCGCGGCCTGCTCGTCGCTCTTGCCGAGCAGCTTCTCACCCGCTTCCTTGATAAACGAAAGAAGACCCATCGCAACACTCCTTCAGGTGGTTGATAAAAAACGCGCCGTGAAGTGGCGAAAAAAACACCGCGACGAGCGCGGTGACTTTTTCGAAAGGCGTGGCGAAAGTGTAGGCGTTCGCGCGCGAAATTGCATGATAAATCCCACGCGCGAACGTCAAGAAATGTAATAAGCCAGGCAGGCGTGAGATCCGACAGACGGACACCCGACGATGACGTCTGACCGACCAAGGCTTCCCCGGCATCGCCGGGTGCCGCTGCGGACCCCACCAGCCGCTCTCAGCCCAGAGCGGCCTTAAATGCCCGCCGCATGCTTGCGCACGCGACGGGCGCCCCACATGCCGGCGCGCCTCGCGCGCCGGGCTGTCATGCGACCTTGGCGTCGCGCTGCGGCTCGGCTATTTCGTAGTTCGACATGATCTCGAGCGCGCGCACGATGGCGGAATGATCCCAGCTGCGGCCGCCGTGCGCGGCGCATACGCTGAACAGCTGCTGCGCGCTCGCCGTGTGCGGCAGTGCGACGCCGAGGCGGCGCGCGCCGTCGAGCGCGAGGTTCAGATCCTTCTGGTGCAGCTCGATGCGGAAACCCGGATCGAAGGTGCGCTTTGTCATCCGTTCGCCATGCAGTTCGAGTATGCGCGACGCCGCGAAGCCGCCCATCAGCGCCTGCCGCACACGTTCCGGATCGGCGCCCGAGCGCGCGGCGAACAACAGCGCTTCGGCGACCGCCTCGAGGTTGAGCGCGACGATGATCTGGTTCGCGACCTTGGTGGTCTGGCCCGCGCCGTTGTTGCCGATCAGCGAGATGTTCCTGCCCATCAGTTCGAACAGCGGACGGGCGCGGTCGAACGCGCGCTGCGGGCCGCCGACCATGATCGTCAGCGTGGCGTCGCGCGCGCCGACTTCGCCGCCCGACACCGGCGCGTCGAGGTAGTCGCAGCCGAGCGCGTTGATCTCCTTGGCGAAGGCCTGGGTGTCGAGCGGCGAGATCGAGCTCATGTCGATCACGAGCTTGCCGGCGGACAGGCCCTTCGCGACGCCGTCGTCGGCGAACAGCGCGTTGCGCACGTCGGGGGTGTCCGGGACGATCGAGATGATCACGTCGGCGGCTTGCGCGACCGCGGTCGAGTGCGCGACGACCTGCGCGGCTGCGCGCAGGTCGTCCGGCACCGGATAGGCGCCGTTGACGACGAGCCGATGGCCGCCCTTGAGCAGGTTGCGCGCCATGTGCGCGCCCATGATGCCGAGTCCGATGAAGCCGATCGTGGTTGCCATGTGTTGTCTCCTGGTTGGGCAGGGGGAGGATGCGGGGCGCGGCTCAGGCGAGCGCGCGCGCGGCGGCCGCGTCGAGGCCGGCGACGTCGCGCAGCCAGCCGAGGCCGTCGACG
The DNA here is from genome assembly GCF_058803765.1 of Burkholderia sp. GW821-FHT14F03. Classification (NCBI taxonomy): domain Bacteria; kingdom Pseudomonadati; phylum Pseudomonadota; class Betaproteobacteria; order Burkholderiales; family Burkholderiaceae; genus Burkholderia; species Burkholderia sp. GW821-FHT14F03. The sequence goes on from NZ_JBXAPG010000016.1 coordinate 131,375, forward strand.
GTCGTCGTGCGCGGCTTGTACTCGCAGCCGATGTAGCCGTCGTAGCCGAGCGAGTCGAGCAGCGCGAACAGGTACGCGTAGTTGATCTCGCCCGTGCCCGGCTCGTGGCGGCCCGGATTGTCGGCGAGCTGGATGTGCGCGATCGACGCGAGGTGCCGGCGCAGCGTCGCCGCGAGTTCGCCCTCCATCCGTTGCATGTGGTAGATGTCGTACTGCAGGAACAGGTTGTCGGAACCGACCGCGCGGATCACGTCGAGCGCCTCCGCCGAACGGTTCAGCGCGAAGCCGGGAATATCGTAGGCGTTGCACGGCTCGACCAGCAGCCGGATGCCTTCGCGCTTGAGCGCGGCGGCGGCGAAGCGCAGGTTCTCGACGATCGTCACGAGCGTCGTGTCGCGCGCGGCGCCCGCGGCCGGGATGCCGACCAGGCAGTTCAACTGCGGCACGCCGAGCGCCTTCGCATAGTCGAGCGCGCGCCCGACGCCGTCCTGGAATTCGCCGACGCGGTCGGGCAGGCAGGCGATCCCGCGCTCGCCCTGGTCCCAGTTGCCGGCGGGCAGGTTGTGCAGCACGAGACGCAGGTGGTGGCGCGCGAGCTGCTCGGCCAGCTCCTCTTTCGCATAGGGATACGGGAACAGGAACTCGACGGCGTCGAAGCCCGCTTCCGCGGCCGCCTGGAAGCGGTCGAGGAACGGCGTCTCGTTGAACAGCATGGTCAGGTTGGCGGCGAATTTCGGCATGGTGCGAGGAATCTCCAGGGTCGGTCAGGCAGGAAGCGGCCGGATGGCCTCAGTCGAGCAGGGTGATCGCGGTCGGGGCGTGCTCGGGCTTGTCCGCGAGATCCTCGAACTCGTTGATCGCGTCGATCTCGGCGCCCATCGAAATGTTCGTCACGCGTTCGAGAATCACCTCGACGATCACCGGCACGTTGAACTCGGCGAGCATCGCCTGCGCCCGGCGCAGCGCCGGCGCGAGGTCGTCCGGCTTGAACACGCGCAGCGCCTTGCAGCCGAGGCCCTCCGCGACGGCGACGTGATCGACGCCGTAGCCGTTCACTTCGGGCGCGTTGATGTTGTCGAACGCGAGCTGCACGCAGTAGTCCATGTCGAACGCGCGCTGCGCCTGGCGGATCAGGCCGAGATACGAGTTGTTGACCACCACGTGCACGTACGGCAGCTTGAACTGCGCGCCCGCGGCCAACTCTTCGATCATGAACTGGAAGTCGTAGTCGCCGGACAGCGCGACGATCGGCCGGGCCGGATCGGCCGCGCGCACGCCGAGCGCGGCGGGGATGGTCCAGCCGAGCGGGCCGGCCTGGCCGCAGTTGATCCAGTTGCGCGCCTTGTACACGTGCAGGAACTGCGCGCCCGCGATCTGCGACAGGCCGATCGTGCTCACGTAGCAGGTGTCGCGGCCGAACACCCGGTTCATTTCCTCGTAGACGCGCTGCGGCTTGATCGGCACGTTGTCGAAGTGGGTCTTGCGCTGCAGGGTGCGCTTGCGCGCCTGGCAGTCGTCGACCCAGGCGCTGCGGTCCTTGAGTCGGCCCGCCTCGCGCCATTCGCGCGCCACCGCGACGAACAGCTCGAGCGCGGCCTTCGCGTCCGACACGATGCCGAGGTCCGGGCCGAACACGCGGCCGATCTGGGTCGGCTCGATGTCGACGTGCACGAACTTGCGACCCTTGGTGTACACCTCGATGCTGCCGGTATGGCGGTTGGCCCAGCGATTGCCGATGCCGAGCACGAAGTCGGAGGCGAGCAGCGTCGCGTTGCCGTAGCGGTGCGCGGTTTGCAGGCCGACCATGCCGGCCATCAGCGGATGGTCGTCGGGAATCGCGCCCCACGACATCAGCGTCGGAATCACGGGCACGCCGACCGTTTCGGCGAAGCTCACGAGCAGGTCCTCGGCCGCCGCGTTCAGCACGCCGCCGCCCGAGACGATCAGCGGCCGCTCGGCCTCGTTGAGCAGCGTGAGCGCGGCCTCGATCTGCACGCGCGTCGCGGCGGGCTTGTAGAGCGGCAGCGGCGAGTAGGTGTCGATGTCGAACTCGATCTCGGCGAGCTGGACGTCGATCGGCAGGTCGATCAGCACCGGCCCGGGGCGGCCCGAGCGCATCAGGTGGAAGGCCTGCTGGAACACGCGCGGCACCAGCGCCGGTTCGCGCACGGTGACCGCCCACTTGGTCACGGGCTTGGCGATCGACTCGATGTCGACGGCCTGGAAGTCTTCCTTGTAGAGGCGCGCGCGCGGCGCCTGGCCGGTGATCGCGAGGATCGGAATCGAATCGGCGGACGCCGAATACAGCCCCGTGATCATGTCGGTGCCGGCCGGGCCCGAGGTGCCGATGCACACGCCGATATTGCCGGGCGCGGCCCGCGTATATCCCTCGGCCATGTGCGACGCGCCCTCCACGTGGCGCGCGAGCACGTGGCTGATGCCGCCCGAGCGGCGCAGCGCCGAGTAGAACGGGTTGATCGCCGCGCCCGGCACGCCGAAGGCGGTCTGGATGCCTTCCTTTTCGAGCACGAGCACGGCGGCGTCGACGGCTCTCATCTTGGCCATGGGATGTCTCCTTGATTAGCGGATGCTGGATGTGGGGCAACTTTAGGGCTGACTAAAAGCTTTGATAAGATCCGGTCGAGTCGCTTATTTCGAGACTAAAAGTATGGAATGGCGGCCGGCACGCACCGCGTGGGCCGGCGCCGGAGGAGACACGGCATGGATCGCTTCAAGCAGATCGAGACTTTCGTGCGGGTGGCCGATGCGGGCAGCCTGGCCGCGGCGGCGCTGGAGGAGGGCGTGTCGCCCGTCGTGCTCGGGCGGCGCATCGACGCGCTCGAGAAGCGGCTGGGCGTCAAGCTCATGTACCGCTCGACGCGGCGGCTGGTGATCAGCGAGGAGGGCGGCGCCTTTCTCGAACGGTGCCGCGGGCTGCTCGGCGAATGGGAGCAGGCGGAGAACGAGCTGGCCGCCGGGCGGCGCGCGGTGAGTGGGCACCTGATCGTATCGGCGCCCGCCGCGTTCGGCCGCAAGCACGTCGCGCCGCTCGCGCCCGCGTTCGCGGCCGACAAACCGGGACTGCAGCTGTCGTTCAATCTCACCGACCGCGTGGTCGATCTGGTCCGCGAAGGCTACGACCTGTCGATCCGGATCGGCGGCGCGGTGGATCCGAACTTCGTCGCGGTGAAGCTCGCGTCGAACCGGCGCGTGGTGTGCGGCACGCCCGAGTACTTCCGCCGGCATGGCCGGCCCAGAACGCTCGACGATCTGCTCGCGCACAATTGCCTCGCGTTCAACCTGCAAGGCGGCCAGAACCGCGGCTGGTACTTCCGGCGCAACGGCAAGCTGGTGACGATGCGGGTGGCGGGCACGCTCGACTGCAACGACGGCGAACTGCTGCACCTCTGGGTGTCCGAAGGGCTCGGGCTCGGCTGGCGCTCGACCTGGGAGATCGCGCGCCAGCTCGAGCGCGGCGAGCTGGAGACCGTGCTCGACGAGTTCGCGCTGCCCGACTACGACATCCTGGCCGTCTATCCGCAGCAGCGCTACGTGCCGGCGCGGGTGCGCTACTTCATCGACTATCTGCGCGACGTTTACGCGCGGCCCGGATACTGGAGCGGCGCGGCCTGAGCGCGTGGCGCGGCGGCTTGCGCCGGCCGTGCGCGCCGGTCGCCGACGTCGCGCGGCGGCCCGGTTCGGGATGGGGCCCGTTCATGTGACGCGCTCAGCCGACGACGATCGTGCCGTTCATCGTCTCGTGGCCGGAGCCGCAGAAGATGTCGCACAGGAACTCGACCGTGCCGGCCGCGCCGGCTTGCGCGGCCACCTTGACGACCGAGCCGGGCGGCACGTCGGCGCGCACGCCGAACTCGGGGATCGAGAAGCCCATCACGGTGTCCAGCGCGGTCAGCGCGAAGATCACGGTTTCGTGCGGCGCGAGCGTGATGCGGTTCGGCGTGAACACGAAGCGCCGCGCGCTGACCGTGATCACGCGCGGCCCGGCCGCGCGCACGCCGAGGCCGCCGAGCGCGGCGGCGGCGCCGGCGACGCCGAGCAGCCAGCGGCGGCGCGAGGCGGAGGGCGGCGTGCGGCGGTCGAGGGAAGGAAGGCGGGGCATATCGGTTCTCCTCATGTCATGAATGGTCGCCGGATGCGCCGGCGTCGATCGGCCGCTCGGTCAGCGCGAACGCGCCGGGCGCGTCGCCGACCCGCGCGTCGCGCCAGCCGAGCCCGCGATACGGCGCGGCGGGGTCCCACGGCACCGGCAGACGCTTGGCCTGCGAGCCGGGCGCGGGCAGCGGGAACATCAGCGAGCGGGCCGAGTGATGCGCGATATGGCCCGTCATCGTATGCAGCGCCTGATGGATGTGCCCGTAGAACACGGTGACGTTGGAATAGGGCATCAGCAGGTCCAGCACCTGCGCGCCGTCGCGCGTCGCCCAATCCCATTGCGGCGCGAGGTCGAACAGCGGGCGGTGCGTGAAGAGCACGATCCGCGCATCCTTCGGCTGGCGCGCGAGATCGTCGGCGAGCCAGGCGCGCTGCGCGTCTCCGACCCGGCCGGCCGGATCGGAGACGTTGTCGAGCGTGATGAAGTGCACGCCCTTGTGATCGAACGTGTAGTGCGTGTCGCCGAAGTGCTCGCGGTAGGCGGCGCCGTTGTCGAGGCTCGCGTCGTGCTCGCCGGGCATCAGGTGCAGCGGCTTCGCGTCGAGGCGCGCGATGATCGACTGGAACCCGCGCATGCGGGCGTGGCGTTCGTCGACATCGTCGGTCGTATGCGTGAGGTCGCCCGTGAAGATCACGAAGTCGGGCGCGACGGGCAGCGCGTTGACCGCGGCCACGGCCTTCGGCAGCGTGCCCTTCGCATCGGGGTTGATGGCCGGCCCCTCGAATCCCCAGTGCGAGTCGGACAGTTGGACGAAGAAGAAATCGGCGTCGCGGGCGGCGCTCCAGCCGGGCAGCGCCGACGCGAACGCGGCGCCCGCGCCGCAGGCGGCGAGGCGAAGAAAATCGCGCCGTCCGACGGCGCGGGATGAGGGGGACATGGCGGCTCCTGGTGACGGGACGGATACCTGTCAAACCGCCGGGCCGCGCCGCTTATTCCAGATTTATTTTTCACCGGCGCGGGGGGCGGGCGGGAATAAACTGGCCGCTTGACCGGTAGGTGAGGCAACGGGGCGCGCGGCGCGCAGGACGCGCTGCGCCGGGCGACGGCATCGGCGTGACGAACTAGGGGGGCGACACGTGGACGAACATGGCCGGAACGGCGGCACCGGGGCGTCGGGCGATGCGGCGGCGCGCAGCCTGCGATTCCAGCAGCTGGCGCTGCCGCATCTCGATGCGGCCTACAACCTCGCGCGCTGGCTGTGCGGCAACGCATCGGATGCCGAGGACGTGGTTCAGGAGGCCTGCCTGCGCGCGTACCGTTTCTTCGACGCCTTTCATGGCGACAGCGCGCGGGCCTGGCTGCTGACGATCGTGCGGCGCACCTGGTACACGGAATGGCGACGGCGCGCGCAGGCGCGCGAGACGGCGGCGCTGGCCGAGGCGGAGGGCGAGCTGGACGCGGCCGAGCCCGACGGCTGGGACGTGGGGGCGGATCCACAGGCCTTGCTGATCCGCGCGGAGGATGCGCGCCGCGTGCACGAGGCGCTCGCGCGGCTGCCGGCCGAGTACCGCGAGGTGCTCGTGCTGCGTGAAATGGAGGACCTGAGCTATCGCGAGATCGCGGCGATCGCGGACGTGCCGCTCGGCACCGTGATGTCGCGGCTCGCCCGGGCCCGGCGCCGGCTCGCGACGCTGCTGGCGGCGCAGCGGGGCAGCGTGCCGGCGGGGGCGTCCGTGGCGGCGGAGGAAGCGAAACCGGAGGCTGGCGATGAACTGTGAGGACGCGCGTCCGCTGCTCGATGCGGACCTTGACCGTGAACTGTCGCCGTCCGACGTGCTGCGGGTCGGACGGCATCTCGACGGCTGCGCCGAGTGTCGACGCGTGCGCGCGACGCTGGCGGCGGCCGGCCGCGCGGTGCGTCAGGCGGATTACCACCGCGCGCCGGAGGCGTTGCGGGCGCGCATCGTGGCGGGGTTGCCGCTAGTTGCGGCGGCGGGGGCGGCTGGCGCGATGGGGGCGGCAGGTACGGCAGGTACGGCAGGTACGGCAGGTACGGCAGGTACGGCAGGTACGGCAGGTACGGCAGGTACGGCAAGTACGGCAAGTACGGCAAGTACGGCAGGTACGGCAGGTACGGCAGGCACGGCAGGCACGGCCGATGCGGCCGATTCGGCCGATGCGGCGAAGCCTCCGCTGTCGCGCCCCGGGTGGCGTGCACGCTGGTTCGGCCAGGGCGGCGCAGCGAACGGCGGATCCGCGGGCCCCGCTCGCGGCCGCGCGTACGCGGCGCCCGGCGTCGGCTGGCTGGGCGGTTTCGCGCTGGCGCTGGCCGTGGCGGTGGCCGTGACCGCGCTCAACGCCCGCCGCGGCGACACGGCCGCGCAGGTCGACGAACTGGTCGCGAGCCATGTGCGCGCGGGGCTGTCCGGGCGCGACATCGACGTGATCTCGACCGATCAGCATACGGTCAAGCCCTGGTTCAACGGCCGGCTCGACTATGCGCCGCCCGTCGTCGATCTGGCGGCGGACGGCTTCGCGCTGGTGGGCGGCCGTCTCGACTACGTGGCGCACCGGCGGGTGGCGGTGCTGATCTACCGCTACCGCAAGCATGTGATCGACGTGTACGTGCTGCCCGGCGCGACCACGCCGTTCGTGACCGTCGACCAGGGCTACGCGCTCGCGCGCTGGCCGGCCGCCGGCATGACCTGGTGGGCGGTGACCGATGCCGAGGCGCCCGCGCTGGCGGCATTCCGGACGGCGCTCGCGACGCGGCTGCCCGCGCGCGCGGAATGACCGGGGCCGGATCATCCGGCGGCCCGACATGGACGGGAAAGAGGGGCGCAGGCGCTTCAGGCGGGACGAAAAACGGGCCAAGTAGTTGAAAACACGGTCGATTTGCAGTGCCGGCCACTGGAAAACCTTGCATGCGGACTGCCGGCGGGTTACACTCTCTGGCTTCTCACTTGCCACACCGGTTCAGACGCCCGGGTGGCTTTAATCCACAAGGAGTGTGTAATGCGTCATTACGAAATCGTATTCATCGTGCACCCCGATCAGAGCGAGCAAGTGCCCGCGATGATCGAGCGTTACAAGACCACGATCACCTCGCACGGCGGCCAGATCCACCGTGTCGAAGACTGGGGCCGTCGCCAACTGGCCTACATGATCGAGAAACTCGCGAAGGCTCACTACGTCTGCATGAACATCGAGTGCGACCAGGCGACGCTCGACGAACTCGAACACGCGTTCAAGTTCAACGACGCCGTGCTGCGTCACCTCATCGTCAAGATGAAGAAGGCCGAAACCGGCCCGTCGCCGATGATGAAGGAAGTTCAGCGCGAAGAAGCCAAGAAGGCGGCTGCAGCTCAGCCGACCGAAGCGCAGGCTTAAGTTTTAGTCATTAAGCCATCAAGGAGCGCGTACCCGACGTGAACAGGCTGCAACTGACGGCGAGCGTCGTCGAGCGAGAACCGCTGCGGTATACCCCCGCCGGCGTTCCGATCGCGAGCTGTACGTTGCAACACCGCACGGAGGTCGTCGAAGCAGGTGTCGCGCGGCAGGTCGAGTTGACCATGCCGGCCGTGGCGGCAGGCGAGGCGAGCGGCAGGCTGGAACGCTGCGCGATGGGCGTCGAGACGCTCTTCAGCGGTTTCCTGGCGAAGAAAAGCCGCAACGCGAGAACCTTGGTGTTTCACATCACATCATTGCAGGACATTGGAAAGGACTGAATCATGCCCCGCCCGACTGGTAAGAAATTCGACAAGCGTCGTCAGCAACAAAACCCGCTCTTCAAGCGTAAGAAGTTCTGCCGTTTCACGGCAGCCGGCGTCGAGCAGATCGACTACAAGGACACGGAAACGCTGAAGGACTTCATCGGCGAGAACGGCAAGATCACGCCGGCGCGTCTGACGGGCACCAAGGCCCACTATCAGCGTCAGCTGGACACGGCCATCAAGCGCGCGCGCTTCCTCGCGCTGATGCCGTACACCGACCAGCACAAGGCGTAATCAGGCGACGCGATAAGGAGAATTCGAATGCAAATCATTCTGTTGGAAAAAGTCGCCAATCTGGGCAACCTCGGTGACATCGTCAAGGTCAAGGACGGCTACGCCCGCAACTTCCTGATCCCGAACCGCAAGGCTCGCCGTGCAACGAAGGACGCGATCGCCGAATTCGAAGTCCGCCGCGCGGAACTCGAAAAGGTCGCCGCCGAGAAGCTGGTCGCGGCGCAGGGCGTCGGCGAAAAGCTGAACGGCCAATCGTTCCAGATCACGCAGAAGTCGGGCGTCGACGGCCGTCTGTTCGGCTCGGTCACGAACGGCGACATCGCCGAACTGCTGAAGAAGGCAGGTTACGACGTCGAGAAGGCGCAAGTGCGTCTGCCGGAAGGCCCGCTGAAGATGGTGGGCGAGCACTCGGTTCAAGTGGCGCTGCACACCGACGTCGTGGTCGATATCACGGTTGCCGTGGTTGGCGATCACGCGTAAGGCGTACAATGCTTTCGGACGGCCGGCAGGCTGTCCATAAAAAAGGGCAGGAGCCCGGGCAACCGGGTCCTGCCTTTTTTGTCGTCTGGAGAAGACGACGCCGCGCTGGCGAAGCCACGCTCATTTCGCGATAATCCCAAGCCATGAATGCGCCGCAAGATCCTCAAATCGAATCGTTGAAAGTCCCGCCGCACTCGCTCGAAGCCGAGCAATCGGTGCTGGGCGGCCTGTTGCTCGACAACGCAGCCTGGGATCGGATTGCCGATTTCCTGACGCAGGGCGACTTCTACCGGTACGACCACCGGATCATCTACGAGCACATCGGCCGCCTGATCGCGTCGACCCGTCCGGCCGACGTGGTCACGGTCTACGAATCGCTCGGCACCTCGGGCAAGGCCGAGGAGGTGGGCGGATTGGCCTACCTGAACGCCCTCGCGCAGAACACGCCGAGCGCGGCCAACATCCGCCGCTACGCCGAGATCGTGCGCGACCGCGCCGTGCTGCGCCGGCTGGTGTCGGTCGCCGACGAGATTTCCGCCGACGCCTTCAATCCGCAAGGCAAGGAAGTGCGCCAGCTGCTGGACGAGGCGGAGTCGAAGGTGTTCTCGATCGCCGAGGACGGTGCGCGCGGCACCCAGGGCTTCCTCGAGGTCGGGCCGCTCCTGACCCAGGTGGTCGAGCGCATCGATACGCTGTACCACACCGCGAATCCGAGCGACGTGACGGGCACGCCGACGGGCTTCGTCGATCTCGACCGGATGACCTCGGGCATGCACGGCGGCGAGCTGATCATCGTGGCCGGGCGGCCGTCGATGGGCAAGACCGCGCTCTCGATGAACATCGGCGAGTACGTCGCGGTCGAGTACGGGCTGCCGGTGGCCGTGTTCTCGATGGAAATGCCGGGCACGCAGCTCGTGATGCGGATGCTGGGCTCGGTCGGCCGGCTCGACCAGCATCGCATGCGCACCGGGCGCCTGAGCGACGAGGATTGGCCGAAGCTCACGCACGCCGTGCAGAAGATGAGCGAGGCGCAGCTGTTCATCGACGAGACGGGCGGCCTGAACCCGATGGAGCTGCGCTCGCGCGCGCGCCGGCTTTCGCGCCAGTGCGGCAAGCTCGGCCTCATCATCGTCGACTACCTGCAGCTGATGTCGGGCTCGTCGCAGGGCGAGAACCGCGCGACCGAAATCTCGGAAATCTCGCGCTCGCTGAAGAGTCTCGCGAAGGAACTGGACGTGCCGGTGATCGCGCTGTCGCAGCTGAACCGCGGCCTCGAGCAGCGGCCGAACAAGCGGCCGGTGATGTCGGACCTGCGGGAATCGGGCGCAATCGAGCAGGATGCGGACGTGATCCTGTTCATCTACCGCGACGAGGTCTACAACCCGGACAGCCCCGACAAGGGCACCGCGGAAATCATCATCGGCAAGCAGCGTAACGGCCCGATCGGACCTGTTCGGCTCACGTTCCATGGTCAATTTACGAAGTTCGACAACTTTGCCGGGGCGCAGAACTTCTACGGCGAGTAAAGCTGGTTGTAAACCCCTAATTTCCGAAACGTTGTATCTCGTCGCCGATGACGTGATCGAGCGCTTCGCCTCAAACTGCGAAACGGTACAATGTCGCCGTTTTTTATGACAGTTGTTTGACCATTTTCCAGGGATCCCATGTTCGGTCGATTCATGCCCACCGAAGGCAAGTTCTTCGAAATCTTCAACGCGCACGCGAACTACATCGTCTCCGGTGGCCGCGAGCTGGAACTGCTGATCGACAATCTCGCGGATGCCGAGATTCACAAGCAAAACGTTCAATCGGCCGAAAAGGCCGCCGACAAGCTGACGCACGAAGCGATCGACTTGTTGCACAAGACCTTCATCACGCCGCTCGATCGCGACGAGATCCACAAGCTGATCACGACGATGGACGACATCCTCGACCTGATGGAGGACGTCGCGACGGCCGTGTCGCTGTATGACGTGCGCGCCGTCACGTCGGAGGCGAGCCAGCTCGCGCACATGGTCACGCAGTCCGCGCAGCACGTGCAGCAGGCCGTGGCGCTGTTGTCCGACATGAAGCAGTCCGGACAGATCCTGAAGGCCTGCGAGGACATCGACCGCTGGGAATCCGAGGCGGACCGCGTGCTGCGCTCGGCGCTGTCGAAGCTGTTCCGCGAGGAAGAGGACGTCAAGAACCTGATCAAGCTCAAGGCGATCTACGAATTGCTCGAGCAGATCACCGACAAGTGCGAGGACGTCGCGAACATCATCGAAGGCATCGTGCTGGAAAACGCCTGAGCCGACGACGATGCATTCGATCCAACTCGCCCTGTGGGTGGTCGCGACGCTGGTGCTCGTCGCGCTCCTGTTTGACTTCATGAACGGCTTCCACGACGCCGCCAATTCGATCGCGACCGTCGTGTCGACCGGCGTGCTGAAGCCGCAGCAGGCGGTCGTGTTTGCCGCCGCGTTCAACGTCATCGCCTATTTCGTGTTCCACCTGAAGGTCGCCCAGACCGTCGGAAAGGGCACGATCGATGCGAGCATCGTCGACCACTACGTGGTGTTCGGCGCGCTCATCGGGGCGATCGGCTGGAACATCATCACCTGGTACTACGGCATTCCGTCCAGTTCGTCCCATGCGCTGATCGGCGGTCTCGTCGGCGCGGCGGTCGCGAAGTCGGGCTGGGGCTCGCTCAACGTCGACGGCCTGATGAAGACGGTGGCGTTCATCTTCATTTCGCCGCTGCTCGGCTTCGTCCTCGGCTCGCTGTTCATGCTCGGGGTGTCGTGGCTGTACTTCCGCACGGCGCCGAGCAAGGTCGACCGCAGGTTCAGGCGCCTGCAGCTGCTGTCCGCCGGGCTCTACAGCCTCGGCCACGGCGGCAACGACGCGCAGAAGACGATCGGCATCATCTGGATGCTGCTGATCGCGTCGGGCTACGCATCGGCCACGGCCGACGCGCCGCCCGCCTGGGTGATCGCGGGCTGCTACCTGTCGATGGGCCTCGGCACGCTGTTCGGCGGCTGGCGGATCGTCCGCACGATGGGCCAGAAGATCACCAAGCTGAAGCCGGTCGGTGGTTTCTGCGCGGAGAGCGGCGGGGCGATCACGCTGTTCATCGCCTCCTGGCTCGGCATTCCCGTGTCGACCACACACACGATCACCGGCGCGATCGTCGGCGTGGGCGCGACCCGCAAGCTGTCGGCGGTGCGCTGGGGCGTGGCCGGCAACATCGTGTGGGCCTGGGTGCTGACGATTCCCGCATCGGCGCTGATCGCCGCCGCGGGATGGTGGATCGGTCACCAGGTGTTCTGACACCGGATTTCACCGCAAGCGCGCAAGGCGCCGTGGGCCGAGAGGCCCCGGCGCCTTTTGTTTGGGCGGATGATTTCGGATCGTGTGGGCTGGGGGGCTGACGATTCCCGCCTCGGCGCGGATTATTGCCGTGGGCCGCTGGATGGGGCACCCGGTGTTCCGACACCGCGTTTCATCGTAAGCCGTGCAAGATGCGGCGAATCGGGAGGCTCCTGCGTCTTTGTCGCGCGGGACCGGGAGCGGATGAGGTCCGGCTCGGCGCAGATCGCCGTCGCGGGCCCCCGGTGCTCTGGCGCAAGACTTCATCGCAAGCCGTGCGAGGTGCCGCGAGTCGTGAGTCAGCGACGCCTTTGTCGTATGGACGACTGATTCCGGATCGGGACGGCCCCCGGGGTTCTGGATTCCGGGCGGGCGCTGGACGGAACGCCGCCGACCGTTTCGCGTGGCGTGCGCGACGCTCAGTCGCCGCCGCCCGTCGCGAAGCGGGCGATCGGGTCGTCGTTGGTGCTGGTGGCGGCGGGCGCGGCGTTGCCGGGCGCAGTGGAGGCCCGCAGAACCTGGACGCCGCCCGGGGCCGCGAGTTGCGCCTGGCGTGCCGCCGCGCGCGCGGTGGGCGGCGGCGGTTCGAAGGCGTCGGCTGCGGCTGTGATCGGATCCGACGGCACGACGGCCGTCGTGGGGATCTCGTTGGCCGGTGCGGCCGTGAGCACGGGAGCGGGTGCGACTGCGCCGGCCGCGCGCGCCTGCTGTTGCGCGGCGCTCAGGCCCGGAGGCGGCGGTTCGAACGGATCCGGCTGCGCGGTCGCCATCGCTGCCGGCCGGACCGGTGCAGGCACAGGCGCCGCCGGTGCCGGTGCGGGTCCGGCGGCCGCCGCGACCGGCGCGGCCGCATACGCTGGCTGCACCGGCGCGACGCGCGGCGCGGGCGCCGGCTCGGGCGGACGGCTGGCCTCATAGGTCGGCGTGTCGAACGGCGCGGCCTTGTCCCGCGGCGGCGCGACCCGGCGGATGCCGTCGAAGCGCTTTGCCCAGTAGGGATTCGTCAGATAGTCGAGCCGCACCGTGCCGCCCGTCGAGGGCGCGTTGACGAAGCGCAGCTTGCCGACATAGATGCCGACGTGCGAATGGGCTCGCCCGGTCGTGTTGAAGAAGATCAGGTCGCCGGGCGCGATGCCGTCCGGCTCGATCGTATCGCCGCGCTGGCTCATGTCGGCCGTGGTGCGCGGCAGCGTGACGCTGGCTGCGCGGCCGACCACGTAGCGCACGAGCCCGCTGCAATCGAAGCCGCTGTCGGGCGTGTTGCCGCCCCAGCGGTACGGCACGCCGACGAGGCTCATCGCCTGGATCGAGATTTCCTCGCGCCCGACGCTGTGGTCGACGAAGTTCGGGAAGCCGCGCGGCGGCGGAAAGGCGCGGGGCGTCGTGATCGTCATCCCCGACGAACCGGTGCGCGCGGTCTTTTGCGGCACGCTTGAGCAGGCCGCAAGCAGGAATAGGACGAAGACGGACAGCCAGATTCGCAGCATCAGGGGAGGGCGAACGCGGCGCGTTCGCCGATCGTATGACCAACGGAGATAGAGGCGATAGTAGTCCGTCCGGCGGGGCTTTCGCAAGAAAACTTGAGAAACGACTTGAAGTTTCGCGCGTAACTGTTGTAACCGTCGCTTGCCGGCGCCCGGATTGCGCGAGATTCGACCCTATAAATAAAAATGGCGCCCGGGGCAAGCCCGGGCGCCATGTCGTGCCGCGTCTGGCGACGCGACGGGCGGATCAGAGGATGTCGGACGCGTAGTCGGCGAGGCGCGAGCGCTCGCCGCGCGCGAGCGTCACGTGGCCGCTGTGGCCCCAACCCTTGAAGCGGTCGACGACGTAGGTCAGGCCGGAGCTGCCTTCCGTCAGGTAGGGCGTATCGATCTGCGCGATGTTGCCGAGGCAGATGATCTTCGTGCCGGGGCCGGCGCGCGTGACGAGCGTCTTCATCTGCTTGGGCGTGAGGTTCTGCGCCTCGTCGATGATCACGTACTTGTCGACGAAGGTGCGGCCGCGCATGAAGTTCATGCTCTTGACCTTGAGGCGCGAGCGGATCAGCTCCTGGGTGGCCGCGCGGCCCCATTCGCCCGCTGCGTCGTCGGTCTTCTGCAGCACTTCGAGGTTGTCGTCGAACGCGCCCATCCAGGGCTGCATCTTTTCTTCCTCGGTGCCGGGCAGGAAGCCGATGTCCTCGCCGACCGGCACGGTCGCGCGCGTGACGATGATCTCGTTGTAGCGCTTGTCGTCGAGCACCTGCGCGAGGCCCGCCGCGAGCGCGACGAGCGTCTTGCCGGTGCCGGCCTGGCCGAGCAGCGTGACGAAGTCGATCTCCGGATTCATCAGGAGATTGAGCGCGAAATTCTGCTCGCGGTTGCGCGCGGTGATGCCCCACACGTTGTTCTTGTGGTGGCTGTAGTCGCGCAGCGTCTGCAGGAGCGCGGTCTTGCCGTTCAGCTCGCGCACGATCGCATGGAACGTGGGCTCGCCGTTCTGCGGCTCCAGGTGGACGAACTCATTGACGAGCAGCGAGGCAACGAGCGGCCCCGTCACGCGGTAGTAGGTGGTGCCGGTCTTGGTGTCCTGCCAGCTCTCCATGCCCTTCGCATGCTTGGTCCAGAAGTCCTGCGGCAGCTCGCGCACGCCCGAGTACAGCAGATCCTTGTCCTCGAGCACCTGGTCGTTGAAGTAGTCTTCCGCGGGCAGGCCGAGTGCGTGCGCCTTGATCCGCATGTTGATGTCTTTCGACACCAGCACGACCTGGCGGTCCGCGCGTTCGCGCTGCAGCGCGCGCACCACGCCGAGGATCTGGTTGTCCGCCTTGCCTTCCGGCAGGCCGTCGACCGGCTCGATCCGGGTGAGCGTGGTCTGGAAATACAGGCGGCCGAGCGCCTCGCGGCTGCCCAGACGCGAGAGCGGGATGCCGGCCGAGATCGGGCCGGCGTTCGCGACGAGCGCGTCGAGCGTGCGGCTGACCTGGCGCGCGTTGCGCGCGACTTCCGACATGCCTTTCTTGTGGTTGTCGAGTTCCTCGAGCGTCATCATCGGCAGATAGACGTCGTGCTCCTCGAAACGGAACAGGCTGCTCGGGTCGTGCATGAGCACGTTCGTGTCGAGCACGAACAGCTTCTGCAATTCGGTCGTCGCGTTCTTGCGGCCGCGCGGCTTGGCGGCCTCGCGCGGCGCGGCGGCGACCGGCGCGGCCGGTTTGGCGGCGGCGGGCTTGTCCTCGCGCGCGACGGCGGGCG